>NZ_CP063767.1:1236408-1545510 GCF_015277515.1 Thermophilibacter immobilis | reverse complement strand
TCCTTCTCGTGGTCCTTGTGGTCTTTGGTCCCAAGAACCTTCCAAAGCTTGGTGCCACTATCGGCAAGACCGTCAAGAACGTCCGCGAGGGCATGGAGGACGGCGAGCCCGCCCCTGCCGAGGCTGCGGCCTCCGCCGATGTCTCCCAGGCCGTCTCCGGCCAAGAGGCCGATGTCTCCCAGGCCGTCTCCGACCACGAGGGCGACGCCGAGTAGCGCCCCTCTCGTCTTTCCCGTGCGCCCTTCCTTCCCTTGCCCCCGGACTCCTCCCGTCCGGGGGCCTCCTTTGCGAAGGTACGAGAGGGTGGCCTGTGGTTCTCCGGAAGAAGCAATAACTCAGATACCGGAGGGGACGCACGCAAAAAGCTTCCCACGCGGGGGCGGGGCAGGGGACCGGGGCCCGGAGTCGCGGCCTGGGGAGCGCGAGGCGAGCCTTCGACTACGACAGGTCGCCGAGAAGGGCCACGACACGCTCGGCGAGCGGGGAGAGCGCGCGGTCGGCCTTCCACACCACGGCCGCGCGCGTCTCCAGGTCCCTCTCGTCAACAGCCTTCACAAACTGGTCGCCCGTGTCGCAGATGCGCAGAAGCGAAGCGGGCACCAGCCCCACGCCCAGCCCCGCGGTCGCGCACGCGCAGGTCGTGCGCGCGTCCTCGGTGAGGCAGGCAACAAAGGCCTCGAGCGAGCGCGCGGCGAGAAGACGCCGCACGGCCTCGGCGCAGCGCCGGTCGCAGACCAGGGGCACCCGTGCGAGGTCGGCGAGCGTGACCGAGAGCTCGCCGCCCACCTCGAAGCTCGGGGGCATGACGGCCACGAGCTGCTCGGCGGGGGCGTAGCGGCAGCGCAGCCCCTGGCTCGCAAAGGGGGTCCTCACCACGCCGACCTCCGCTATGCCACTGCTCACCAGCTCGAGAACCTCGCTCACCGACCCCTCGCGCACCTCGAGCGCGACCCCGGGGTAGTGCGCGCCCAGCTCGGCGAGGCGAGCGGTGGGGGCGCGCCCGGCAGTCGAGCTCGCCACGGCGAGCGTGAGCGTGCCGGTCATCCCCTTGCCGAGGCTTGAGACCTCGCGGGTGGTCGCCGTGGCCAGAGCGAGGATGGTGGTCGCACGTTCGTAGAGGAGCTTTCCGGCTTCGGTGAGCGCGGTGCCGCGCGGGCCGCGCTTCACGAGCTGGGTGTCGAGCTCGCGCTCCAGCTGGGCAAGCTCGTAGGAGAGCGGCGGCTGAGAGATGTGAAGCCTCTTCGCCGCCGCTGTGATCTGGCCCTCCTCGGCTATGGCCACGAAGTATCCGAGCTGCTTAAGATTCAAAGAGATCCCCCTCCCTGCTTCTGCCATAGAGAAATTGTATGTCGGAAAAGACGGGAGAGAAGGGACCTTGCAGAGTTCTTTCGAATACCTTACCGGGCCGTTACGCCCCGTTTCGGAGTTGTAAGGGTTTCTCCTCAAACCAACCATCTGGTAGAATACGCGCCACATGGTGGGTAGAGTGTGGGAAGCCCTCATAAAGAGGGGAGAGAAGAGAGGAGGTTTGCTATGACAAGAATCAAGGACATGAGTCGCTCGCAGCGCAAGGTGCTCGAGGCCTGCCGCAACGGCTGGTTCATGAGCGGCGAGTACCGCGCGCTCTTCGACGACCACGAGCGTCGCTTCTGCGCGGACAGCCCCAAGATGCTGTTTCACGACGTCGATCGCTGGTATTCTCTGCACACGGAGAATCACGACGAGGCTCCCGTGCTGGTCAAGTGCGTTCAGGCCCATTAGGGCCGGCGCGCGCGGGAGTGGACATGCGCCATACGGAGAGGGGAGCCACGGGCTCCTTTTTTCATGTCGTTCGGTGGTCGCCTGGGCCCGCGCCCACGGTCGCGCCCGGGGCTGTCCGAACCCCCTATGCCCCCGGCAGCTCGGTTGCCCCTGGCAGCTCGACGACATGGGAGAGCATGAGGGCCATGATGACGGCGAGACCTCGTGGCAGGCTCGCCTTCTCGATCCACTCCTCGCGGGTGTGGAGAAGGTCGCCCTCCACGGCGCCCACGGTGTGGGCGGGAATGCTCAGGGAGAGCGGGATGTTGGCGTCGGTGGACGACTCCACGTGGATGGGCTTGACGTCCGCCAGCTCGCGCAGCGCCTCGTCGGCCTGGGTGACCAGGGCTGCCTGACCGGCAGGAACCAAGCCGCCGCTCGCGGGCCTGCGGCCGATGAGCTCGACGTCGATGCGGGTCTTCTCTTTGAGGTGCTCCTCCACGAGCACCACGAACTTGCCGTACATCTTCTCGAGGCACCCCTCGGAGGCCGAGCGGTACTCCACGAGCACGCTCGCCTCCTCGGCAATAGCGTTGACGGTGGTGCCACCTACGAAGCGCCCCACGTTGATGGTCGTCTTGGCCTCGGTGGGCAGCTCAAGCGCGTAGAGATCCTCGATGAAGGAGCAGAGGGCCTCGATCGCGTTGTCACGTCCGAAGTTCTCCCAGGAGTGGCCTCCCTCGGTGGTGCAGCGCACGCGCCAGCGGTGCGACCCCACGGCGCTCGTCACGTGCATGCCCAGGTAGAGGTCGAACGAGGTGAACTCTGTTATGCGCCCGGCGTACTGCCGGAAGAGCTCGCGGGTCCCGGCAAGGTTGCCCAGGCCCTCCTCGCAAGAGTTTGCTACCACCAGGAGGGGGCGCGCGAGGCGCGGGCGCCTCTTCAGAAACCAGCGCGCCGCAAAGAGGAGCCCCACGAGGTTTGCCGTGTCATCTCCCACGCCGGGGGCGTAGAGACGCTCGGCGTCCTCCGCGAGGGGGAGGGGATCGGTGTCGGGAAAGACGACGTCGGTGTGGGCGGAGAAGACCGCGTAGTCTTCTCGGCTCTTGGCCCCGAGCACCAAGATGACGTTGTTCGCGTCATCGATGCGCACGTCGGAGGCCCCCTGGGAGACGAGCCACTCGCGCACGAAGCGGGCGCGGGCGTCCTCGTGGTGGGAGGGCGCGGGAATCTGCGCGAGCGTGCGGAGAAGGTCGAGCTCCTCCTCGACGCACGAGGCGGCGTAGGCGGATGCGACCTCTTTGATCCTCTCGTCCACGATTCCTCCGTCTGGCTTACGGGTGTCTTTTCTTTACCCTACCTTACTCAGGTGGCTGGGGGGCCGTCTTTTCGGCCATGGGGGTCGCGGGCACCCCTCGCGTTTCGCATGGCCTACTCGCGCGACGCGCAGCTACGGCGCACCCGTTGATAAGGACTATGATGAGCCGTAGCCCGCCGGGCGAGGGTCCGGCTGTCACAAAGGAGAGAAGCATGGCAAATCGCATCGCTCTCAACACCATCTCGTATCACGGGGCCGGTGCCATCGAGGAGATCCCCGGCGAGCTCGGGCGCCGCGGCCGCAAGAGGGTCCTCGTGTGCTCCGACCCCGACCTCGTGGAGCTCGGCGTGACCTCCAAGGTCACCGACCTCCTCGACGCGGCCCACATCGCCTGGAGCATCTACTCGGAGATCAAGCCCAACCCCACGATTCAAAACGTCCAGGACGGCGTCGCCGCCTTCAGGGCCGCCCAGGCCGACTCCATCGTGGCCGTGGGCGGCGGGTCCTCCATGGACACGGCCAAGGCCATCGGCATCATCGCGAGCAACCCCGAGTTCGCCGACGTGCGCTCGCTCGAGGGCGAGGCCCCGACCAAGAACCACGCCGTCTTCACCATCGCCGTTCCCACCACGGCGGGCACTGCGGCCGAGGTCACGATCAACTACGTGATCACCGACCCCGAGCGCGTGCGCAAGTTCGTCTGCGTGGACACCAACGACGCCCCCGAGGTCGCCGTCGTCGACCCGACCATGATGGCCACCATGCCCGTGGGCCTCACCGCCGCCACTGGCATGGATGCGCTTACGCACGCCATCGAGGGCTATACCACCAAGGCCGCCTGGGAGCTCACCGACATGTTCCACCTCGAGGCCATCGAGCTCATCTCCAAGAACCTGCGCGACGCCGTGGCCGAGGCCAAGAGCGGCAAGCCCGGCAGCGGTCGCGAGGGCATGGCCCTCGCCCAGTACATTGCCGGCATGGGCTTCTCCAACGTGGGCCTGGGCATCGACCACGCCATGGCCCACACGCTCTCCGCGCACTATGACACCCCGCACGGTGTCGCCTGCGCCATGCTGCTGCCAATCGCCATGGAGTTCAACAAGCCGGTCGTGACCGAGCGGCTTGCTCGCGTGGCCCAGGCCATGGGTGTCGACATCGCGGGCATGAGCGTCGACGAGGCCGCCGACGCGGCGATCGCCGCCGTGCGCCGGCTCTCCGAGGACGTGAACATCCCCAAGGTCTGCGAGGCCATCACGGCCGATGACCTTGACCGGATCGCCGACGACGCTCTGGCCGACGCCTGCTACCCCGGCAACCCGCGTGAGGCCGATCGCGCGACCGTCGTGGAGCTCTTCAAGAAAATCATGAAGTAGCGCGCGTTTTATCAGATTAGCTAGAAAAAGGAGGTGGGGCCCGTCGGCCGTGAGAGCTGACGGGCCCCGCTTTGATGGAGAGAAAACATCCGATGTGCTTGCTATGCGTCCGTGCCCACGATGCCGCCGACGACCATGCTGACCAGCGAGATGACGATCGAGGCCACGATGGCTGAACCAAGTGAGTCAATGACGATGCCCGCATGGAAGATGTTGCGCGCGAGATAGCTCGCGAGCTCGAGCACGACGGCGTTGACGACAAGGTAGAACAGGCCGAGGGTGAGCAGCGTGATGGGTGCCGAGATGAGCTGCATGATAGGCTTGACGGTTGCGTTGAGCAGGGCCAGCACGAGCGCGAACGCAAGCGGCGCCCCCCAGCTGCTGCCCACGGGCGTGATACCCGGTACGAGCCAGATGGCGACCGCGCACGCGATTGCTGTGACGAGCCACTTGAGGATGAAGTGCATGAGGACCTCCCTTGCGGTCGCTTCGGGCGACCTTTTCGGTTAGGGAGAAGGGTACCCAAAATGGGTGGCGCCTCTCGCGGGGCTCTTCTTGGGTTTGGGCTCGCGATGAATGCTCGATGTCGCTCTTACAAAAGTCACGGTCTTATCGACGTTTTCCCAGTTGACACTCTAGAAATCCCGACTTTTGTGAGAGCGCCCTGAGCTCGGAGTCATGAGCTGCGAAATAGGTGGTTGGGTCATCGAGTTTGGATTAGGATGCCGAAAGGATTCTCGCGCTATAGGTCAATGCAGACGGGCGACATGGTTGCGGAATCGACCTCTGGGCTAGTCTCGTCGGTCGCTTGGGATTTTGGCGGCAAGAAGAGCTATGTACTTGAGGGCAATCTCAACTATACAGGTGCCGTGGTCTCCTGGCTCAAAGATCAGCTGGGCATCATCTCCGACTCGTCTGAGGTGGAAATGATAATTTCACAAGCCAATCCCACTGATCGTGCCTACTTCGTTTCCGCCTTCACGGGACTCGGTGCACCATGGTGGGACAGCGATGCCACTGGCTTGCTCACGGGGATTACGCGTACGACGGGTCGCGCTGAAGTGGTCAAGGCTTGCAGCGAGTGTATCCCGTATCAGGTTGGTGATGTCGTTGCGGCTCTGCGTAAGGACACGGGCCTCCCCATTAGAGAATTGCGCGTTGACGGAGGGCCTACGCGCAATGGCTACCTCATGCAGATGCAGGCAGATGTTGCTCGTTTGAACGTCGTGACCTCGAGTCTCGCGGAACTTTCTGCAGCGGGCGCAGCCTTTGTTGCGGGGCGAGCGGTAGGCGTATGGAGCGAGAATGTTATCTATGAGCAGGTTAATCACGTCTCCTTTTTGTCGTCCATGCCGGATGAGATGCGCAAGGAAAAGCTTGACGGCTGGCATGCGGCTGTTAGGCAGGCCATGACACACGAGTAATGTGCTCATGAATACATCGATATGATGTCTATTGAGGCGTTCATGGTCGAAGTTCGCGATATTATGTTCGGCAAGGTGCAATCGATTGCCTACGACTTCGTCGATGACATGTTCCCCGCGCTCGACGCATGGGAGGCTCGTTCTTATCGCCTCGCGTACGGGCGTGCACGCTGACCCGTTCGACGAATAGCTCATAAGAAGCGCGTCAATAAGGGCGCGGATCCTCATGTTGAGCGAGCCCTTGCCCGCCGTTCTCTGAACGCCATCGGCAGTTCGGGGCAAGAATGGTGCCTCCAGACTGTCGAAAACGTTCAAAGAGCGGCGGGGTGCTCGCATAGGATGCCCGCGCGCGGGGCGTTTTCGGAGATGCTCCCGCTCAGGATATGGGGAATCGACGCACGTAAACTAACCGAAGAAGGAGGCTAGGCTGAGCGAGCAGCAGGGGCCCCATGGGCGGATGAGGGATACTTTCGCGAGGGTGGCAAGAAGGCCAACCTCTATCTGACGGCTGACGCCCTCGTGGTCTACAAGGGGAGCCTGTTCAAGGAGTTCGGAAGGGCCTTCGGGGCCGTGGGAGGTCTCGTGGGCGGCCCGCTCGCCGAGGCCCAACAGGCTGACAAGAACGTCCTCTACGCGGCGAGTTTTGCAGACGTTAAGAAGGTCTCTGCGAAGAAGACCCTCTTGACGGGCAGCCCCCTCGACTTCGAGATGAGCAACGGGGACAGCATCAACTTCGCAGGCAACGTGATGAGTCTCGGCTGGCTCAAGAAGTGCCTCGTTGAGGTCTCCGAGATCATACGGCGCGTGAGTCCCGCGCTGGCGGTGGAGTAGCGCTCGCAGCCGAGCGCTCTTCTCCCTGCCCCTGCTTGTGGCACCCCGTCGTTCAAAGAACGGCGGGGCACTTCACGCTCTTTTCGGTAGGAGAGTGCCGCACGTGCCCCGCTCGGCTCTTCTCGGAGACCTACTGCGGGGCGCTTGCGGCTCTTCCGGCATCGTAGTTGCTGCAGATGCCCCGTCGGAAGAATCGAGAGGATCCCAGCGGGGCGCTTGCAGCTCTTTAAGCGACAAAATCCCCGCAGATGCCCCGTCGGAGAAAGCAAGGGGACTTCCGGCGGGGCGCTTGCAGCGTTCGTGGCGTCGAGAAGCTCCAGCCGCCGCCTCGCTCCGTGCTCAGCAGCTGCCGCAGGACCGCGCTCATGAGCTAAAATGCAACGGTGGGAAGAAATCGAGACAGGGAGTGCGGATGCCCGTGACGGAGCATGCAGGCGATGGGACTCAGAGGCTCTTCTCGGCGCTCTGCGCGCTGAGCTCCTCGGATGAGGCGTGCCGGTTTCTGCGGGACCTGTGCACCCCGCGCGAGATAGAGGACCTCTCGCAGCGTCTCGAGGTGGCCACGATGCTGGCCGGGGGGGGCCTCCTACCTCGACGTCTCCCATGCCACGGGTGCCTCGTCGACCACGGTCTCGCGTGTCTCCAAGTGTCTCAACGGTCCGGTCGGCGGCTATCGGCTCGTGCTCGCGGGCCTCGACGGAGCCTCGCCCGAGCGCTAGGGCACTCGTCCTGCCCGAGTCCCGGCGGGGCCTGCGATTGTTGTCCGGCCGGGGGAGTACGCTGGTCCCGGCAATCAAGAAGCGAGAAGACCCGAGGAGCTTCATGCCTCTGAACCTTGTGCGCACCACCGAAGAGGGAATCGTCGCCGCGACGGTCGCGGACACCCTGCGCCGCGCGCTCGTCGCGCGTGGTCGCGCCACGCTCCTCGTGCCGTCGTTCGCACAGGCGCTCGACGCCCAGCGCGCGCTCGCCGCGGCGGGCGGGCTCTCCCTGGGAGTCACCGTGACGACGCCCGCGGCCTGGGCGGCCGAGCGCTGGGAGGTCTGGGGGGACGGGCGTCGCCTGGTGGACGACGTCTCTCGCGACGTACTCTGCGCGCACGTGCTCTCTCGCGCGGGGGGGCTGGAAGCAGCCGTGCGCGACAACCCCGGCACGGCCTCGCTTCTCGCTGACCTCGCGCGCGCGGGCATGCCCTGGCTCATGGCCCGCACCGCGACCCCGGAGGCGGTGAGCGACGCCGAGGCCAGCGTGGTGGCGCTCGTCGACGCCTATGCGGATCAGCTTGACGCATGCGGCCTCGTCGAGGAGTGCTCGGTCATGGCCGCCCTGCCGCAGGCGCTCGACGTCGCCGGGGCGCAGGTGGACCCGCTCGTGCTCGTGGGCTTCGACGAGATGACCCGCGCGGCGCGCGAGCTCGTGTGCGGCCTGGCCGCGACGCATGAGGTCACGTTCGTGGCACGCCTGGACGCGGGCCCCGCCTCGGCCGAGGCCTCCCGTCTCGCGGACGAGCTCTGCGCACTCGCGCGTGCGAGGGGGCCGCAGGTCGTGGAGGGAGCCGCGGATCCGGAGCCGGTGGCGGACCCAGAGACGTCCGTCGCCGTCCGCGCATCAGAGCTCTCGGACGTGCTCGCGCGGCTCTTCTTGCCGGCGGAGCGCCTCGTGGAGCCCACGGGGGCGCTGCGGCTCGCCCTGCCGGCCGGCCCCTCGGCCGAGGGCGAGCTCGTGGCCCGCGAGGTCCGCGCGCTCGCGGACGCGGGCGCGCACGACGTGATACTCGCGGCACCCGACCCGCGCGCCGCCTGGAACGCTCTCTCCACGCGTCTCGCCGCGCGCGGCGTGTCCGTCCGCGCCCAGCTGAGCGTGCCCTCCGGCGAGCTCGAGGCGGGGCGCGCCTATCTCGAGTTCGCGCGCACGGTGGCCCAGCTCGACCAGCTCGCCCAGAGCTGGCCCGCGCCCGCTCCGGCGGCAGGGGGCGTGCGGGTGAGCCTGGGGGACATGTCCTGGTGGCCCCCTCGCTCCCTCTCGGACTTCCTGCTGAGCGACGTCTCCCACCTGGACGCGGTTCGCGCGCGCAGGCTCGACGCCGAGTGGCGCTCGAACCGCCTGCTCACGCCCGCCGCGGTGCTCGAGCGCCTCCAGTCCGAGAAGGACGTCTCCTTCGAGGTCGCCTCCGCCACGCGCGAGCTTCTGCGCGGGCGGCTGGGGTCGGCCGCCTCTAAGCTCCTGGCCCCCTACGTACGGGGGGACAAGGTCGCGAGCCCCGCGGCCCCCCAGGCGATCGGTGCCCTCACGGCCGTGCTCGGCGTGGCCAAGAGCCTGAAGGAGCTCGGCCTCACGGCCAACCCGCAGGACTCGGGGGCCATTTCGCTCGTCGAGCTCGTGGCCATGGCCGACGCGGCGCTCGCGCGCGTGCGCGTGAGCCTGCGCCCCGAGCGGGCGGTGGAGGGAGCCGCCTGCGCGGTGCGCCTCATGGACGTGGCCTCGGCGGCTCGCCTGGCCCCGGGCTCGACCGACGCCCTCGTGCTCCTGGGCCAGACCTCCACGGAGTCGGCCGTCCCGACTACCGACGACGTGCGCACGGCGTTGCTCGCCTCCTATGGCGTGGAGCCGCTTCCGCACACCATGGACCGGGTCCGCGCGCGCTTCTCGGCGCTCGTGCGCGTCCCGCGGCAGACGCTCGTGCTCGAGCGACTGCTCTTTGGCGTGGACGGCAGGCTCGCGTATCCCTCCGTGATGATGACGGAGCTCCTCGCGTGCTACGGCGTCGCGGCCGACGCGCGTCCGTCAGAGCTCGCGGACGCGCTGGGCCGGGAAAACGTGGTCAACAGGGGGGAGGGCCTCGTGCGCGAGAACGCCTCGTGCGCGGGCGTCGCCCCCGCCTGGCAGGCACGTGAGACGCCCGCGCCCGCCGGGAGGATCTCCGCGCGGGAGCGCGCCCTCGTGCTGCCCCCGCCCGAGGGCATGCCGGTGGATCAGGGGGTTCCTCTGCTCTCGGCGTCCCAGATCGAGACCTACCTCGAGTGCCCGTACAAGTGGTTCAGCCTGCGCCGCCTGAGGCTGCGCGACGCCGACGCCCGCTTCACTGGTGCCGAGCTGGGCACCTTCGTCCACCGCGTCCTCGAGGTCACGCACCGCGAGCTCCTTGCCCGCGCCTCCGAGCGCGCCGAGAGGGGCCACCTGCTCGCCGAGCTGCGCGCCCAGACCCCTGAGGCCCTACAGGACGAGACGTACCGCGCCGCGGTCGAGGGGCTTCTCGCCCGCGCGCAGGCTGACCCCACCGTGCGCCTGCCGGGCTCGTCCACCTCAGACGCGGAGGCGCTCGAGGAGGCCCGCCAGATCCTCTCCGAGGAGTTCGACGCGCACCTCTCCCATCAGTACCAGCTCGCGGGCGGTCGCCGCCCGCTCCCGCAGGCACTCGTCGCGCACAGCGCGCAGGAGCACGCTCAGGTCCAGGGGCTGCGTCGCGACCTCTCGACGCTCCTGGACTTTGAGGGCCGCATGCTCGTGGGCTACGAGCCGCGCTTCTTCGAGTGGGGGTTCGGGCGCGGCGGGGCCGAGGTGAGCTATGCGGGCGTGCGGATCGTGGGCACCGTCGACCGCATAGACGTGGACGCCCACGGGCAGGCCGTCGTCATCGACTACAAGCATAAGTCCGATGCCGGCTTCGCGCGCGAGTACGACGTCTTTGGTCCCAAGGGCGCCCCCGCGGGCGCGTTCGCGCTGCCCCGGCGCGTGCAGTCGCTCATCTACGGCCAGGTCGTGCGACGCGCCTTCCCGGACCTCACGGTGCGCGCGGCGGTCTACCTCTGCACGAAGGGCGGCCACGCCCTCGCCGGTGCCGTGGACGACGACGCGCTCGAGCCCGTCTTCGGCGAGGAGCTCCCCTCGTCTCGCCGCGCCCTGCGCGTCGCGGTTCCTCGCACGGCCAGCTTCGGGCGCACGGGGGAGGCCCGCGGCATGCAGGCCCTGCTCGACGCCTGCGAGGAGGCCATCGCCGGACGCATCGAGCGCCTGCTCGCCGGCGACATCGAGGCGTGCCCCCTGGAAGCGGGCGCCTGCTCGTACTGCCCGGTCCTGAACTGCGAGAGGAGGCTCCGGAAGTGAGCGGCACTGTCGACCTCTCCGGGCTCAACGAGCCGCAGCGGCGTATTGCCACGACGCTCGACCGGCCCCTCTTCGTGGAGGCGGGCGCCGGGTCGGGCAAGACGTTCACCCTCACGAAGCGCGTGGCGTGGGCGCTCGCTCCCGGCTCGGGCGCGGGCGGCGCGCCCTTCCTGGACGGCCTCGACCAGGTGCTCGTGATCACGTTCACCGAGGCCGCCGCGCGCGAGATCAAGGAGCGCGTGCGCTCCACCCTGCGCCGCGCGCACATGGGACAGGCCGCGCTCGCGGTCGATGACGCGTGGATCTCCACGATTCACGCCATGTGCTCGCGCATCCTGCACCGCCACGCGCTCGACCTGGGACTCGATCCCGCCTTCAGCGTGGCGGAGGGATCCGAGGCCGCGGCGCTTCTCGCCCGCGCCATGGACGACGTCATGCGCGACGCCCGGCGCGACCCCGCCTTCGCAGGAGCCTTCAAGGAGTACGACCTGGGAGTCTACAGTCCCCAGAACGGCTACAAGGGCGGCGTCATGCAGCGTGTCGAGCGCCTCGTGCGCGAGGGGCACGCCCAGGCGGACGGGCTCGGTGCCTTTGCGCCTGCGACGGCGAACGAGCAGAGCCTCAATGAGGCCGTGCGCGCCCTCGCGGCGCGCACGGAGGAGCTTGCGGCGTGCAGGCTCACGCCCGCAGCGGTGGCATCGGTGGTGCCGTCGCTCGAGGCCCTGCGCGCCTACGAGGGGCTCGCCCCCGGTGCGCGCACGAGCGAAGCCGTGCGAGAGACGCTTGCGGCTGTGAGCGTCCCGCGCGCGTCCAAGGCCATCTCCGCCGAGGTCGCGGCCGTCAAGTCCGCTCTCGAGCTCGCGCGCGCCGAGGCCGAGCTCGTCCGGGTGGCCCCGCTCGCCGACGAGCTCCTCGAGCTCGCCCGGTGCGTGGAGGCGCGCTTCGGGGAGCTCAAGCGCCAGGGGAGCTGCCTGGACAACGACGACCTCGTGCGCCTTGCGCTTCTCGCCGTGCGCGACCACGAGAGCGTGCGCCGTGACTACGTCGGGCGCTTCCGCCTCGTGATGGTCGACGAGTTCCAGGACACCGACGAGATGCAGCTCGAGCTCATCGGCCTGCTCTCCGGCGAGGGGGCCTGCCACCTGTGCACCGTGGGCGACGCCCAGCAGTCGATCTATCGCTTCCGCGGCGCCGACGTGGGGGTCTTCCGGTCGCGGGGGGAGTCCGTGGACGCGGGCGGGGCCGTGCGGCTGGACACCAACTACCGCAGCCACGCGGACGTGCTCTCGTTCGTGGAGCGCGTGGCCACGGGTGGCGGGGGCCCCTCTGTGGCGGGAACGATGAGCGGCTTCATGCACCTGGGCGATTGTCCCATCAGAAAAGACGCCTATCGGGCGCGCGGGCTGCCCCGCATCGACGTCGAGGTCGTGGGGGGCTCGTCCAGGGGGATGACGGCGGCGCGCAAGGAGGCCATGGCCGCTCAGGTCGCCGAGGCCCTCGCGCGCTATCGAGACCACGGGGAGCGCCCCGGCGGCATGGCGCTTCTTCTGGGCGTGACCACCCACGCCGACCTCTACATCGACGCCATACGCCAGACGGGGATGGAGTGCGTGGTCACGGGCGGCTCCACGTTCACGTCAACCGACGAGGTCAAGGTCGTCTGCGCGCTGCTCCACACGCTCGCCAACCCGACCGACACCCAGTCAGGTCTGTTCCCGCTGCTCGCGAGCGAGATGTTCGGGCTCGACGCCAATGACTTCTGCGAGCTCGGCACGCGCCTGCAGGACAAGCTCGACGCCCCCACCAAGCGCCCGATTGACCGGGGTCTCCTAGACATGGTGTTCTACGGGGGACACGAGCCCTCAGCCCGGCTCGTTCGTGCGCACGACGTGCTCGTCCGGGCCCTCGGCGACGTGGCCACGCGCCCGGTGGCCGACGTCTGCGCGGACGTGGCGCGCGACTCCGGCTGGCTCGCGCGCCTCGAGGCGGCGGGGGCGGCGGGGCTGGCCTGCGCCGCCAACGTGCTCGCGGCCGTGCGCTACGTGCGCGACCTCACGCAGAGCCTGGGCCTGGGCGCGGCGCGGGCGGCCACGGAGTTCGACCTGTGGCTCGCGGCGTCCAAGATCGCGCCGGCGTCTCTCGCGGGCGCCGACGAGGGGGACGCGGGCGGCACGGTGCGCGTCATGACGATACACGCGTCGAAGGGGCTCGAGTTTCCCGTCTGCGCGGTGGCCGAGTGCTGGGGCAACTCCGCGGGGGACTCCGCGCTCGCCTTTGCGTCGGGCGCGGATGGCCGGCGTTCCTTCGTCCTGCGTCCCCAGGACCCTCTGAGCCTTGCGCACGTGGACCCCGAGGAGCTCGAGCCGAGCGCCGACAAGTCCCAGGAGCCGCTGCTCGCCGCCCGCTATCTCGCGGCACGAGCCTCAGACGACGAGGCCGAGGCCCAGGAGAAGGCGCGTCTGCTCTACGTGGCGCTCACGCGCGCCCGCGAGGCGCTCGTGCTGGGGATAGACGCCTCCGCCGGCAAGGCGGGCGTCTCGTCGAAGCTCGCGGCGGCCGCGCTCGGTGCCTTGGGCGTCGACGCGGGCACGGCAGGCGAGACGAGCGTGGACTACGGCGGCAGCGAGCCCGCGGCCGTGCGCTGCGCGATCGTGGAGAAGGACGACGCCGATGCAGGCGAGGAGGGCGATGCCAGTGACGGCGATGCAGGCCCGGCCCCCGAGGCTGCTCCCGATTCCCAGCCGGAGCCGTTCGACCTCTATGCGCCGGAGGCCCCGGCGCCGGGGGCCCTCGGCACCTGGCGCGCCCGCGCGGGAGTCTTCAGCTACTCGCGCGTGCACGAGGAGCTCGCCGGTGACGCCCACGCGGGCGCGCGGGAGCTTCCCGGGCGCGACGAGCGCGAGGACGCAGGTGCCCTCGCGGCCGAGGACGCCGACCGCGCCACCAGCCTGGGCTCGGCCTTCCACGAGCTCGCTCAGGCGATGGTCGAGTCCGGGCACACGCCCCATGAGGCCCAGGTCCAGGCCATGACGCGCCGCTGGAACCTCTCCGTGCGCGCCGAGGGGCGCCTCAGGGCCGCGCTCGCGCGCTGGTCGGGCTCGCACGTGCGCGCCGAGGCCCTCTCCCACGGGCTCGTCCGCGCCGAGGTCCCGTTCTTCCAGCGCGTCGACTCTCCTCATGGTGACTACCTCGAGGGCGCTCTCGACCTGCTCTGCACGGATGCCGATTCTGAGCGCGCGCTCGTCGTGGACTACAAGACCGGCGACGCGGGCCTCTCCCTCGACGAGGTTCGGGCGCGCCACGCGCTGCAGGCCCAGTTCTATGCGGGGGTCCTTCTCGCCGAGGGCTACGCGCGTGTGGACTGTGCCTTCGTCTGCGTGGAGCGCGATGACCCGGACGCCCCCGGCGAGCCCCTCGTCATCCGCTACGAGTTTGAGCGCCCGGCCTGAAAAGCTGCGCTTTTCTCGAAACCCTAGCCCCTCTCGACTGCTCGGCCCTCTCGCACGATTGGGGCGCTTTTTTGATGTAAAGAGGCTTGGGAGCGAGACGTTTCCAGCGTTTTCCCAGGTAAAAAAACTCTAGATACCAAAATGGTGTCTCAAATATAAAAGTAGTGCCCCAATTTAGGGCGCAGTTCTGACGGGCGGCGTTTTGACGGCCGGCGTTTTCGAAAACGCCGGCCGCTACTCCGGACTTCTCGACCGGGCCTACGGTGCCGTGCTGCGACGGGGGCAAAAGAGCCCGTCCATGTTCGTGCCCTCGTGCTCGAGGAGCCACGTCTTCTTGTCGATGCCGCCAGCGTAGCCGGTCAGGCTCCCCTGCGCTCCCACGACCCGGTGACAGGGGAAGATGATCAGTATCGGGTTGTGGGCCACGGCGCCTCCGACTGCCTGCGCGCTCACGCGCCCGCGACCCTGCTCCTCGGCCATGCGCGTCGCGATCTGGCCGTAGGTCGTCGTCTGACCGAAGGGGATCGAGCGCATGATCTTCCAGATGGCCTGTCTGAAGTCGGACCCGAGCGGTGCGACCGGTGGCGCGAAGTCAGGCTCCGCGCCACCGAAGTAGGTGTCGAGCCAGCTCGCGGTCTGAGCGAATACCGCGAGCGCGGCTCCCTCGTGCTCACGGCCGAGCGTGGCCGCAAAGTGCTTCTGCCCGTCGAACCACAGACCCGTGAGCGCCTCGCCGTCGCTTGCGAGCGTGAGGGCCCCGAGCGGAGACTCGTAGTGGCTCGTGTACTGCATCTCGAATGCCTCGCTTTCAGTCACGTTGGCCAGGCCGGCCGCGTCGCCGCTACCTGAGCGTCAGCAGCAACGCCATCTTGAACCGGCCGTTGGCCGTGACCGCGTGCAGCCCGCCCTTCTCGAAGCGAAACGTCTGGCCGGCCTCGATGGGGTAGTCGTCTCCCTCGTAGCCGATCGTGGCCCTGCCCTCAAGGGCGAAGACGAGCGCGTCGCCGGGGGCCCGATGCGGGCTCAGCGCCTGGCCGTCGTCGAACGCCATGACGACGAACTTCATCGCCTCGTTGGATGCGACGTCCATGTTGACGACGCTCCCGTCCTCGTAGGGGAGAAGCTCGGCCAGCTTGAAGACCTCGCCCGCGTGCACTGCCTTGTTCATGGTCAGATCCTTTCTTGGCATGACCTCTGCATATACGAGCCCCTCCTCGGTGGACGCCCCGCACGGGGTGTCGGGTGCCACGAGAAGCGCGTCGCCCTCGCCCAGGCGCAGACCGTCGACGGCTCCGTTGCCGAACCGGCCCTCTCCCGTCATCCCCACGTACAGGACGGGGGCGTCGTAGCTCTCGGCACTGATGTCGGTCCCCGACCCGAGCGAGAACCACGTGATCGAGGTCTCGGAGGCGAGCCTCGCCGGGGTCGAGATGGTGAGCCCGTCTTTGGGGGCGTGCTCGCGCGCTACGGAGAAAACCCTGTTCATGGTCGCGGCCTCCCTAGGCCTTGAAGTGCTCCTCGGCAAATCTCATGTTCTGGACGCACTCGAGCGTTCCCAGGTACGTTCCCGAGCCGTCGCGCACGGCGATGTAGCGGACGAGGACCGGCTCGCCTGCCTTGTTCGCCCACACGTCCACGTGATCCTGCTCTCCCGTGCGGAAGCTCTCCAGAATCTGACGCACCATGGTCTCGACCTTGGGAGGATGGCAGGAGAAGACGTCGCGGTCGATCGCCATGTCGGGGCGCTTGAAGAGCTTCTCGCCGTCGTTGAAGTACCGGTTTACGTTGTCCTCGTCCACGAAGGTGAGCTCCATGGGGACCGTGTCGAGAACCGCCTCGATCTGGGACGCTGTCATGTGGCCGCTCCCAAGGGTGATGAGGCCGGCCCCCGCGCCATCGTCCTTTTGGGCGTTCTCATGTGCGGCCTGGGCGGGTCTGCCGCCGACGGTCTTGAGCTCCGCGCGCCTCTCCTCGGCCGCGTCCCAGACGGGGCAGCCCCCGGCAAGGCAGGTCTCGTAGGCGCTCATCTCGTAGTAGATGCGCATCCAATCCTCCTCGGAGAACTGCTGCGCACAGAGGGGGAACAGGATGTTGTTCTCCTTGTAGACCATCTCCTCGGCGCGGGTGAGGACCTTGTCGGCGCGCGAGGAGAAGTCGGGAAGCGCCGGGCCCGCCTCGGCGAGGAGCCTCAGCTCGTCGCGAATCTCGTCGTCCACGCTCCACATGACCTCGGACGGGCCAGAGAAGGCGTAGGTGCGGTTGAGCAGCGGATAGATGAGATCGCCCTTGCGCGCGTAGTGCACGGTGGCACAGCGCAGGTCCTGGAGCTTCTCGGTGGTCTGCTGCGCGGAGGCTTCGGAGGCAAGGCTCGCCCGCGCGGCGGCGATGAGGGCGGCGATCGACTCGTTCTCCCGCATGAACACGTTGACGGGGTGGCCGTCTATCCGGGAGCACGCGAGCGCGGCCGTCTCCTGGGAGGCGTCTTTGGCCGGAGCTCCCGCTTCTCCGGCTGACTCTCCCAGCTTCTCCCGCACGGCTGCCCCCGCACGGGCGATGAGCTGCTCCTGCATGGTCGCCCCATGGAAGAGCGCCGAGTGGACGTCGCAGAGCCTCTGCACGTCGGAGACCTTGGCGCCACCCTGGATGAGCTCCTGCTCGGCCCGCGCGATCTCCGCGGCGTCGACGCTCTCGAAGTTCCGCACGAACTCGGCGCGCACCACCTCAAGGTCCTCGCCTGCCGAGAGACGCGCGACGTAGCCCTTGAGCAGCTCGGCGCGTGCCTCGGGGGTGTCGGCGGGCGCGTCCTGAGCGGCTGGGGCTGGCGTGGGCGCATCGGCGACTTCCGTGAGGCCGAGGCTGGCCTCGGCGGAGTCGGTGGTGCCGACAATCTCGAATCCACGCTCCTCGAAGGTGGAAATCACCTGCGTGAGGTCGATTCCCTTGATTGCGGCCCCCTTGGGGATGGTCATGATCTTGCCGACGGTGTCGAGCGCCAGCGGCTTGGTGATGTCCTTGAACCCCAGGGCGACCATGACGTCCTTTACCTCGGGGTCCGCAGCGACGAGCTCGTACACCGTCTTTTTAAGGTCGAGCGTCTTTTTCATGGCGCGTCTCCTATTCGCTGGGGGATAAATCGCCCCCTCTTCTGACCGTATGGCTAAATCCTACTGGATTGCTATGAGAATGACGTTGTCATACCAACAAGAAAGATGGAATCCCAAAGAAGGCCGGTTCGCCTCGCTTCGCCGCAATGCCCGCTGACGAAGCAGCTACGCAAACCGGCGTTCTGATGATAAAAATGCTGGTTTGCGTAGCGTGAATCTCAGATCAGCCCGTTAGCGCGAAGAAATATTAAAATCGAGGCTGGTGCCAGCTCCTCCGGTGTGTCGAAGGTCCAAACTGCGACCGCTCAGCGTGCTCGAAAGCCTCTCGTTCACGTGCCGCACGTCGCAAGATACGCGAGGTGACGGACGGGGGCTGCCTGGTGACGCTTAGGGCCGTGTGTCCGTCTGCCCAGAGGGGCCGCATCGCGCCACGGGTGGAATGGGGGGCGAGTTCTTGACGCTGCACTCTTCTTTTTGACGCCGGTGACAGCGTTTTTCCAGTTGGCAGACGCGCGCCGGTCGTCTCAGGCCCGTCATTCATAAAACTTGCTCCCCAATTCTCATATCTTCGGGCAACGGCGCGCGGGGAGGGGCCGGCAGGTGCGAGAAGACCTCCGTTTGCGGAGAAACTCTGCATCTTTGACCTGCGCAAAAGCAATGAAGCGCAGCTCGTGCCCATGCGTTGCGGCCTGTGCGCGCCCGCGCCTTAGGCTATTCTAGAAGGCGATAAACTGACGCGCCGCTGCCCGCATCCCGCCCGTACGCTGCCCGCACGCCGACGCGACGACGCACGCAAGGAGCCCCATGGCCTTCGTTCACCTTCACAATCACTCGGACTTCTCGATCCTGGATGCCGCCACGCGCGTGCCGGCTATGGTCAGGCGGGCCGTCGACCTCAAGATGCCGGCCCTGGCCCTCACGGATCACGGTTACATGTTCGGCGTTCCCGAGTTCGACCTCGAGTGCCGCAAGTACAACGATGCCCAGCAGGACATGCACCAGTGGAAGCACGACGTCGAGTGCTTCGAGAAGGGCTGGGAGCTCGAGGAGCCCCCCGCCGACGCCGCAGAGGCCGCCGGTCACGACTGCGCCCACGCGCAGTGGGCCTCGGACGTCCGCGTCTGGGGCCAGGCGCACGACCTCGCGGCTGTGCAGGCCAACCGGCCCTCCCTCACGATCAAGCCCGTCTTTGGCTGCGAGGCCTACTTCATCACGGACGACTGCATCGAGAAGGGCACCAAGCAGCACCGCTACCACCTGATACTGCTGGCCAAGAACGAGCGCGGCTACGTGAACCTCATGAAGATGATGTCCGAGGCCGCCTCGGGTGACATGTTCTACTACTACCCGCGCACGACCCTCGAGATGCTGCGCCGCTACCATGAGGGAATCATCTGCAGCTCGGCGTGTGTGTCGGGCATCATCCCGCAGATGTACTTCGCCGGTCGCGCCGACGAGGCGCGCCTCTGGGCGCTCACGTACCGCGAGATTTTCGGCGATGACTTCTACCTCGAGGTCCAGGACCACGGCCTGTCCGACCCCAGCTGGGGCGGCTTCAGCGACCGCACCCTCTCCGAGCAGATCGTGCGCCTCGGCCACGAGCTGGGCATCAAGGTCATCGCCACCAACGACAACCACTACCTCACGCGCGACGACGCCCCCACCCAGGACGTGCTCAGCTGCATCGGCACGGCCTCCAAGCTCGACGACGCCAACCGCAAGCGCATGACGGGCTCCGAGTTCTACCTCAAGAGCGAGGACGAGATGCGCGAGCTCTTCTCGTGGGCGCCCGAGGTCATCGAAAACACCCTCGAGGTCGCCGACAAGTGCAGCTACGAGCTCGACTGGACCCACATGTACCTGCCCAAGTTCCCTGACCTCGCGCCCGGCGAGACCTCCGAGGAGCGCTTCCGCAAGGAGTGCGAGGAGGGGCTCGCCCGCCGCTACGGCCCTGACTGGAAGAACACGGTGGTCGCCGGGACCAACGTCTCGGAGCGCTTCGAGTACGAGTACAAGATCATCTGCGACAAGGGCTTCGCCGACTACTTCCTCATCGTCCAGGAGTACGTGAGGTGGGCCAAGCAGAACGGCATCGGCGTGGGGCCGGGACGAGGATCTGCCGCCGGCGCCATCGTGGCCTATGCCATGGACATCACCACGTTTGACCCGCTCGAGAACGGCCTCATGTTCGAGCGGTTCCTGTCCCCGCAGCGCTCTGAGATGCCTGATATCGACATGGACTTCGACGACGAGCGCCGCCTCGAGGTCGTCGAGCACGTCCGCCAGCTCTACGGCCCCGAGCGCGTCTGCCACGTCATCACCTACTCCACGATCAAGGCCAAGCAGGCCATCAACGACGCCGCGCGCGTGCTGAGCTTTCCCGTCTGGGCCGGCCAGAAGCTCTCCAAGATGATCTCCAACGACCCTAGGCTCACGCTCGACCACGCTCTGCACAAGTCCGATGACGCCCCCGACCAGTACTCCCCGGACTTCGAGGAGGCCTACCGGACCGACCCCGACGCCACGCGCATCATCGACGCCGCGCTCTCGATCGAGGGCCTGCACCGCGGCGAGGGCGTCCACGCCTGCGCCGTCCTCATAGCCCCCACGCCCGTCAACGACCACGTGCCCACCAAGATGGACACCAAGGGCGGCGTCGAGATCACCCAGTACGAGGGCCACTCGGTCGCGGACATGGGCCTGCTCAAGATGGACTTTTTGGGCCTGCGCACCCTCACGGTCATCAGCCGCGCCAAGGCCAACATCAAGGCCAACTACGGCATCGACATAGACGTGGACAAGATCCCCTTCGACGACCCCGAGATCTACCGGCTCATGCGCGAGGGCCGCACCGCGGGCGTCTTTCAGATCGAGTCCGCAGGCATGACGTCCACGATCAAGGGCATGAAGCCGACCGAGTACAAGCAGGTCGTCGCCCTTATCGCCCTGTACCGCCCCGGCCCTTTGGGCGCCGGCATGGTCACCGACTACATCGACCGCATGAACGGCAAGAAGGAGGTCGTCTACTACGACGACCGCCTCGCCGACATCCTGGAGGAGACGTACGGCACGATCGTCTACCAGGAGCAGGTCATGCAGATCTCCATGAAGATGTCGGGCTTCTCGGCGGGCGAGTCCGACAAGGTCAGAAAGGCCGTGGCCAAGAAGAAGATCAAGCTCATGGAGGAGACGGTCCAGCACTGGGACGACGGCACCGACGAGACCATGCACGCGCACTGGACCAACGGAGCCGAGCGCAATGGCTACAGGCGCGAGCTCGCCGAGCGCATCTGGGCCGACGTCTTGAAGTTCGCCTCCTACGCGTTCAACAAGTCCCACTCGGCCGGCTACGCCATCCTCGTCATGCAGACGGCCTGGCTCAAGGCCCACTACCCGCGCGAGTACATGGCCTCGGTCCTCACGAGCTACATGGGCAAGACCGACAAGATCGTCCACTACGTCACCGCCTACCGCCACGAGGGCGTGGACATCCTGCCCCCCGACATCAACGAGTCGGGCCGCGACTTCACGGCCACGAGCGAGGGCGTCCGCTTTGGCTTCGCGGGCATCCGCGGCGTGGGCGAGGGCGTGGGCGAGGCCATCATGGCCGAGCGCGAGAAGGCCGGCCCCTTCAAGAACTTGCACGACTTCGTGGACCGCATGGACTCCGGCCAGGCCAACCGCCGCGTCGTCGAGGCGCTCATCTGCTCGGGGGCCTTCGACTCCACCGGCTACACGCGCATGCAGCTCATGCGCTTCGTGGACAAGACCAACCCCGAGAACGTCGTCGACGCCGCCACCCGGCGCCAGAAGCAGCGCGCCGTCGGGCAGTTCTCAATGTTCGACCTCTTCGGCGACGTGGAGGGCTCAGGCTTCGAGAGCAGCATCCCCGAGCCGGACAACGTGGAGTGGGACCGCTCGATCAAGCTCTCCCGCGAGCACGAGGTCCTGGGCCTGTACGTCTCCGACCACCCGCTGCGCCCCTACGAGTACGCGCTGGCCAAGAACCGCGACTACACGATCGCCGACATCGAGGTCTCCGAGGAGGTGGCCGACCCCTCGGGCGGCGTCCGTGAGCGCTTCAAGGTGGCCGAGGGCAAGCCCCTGCGCCTGGCGGGGATGGTCACGGCCGTGCAGAAGAAGACCACCAAGAACGGCGACTCCATGGCCATCGTCACGCTCGAGGACATGGAGGGAGAGGTCACGCTCGTGGTCTTCCCCAAGCTCTACAAGAAGTGCGCGGCGACCCTGGCCGGCGAGGTGGACGAGGAGACCGGCGATTCGGCCTCCGACGTCTTCGTGAAGGTCGAGGGCAAGCTCGAGCGCTCGGATCGCGGGAACCAGATCATCTGCCTGTCCGTGGAGCCGCTCGTCTTGGACGAGAAGTCCAACCGCCCCAAGGTCCTCGAGGTGAACATGCCCTCCTCGCTGCTTACGCGCTCCTACATGGACAGCCTGGGGAGGATCCTCGCGCGCTATCCCGGCCTCGACCACGTCGAGCTGCGCGTGGAGTCGACGTGCGGCGACGTCATGTGCATGGAGCTGCCCTGCCGCGTCGACGCGCACAACATGGTCCTTCTGGCCGAGATGATCGACCTGGTGGGCTCGGGCGGCTGCGTCAAGGTGGCGTAGGGAGGGGTCTCAGGGATGCGCGTTCGGAGAGGCCCCGGGTGCGTAAGAGCAATCGCCAGACGGGGAGGCAGGCAGCATGACAGAGAATGACGTGGAAGACGATGAAGAGAATGACGCGGGGAGCGACATGAGGCTCGGCTCGCGCGCACTCGAGGACGAGTTCAACCAGATAGTCCGCGCTCGGGACGGCGACGCGTCCGGCCGCGCCCGGGGCGACTCCTACCTTGCCGGCACGCACGCCCTCTACCACGGTGACCCCACGCCCTGGGCGCTCACGCCCAAGGTCTTCGACGCTCCCACCGTGGAGCTCCTGCGTGACGCCGCCGAGACCATGGGTGCCATCATGGACAAGCTCACCCGCGCGTTTCACACGAGCCCGACCATCCGGGCCCAGTTTGCCCTCGATGCCGGCCTCGAGCAGCTCTGCCTCCTTGACATGGGCTACGAGCAGCAGATCCCGCTCGCGCGCGTGGACGTCTTCCTCAACGAGGAGACGGGCGCCTACCAGTTCTGCGAGCTCAACACCGACGGCTCGGCCGGCATGGTCGTAAGCGACGAGATCGCCCACGCGATTCGCCTCTCCCCGTCGTTCGCGCAGTTCGAGGCGGCCCACCCGGGCCTGTGGTCCCCGGACATCTGCGGCTCCTGGGTCGACGCGCTTCTCGAGACGTACCGGGGCTGGAGTGGGGCGTCGGCGGCGGACAAGCCCCTGGATCTGGCCATCGTGGACTTCGCCGAGAGCATCGACGAGGAAGATGTGCGCCACTTCGTGGAGCTCCTGCGCGCCCGCGGCGTCAACGCGCGCTTCGCCGACGTGCGCGACCTGCGCGTAGAGGAGGCGCTGCCCGGGCAGGCGCGCCTGGCCGACGCAGCCGGTCCCCTCGACTGCGTCTGGCGCCGCGCCGTGACCGGAGAGCTATGGGGCAAGTCCTGCGCGGGCAGAGACGCCCTGGTCCGCGCGGTCGGGGAGAACCTCGCCTGCGTCATCGGCGGGTTTCGCACCTGGCCCTGCGCCACGAAGACCGTCTTCGCAGTGCTGTGGAGCGACGCGGCCGCGGAGGTCTTCACCCCCGACGAACTGCGGTTCGTTCACGAGCACGTCCCCTACACCGAGGTGCTCACGCCACGGAGCGATCTGGCGCGCTTCTCCGATAAGGACGCCTGGATCGTGAAGCCGGCGGGCGGCTACAACTCGGTCGGCGTGCTCGCCGGGCTCGACGCCACGCCCGAGGAGTGGCACCGCGAGCTGGCCGTCACCGCACGCGAGGGCGGCGTCGTCCAGCGCTACGCGGAGCAGTACCGCACGGCCTGCCTGAGGGGGACCCTCGTGGACGGCCCCCACCGCGGCAAGCCGGACATGTCCGACGAGCTGGGCTTTGCCGAGGCGTCCAACATGGAGGGGCTCTACCTGTTCAACGGGCGCTTCTCAGGCGTGTACGCGCGCTGCGGGTTCGCTCACACCATCGGGGAGTGGACGAGCCGGCTCAACATGGGCTGCTTCTACGAGGGCGCACCCCGCGACTCCCGAGCGGATGAAGAGCGTGGGGCGACGTACTAACCTCCGCGCGGGGCGGGTATCATAGGAGATGTCATGTCGCCGGAGGGGCGGCCTTGATTCGCGAAAAGAAGAGAGAGGAACAGCTATGGCCGAGATCAAGTTCTATCGCTGCAATCACTGTGGGAACATCGTCGCTGTCATCAACGATGGTGGTCCCGTGCCCGTCTGCTGCGGAGAGCCCATGGAGCTGCTCGTGGCCGACTCCACGGACGCCGCCACCGAGAAGCACGTGCCCGTCGTCACGCGCGAGGGCGACAAGCTCACGGCCCACATCGGTTCCGTCGATCACCCCATGCTCAAGGAGCACTACATCCAGTGGATCGCCGTCGCCTACGAGGGCTCCGTCGCCCTCACGTACCTCAAGCCGGGCGACGTTCCCGAGGCCACGTTTGACGTGCCCGCCGGCAAGGACGTGACGGTCTACGAGTACTGCAACGTCCACGGCCTCTGGAAGGCCGAGGCGTAGGTCGTCGCATCTGCGCGCGGGACGGGGCCTCGGGAGACCGGGGCCCCGTCCTTTTTACGAATTCGTGCGCGGTGCGCAGGACCGCTATCATGGAACGATAGGGTACCGACGAAGAAGAGAGGCACGGCCATGAAGATCGCCATTGCCCAGATGAGCACGCGTGCGGGCGACTTCGAGCGCACGGTGGAGCGCATGGTCGACTATGCGCGCCGCGCCGCCGACACGGGGGCCGACCTCGTCGTCTTTCCGTCGCCGGCGCTGTGCGGTACCACGCCGGTGGCCTTCGGGGACCGAGAGGGGTTCCTTCTGGACCTGGCCGAGTCCCTGACGCGCCTTTCCGAGGAGGCCGCCTGCCCCTGCCTGGTTCCCGTGCTCTCCGACATCGAGGGGGCTCCCATGTCCGAGGCGCTGCTCCTGTCAGAGGGCGACGTCGTTCCCGTGCGCCTCTCGGCGTACCTGGAGTCCATGGCCGGCTCCGAGGCCTCCGACGACGAGGACGCCGCCGCGAGCCCGCTTCCCGAGCTCGAGTTCGCCGGTGCGCGCCTGGGCATCGCCTTCACCTACGAGGACCTCGACGACTACGATGACTATGACTACGACGTCGACGTCATCGTGTTCTTGTCCAGCTATGGATTTGCGACCGACGACGTCTCGAGCGCGTTGGGGACCTCGCTCGCCGAGGGGCGCTTCCCCGTCGACGCGGAGACCACGGGTGCCTGGATCGTGGGCGTGGGACCCGTTGGCTGCTACGGTGACCAGGTGTTCTGCGGCTCGAGCTTCGTGCTCTCCCCCTGGGGGGAGCTTGCCGCGCAGGCCCCCGGCCTCGAGGAGGCCCTGCTCGTCTGCGACGTGGACCCCTCCTCAGAGGGCCCGCTCGAGAGCCCCCTCACGCCCGAGGTCTATGACGCGCCGCTCACGACCTGGGGCGCGCTGACCCTGGGGCTGCGCGAGACGGTCGCTCGGCAGGGCTGCTCCGACGTCTGCGTTCTCGTGGATCCTGACCTCTGCTCCCTGCTCGTGGCCACCCTCGCCGTCGACGCGCTGGGCCCCACGCACGTGCACGCCCTCGTCCTCCAAACGGGGGAGCGCGAGGCCGACGAGGCGACGGCCGAGCTCGTGCGCAACCTGCGCCTTCCCGAGCACAACGTCGAGCGCGCCGACGCGCGCGGCGAGAGTGACCCCACCCTTGCGCGCGACCTCGCCGAGGTCCGTCTCGCCGCCCTTGCGCGTCACAGCGGGGCCCTGGCGCTCGGCTCTTGGGACAAGACCGCGCTCGCGCTCGAGGCTCCCGTTGGCGTGGGGGCGGCCCGCCTCATGCCGCTGGGCGACCTCTATCGCTCCGACGTCGTGGCCCTCGCGCACCTGCGCAACACGATCTCCCCGGTCATTCCCGCGCAGGCGGACGTCTCGCTTCCAGCGGAGGGCCTCGCCGGCCTCGACGAGCTAGCGTCGGCGGAGACGCGCCTGATGTTCGTCGACCTCGTGCTGTCGAGCTACCTCGAGTGGGAGCAGTCCCTCTCCGACATCGTGTCCGAGCACGGCCACGCCGCCCTGGTCGCGTCTGTCCTCGAGCGCCTGCACGCGGTCGAGCCCCTGCGTGCGGACTGCGGCATGCAGATAGCCCTGTCCTCCAAGACCCTCGCAGAGGCGCGCGGCCCGCAGGGGCTCGCCTGGCGCGACCGCCCGCGCAAGGACTCCGAGCGCCTTGACGAGAAGGCCTTCTCCACCCTCGTCCAGGAGGATGCCAACGACGAGGACGACGACGAGTCCGCGGCCTCAGCCGCGTATCGCCGCGAGAAGGACGTCCACGACCTCCTAGGCTACCTGCGCGACTTCTCTCTGGGCGGGGGGCTCTCGTCTTCCGGTGCGCCCGGGGAGGGGGGCGGCCGCCATGGGTCCTCGGGAGGCTCCTCGCAGCCGTTCTGGCAGGGGCCCTTCTCGGAAAACTGACGTGGGTCGCGCGTGCCCTGTGCTACCATGTAACGAACATTAGTTCGCTCTCAAGGGGAAGGCGCATGGTCATCCTTGGCATAGATCCGGGACTCGCCCACACGGGCTGGGGCGTCGTCGAGACGCGCGGTCCCGTCTGTAGGGCGCGGTCGTACGGCTGCGTGGTCACCCAGGCACACGAGTCCATCGACCTGCGCCTGGGAAGAATCTACACGGAGCTCAGGCGCGTGATCGAGAAGTACGGCCCCACCGAGCTCTCCATTGAGGGCATCTACTTCGGCGAGAACACCAAGTCCGCCATCGCCACGGCCCAGGCGCGCGGAGCGGCCATCGTGGCATGCTCGACGGCTGGCCTCTCGGTGGGGGAGTACACGCCCATGCAGATCAAGCAGGCCGTCGTGGGCACGGGCGCGGCCGACAAGCATCAGGTCACATACATGGTGAAGAACATTCTCGCCCTGGACCACGAGCCGCATCCCGATCACGCCGCCGATGCTCTGGCGGCCGCGGTGTGCCATGCCAACGTCTCCAGGACCGAGCGGCTCGGCAAGGAAAGGAGGGCGCTCTCGTGATAGTCCAGCTGACCGGCACGCTCGTCGAGGTGCTGCCCGCGCGTGTGGTGGTCGACGTGGGAGGCGTGGGCTACGAGCTCGGCGTCTCGTCGACCACGGCAGCGGCTCTGCCGCACGTGGGCGAGGCCGGCGTCACCGTCCTCACCCGCATGATCGTGCGCGAGGACGCGATGGAGCTCTACGGATTTGCCACGCGCGACGAGCGCGCCCTCTTTGACCAGCTTCGCGCCATCTCGGGCGTGGGACCCAAGCTTGCGCTCTCGGTCCTGTCCACCTTCTCGCCCGCGGTGCTGGCCCAGGTCGTGAGCGCCCAGGACGCGACGCGCATGGCGCAGGTACCTGGCGTCGGCCGCAAGAAGGCGAGCCGGCTGCTCGTGGAGCTCTCGGACGTCTTCTCCAAAAACGTCGAGCTCAGGGGCCTTGTGGGCCTCTCCGAACCGGGTGCGGCCTCGCTGCCCCTGGCTTCGGGTGCCTCAGGGGCCACGGCCGAGGCCACCGAGGCCCTGCTCTCCATGGGCTTCACCTCCCCCGAGGCCGAGCTCGCCCTCGAGGGCCATGACGAGGCGGGCGCCACCACGATCGAGCAGGTCCTCGCCTACGCGCTGCGCCGTCTGGGGAGTGGTCGCTGATGTGGGAGGCGGGCGAGAAGGACCTCTTCGGCGTACCCAATCCCGCCCCCGCGGCGGGTCGCTCGACCGCGCGCGAGGTGTCCGGAGACCTCACGTCCGACGACCTCGACCAGGACCGCACCCTGAGGCCGCACACGCTCGACGACTACATCGGCCAGGAGCGCGTCCGCGAGAACCTGCGCGTGCTCATCCAGGCCGCCCGCGACCGCGGCGAGGCGCTCGACCACGTGATCTTCTCGGGGCCCCCGGGGCTGGGCAAGACCACGCTCGCCGGCATCGTGGCCAACGAGATGGGGGCCAAGATGCACACGACCTCCGGGCCCGCAATCGAGCGCGCCGGCGACCTCGCGGCCATCCTCACCAACCTCGAGGAGGGCGACGTCCTGTTCGTGGACGAGATTCATCGCCTGAATCACCAGATCGAGGAGATCCTCTATCCCGCCATGGAGGACTTCTTCCTGGACATCGTGATCGGCAAGGGCCCGGCGGCGCGCTCCATCAGAATCGACGTGCCGCGCTTCACCCTCGTGGGGGCCACCACGAGGACCGGCCTGCTCACGGGGCCCCTGCGAGACCGCTTTGGGATCTCGTATCGCCTGGACTACTACACGCCTGAGGAGCTCGCGGTCATCGTGGGGCGCTCGGCACAGATTCTGGACGTCCAGATTGACGCCCAGGGCGCGGCCGAGATCGCCTCGCGCTCGCGGGGGACTCCCCGCCTGGCCAACCGCCTGCTCAAGCGTGTGCGCGACTACGCCCAGGTCAAGGCCACGGGGTCCATCAGCGCCGAGGTCGCCGCCGAGGCCCTCGAGTTCTTCGAGATCGACGCTCTGGGGCTGGACACCATGGACGTGCGCATCCTCACGTCCCTCTGTCGAACCTTCAGGGGGCGTCCCGTGGGCCTCACCACGGTCGCGAGCGCGGTCTCGGAGGACCCCTCGACGTTAGAGGACGTCTACGAGCCCTACCTCCTGCAGCGCGGGCTCATCGTGCGCACGCCCCAGGGTCGCCAGGCCACCCTGGCTGCCTTCGATCACCTGGGCCTGGAGCCTCCCACGCGCTAGGCGGCGCAGGCGCGCGGGGCACGCAGGGGGTGCACATGAAGGCGTGCTGTGGCTCGCTTACGAATCCGGACCCAGGGCACGTGCGCCGACGCTTTGCGCATACATAGAGGGCTGCGGCACGCCCCAAGGGACCCAGTCGTGCCATAGCCCTCGATTCGTGAGCGGGTCCGTACGCTACGCGTTCGTATGTGTCGTGCTCCCGCCGCGCCACGCACGGAGGCGATTAAGCAGGCTGGGGGCCTGCATCGCCTCGTCGTTGATGGAGACAATCTTGTCGCGTCCCGCGTGGGCGGCGATCGCGCGCAGGACGCCCACGCCATCGTCTGCGGCGTAGAGGGTGACGCGCCCCGTGGCGTCATGAAACTCGATGGAGCGTATGCGCCCTCGGAAGATGTCGCAGCGGACCTGTGCAAGCTCGCCCCAAGCCAGCCGTTCGTGCATGGCACCCTCGTCGGCAATGAACTCCAGCCCGTCCGCGTCCAACACAAGCGTGCCCGGCTTGGGCAGGACGTGTCCGAGCAAAAGCTCGGCGGCGGTTTCTAGCTCATGACTCTCGTTCATGGGGTCTCCCACCTACTGACGGATGTTCGGCTTCGCCCCTGCTGCGAGCAGGGATGCGATTTCGGTCTCGCTCGCCGAGGTGAAGTCCCCGTAGACCGTAGCCTTGAACGCGCTTGACATCGTTGCGTAGTCCACGGTGAACTGGCGGTCCCAGTGGCAAGCGTCACCGTGCACGATTGCGGCGGCAAAGACGCTACCGCTGCTTGAGATGTCGGCAACGGCGACCTGCTGCAGACGAGAGAGAAAGGTCTCCTTGTGCGTCACGATGGCACTGCGAATGGAGGCGACGTCGTAGCGGTCGATCTGGCGGACGACGAAGCACAGTGACTGCAAGGCGTGATCGACCATCATGCCGTGGGCCCATGACAGGCAGTAGTCGAAGAGCTCGGTCTCGTCGACGTGGCCTCCCTCGTAGGAGAGGATGTCGTCCTCTGAGGCGATGAGCTGGTCGACGTAGGGGAGCAGTGATCCGATCTGTTCGTGCGCCGCCTCGCGCGAGGGCCACATCGTCTCGCGGTAGTTGAGATCCATGACCGTGTGGATACCGCGCCCCTTGCAGGCCCTGAGCCCCTCGAGACAGGTTTGGTACATCTCTCCGGAGATGGCGGGCACGACTCCCGAGAAGAAGAACGCCTCGATGCCGTTGAGCATGTGATCCCAGTCAAAGTCGGCGTGATGGGCATTGGCCATCGCGGTGCCCGAGCGATCGTACGTGACGACGGTTGGGCGAATGGAGAGACCCCGCTCACTGTAGTAAATGCCCATCCGATCGTCCGAGCGGATGACGCGCGAGGTGTCCACCCCGTAGCGAGAGAGGTTCATGAGGGCATTGGTGCCCAGGTGGTTGCTTGATACCTTCGATGCAAAAGAGACGCTCTCACCCTGCTGGGCGAGGGTTATGGCCACGACCGTCTCGGCGCCGCTGTAGGAGATGTCAAGACTGCGCGCCTCGTCGAGACGCTCGTGCGCAACGGTTGCGAGCCTTACGAGGGGCTCTCCGAAGCAAAGGATGTTCACACCTAGACTCCCATCACGAGCACGAGGGAGGTCATGACGACTATCCCCACGAGAACGGTCAGTGCATTTGCCATGCCCGCGAGTCCCTCGTCCCCGCCGGCCCACAGCGTATAGAGTGGACCAGTCGACGCGGCGGGGGCCCATGCGAGGACGGCGACGACCTGGCGGACTCCTGCGTCGAGAGGAAGCACGAACACGGTGGCCAGCGAGAGGACCGTCGCAAAGGCAAAACGCCAGCCAAGGAGCCTCACGAGCTCGACGGCCTTCCTCCCGTCAAGGGAGAATCTAATCATAAGTCCAATCATGAACAAAGACAGGAAGGAATTTGCGCTTGCGATTGGGTCGATGAGGGTGATGAACTGGGGGGGCAAACGGACTTCTCCGAGGCCCAAGGCGATGAGCACGAGGTAGCAGTCGAACGGCACGGAGGAGAACAGCGTGCGCGCGAAGACGCCCATGCGCTCGTGTGTTGAGGTGTCGTCTGCGTCGAGGACGACCGCGCGCATGAGCGCCCAGGTGCCACCCGTGCTCATGAGGGAATTCCCCGCATCGAACAGGCAAGTGGCAACCACGCCCGAGACGGGAAAGAACGCCTGCACAAAGGATAGGGCGAAGCAGCCAATATTGAGGCCTGAAACATTGGCCTGCTGGATGACGCGCTCTTCACGGGGCTTTTTCCGGTAGACGATGAGGGAGAAGAAGAATGGAAGGGCATTCGCGAGAAAGCCGAGGACGATGAGACCCAAGAGGGCTGGCTCGAGCTCAGTGGTCTGGAAGGCACGCACAATCGCGGCCGGAAGGGTGAGGTTGAAGACAATGCGCGAGACGAGCCTGCCGGCGCTGTCTCCAAATGCGGAGCTACGCGCGGCACCGACGCCCACGAAGATGATGACGACGAACGAAAGGACCTTGACGATGACGTCGAGCATGGATCGGCGGCTCCTCCTTAGTACTTTGGCTTGCGGACGCGGGTGACCTTCTCGGGGTGGAAGCGCCGCACGGCACAGAGCCCGTCCTGGGCGGTGTAGGTGTCCGTGACCTTCTTGAACTGTATGCGGATAGGGGCGAAGCCGGCGTCGACGTTGGCCTGCGCGAGACGCCTCTGACGCGTGCTGAGCTGGGTGCACCAAGCGTTGTAGTCACGAGGAACCGCGCATAGGTAGGTATCGTCCTTGAGCTTGAGGAGGAAGACCTCCTCAAGGTCGTCCCAGGAGATGAAGCCAGGGGCCATACCACCGGTGTGGTCAGTGATGCCGCGCTCGTCCACCACGATTGCGTCGCGGCGCGTTAGTATCTTGCGCACATTGAGCGCGATGAGCGCTACGGCAAGGGGGAATCCGAGCCAGCCCATCGTAACCTTCATGAGCAGGGGGTTCTCGGCGTAGGGGAGCGGCTGGGTCAGGGCGAGGATGGATGCCACAAGCAGGCAGGCGCCCATGAACGTGTAAATGATGAGCAGAACGACGTTGTTTGTGACCGAGAATCTCTGCGTGGCGGCTGTCTGAGACACGTGGGCCCCTCTCTTCTAAAAAAGCGTCGAGCGCTTGTCCTTCTCTGTGGGCATTGTCCCCTGCATCATAGCTAAGAGAGGGGGAGACAAAATCATCTCTGCACTTATATGAAGAAAGTATGATGGTATGAAGAAAAAGAGTTTGTACAAAGATACTTTTCTCAGTCTAATCGAACTAAAAAAGAACAAAAAGTGTGTAAAATATGGATACATCTACATAAGACAGTTTCTATCTCAAAATGACTGTGGAGTAAATATGATGAATTCCATAGACCCCCACGACAGTAGAAACCCAAAGATGGGTCAGGAGGGGTCATCTTCGGTAGATTCGAGTAAGAGGAGAGGAGGAAAAATGGCAGGAAAGAAGTTCATCGTCGGCGTGACCGCATGCCAGATCGGCATTGCGCACACCTTCATGGCCGCTGAGTCTCTCGCCACGGCTCTCGAGAGGCGGGGGTGCGAGGCCAAGATCGAGACTCAGGGTGCCACCGGAGCCGAAAACGTCATCACCGACGAGGACCTTGCCCGCGCGGACGCGGCCATCATAGCAGCCGACGTGAAGATCAAGGACAAGGAGCGCTTTGAGCCCATTCCCACGTTGAGCTGCAAGACCAATGAGGTCATGACCCTGGAGACCGCACTTTCGGTCGTGGACGAAGTATTGGAGGCTATTGACTAATGGCTGAGATTCAGCGCAAGAATGCCAAGAAGAGGAGCCAGGGACGCGTCGTGTGGGACGCCGTTCTGACTGGTATCTCCTATATGATTCCGTTCATCGTCGGTGGCGGCGTGCTTGAGGGGCTTGCCAAGGCCATGGGCGGCTACAACATCGCTGCGGACATGAAGGAGCTCACGTACACCGCCTACTCCTTTGCAATGGTCGTCTATGCCATCGGTGCCGCCATCTTTGACGTGAGCGTGCCCATCATTGGAGCCTACGTCGCCTACGCCCTGACCGACAAGCCCGGTCTCGCTCCCGGATTTGCCGTCGGCGTCATCTCCAACACGATTAAGGCGGGCTTCCTCGGTGCTCTCATCGGAGGCATCCTGGCCGGCTACATCGTGAACCTGCTCAAGAGCTGGTCCAAGAAGGTCCCAGGCTCCGTGCAGTCCGTCTTTCCCATCCTGGTCATTCCGGTCGTGGGCACCGGCGTGACGTCGTTGCTCATGTGGTACGTCATCGGCGTGCCCATCGGCTGGCTCATGACCCTGATCACGGGTGCCCTCATGAACCTCCAGGGCGTGGGCGGTTTCATCTTCGGCGCCGCTATCGGTGCAGGCATGTCCACCGACCAGGGCGGCCCGATCTCCAAGGCCGTGGCCCTCGTCGCCAACGGACTCAACGCCGATGGCGTCCTTGGGCCCGCCGCCTGCAAGATGTGTGGCGGTATGCAGAACCCGCTCGGCGTCTGCTTCGCCCAGGTCATTGATCGCTTCACCGGCAAGAAGAAGTTTACCGAGAAGGAGCGCTCCACCACGCTATCCGGCGTCGTGCTCGCATGCTGCTACATCCAGGAGTACGTCATTCCGTTCCTCGTGCAGGATACGTGGCGCTGCCTCGTTCCCTGCCTGATTGGTGGTGCCATTTCGGGCGGTCTGTGCGGCTACTTCGCGCTCGAGTCCGTGGCCGTTCACGGTGGCGTGTTCGTCATTCCGATGATGAGCAACCCGCTCCAGTTCGTCTTGTTCTGGTTCGCCGGCGCGGCCGTCACTGGCATCCTGTACTTCATCCTCCGCAAGCCCGTCGCGGAAGAGGGCGACATGGCTGGCAACGGCGTCCTCGACCAGCTGCTCGGCTAGTCCTTACTCGCCGGGGCGGGGAGGCTCGCCTCCCCGCCCGTCTTGCACGTGCTTTTCTGCTCCATCGCTTTGTCTTTATAGCTGACCCATCAGCTCATGCCGGCGAGTCAGGCATTCAAGGAGGACTCACACATGTACGTTTCCATGAAGGAAATGCTCCAGCACGCAAGCGTCAACCGCTACGCGGTTCCCGCCCCGAACTGCCCGGACTTCAACATGGTCAAGGCTGCGCTCGCCGCGGCCCAGGCCAACAAATCTGCCGTCATCATTGACGTCTCTCCCCGACAGGCGCACCTCAATGCCACTCCCGAGGCCTTCGCCCCCATGGTCAGGGCCCTCGCCGAGCCCCTCAACGTTCCCGTCGCCCTGAACTTGGATCACGGTGCCGAGTTCGAGGACATCTGCCGCTGCATCAAGGCTGGCTTCTCGAGCGTCATGTGCGACGCCTCCAGCCTCCCCTTCGAAGAAAACATTCGCCGCGTCCAGCAGGTCGTGGCGTTCGCCCATGCTCACGGCGTCTCCGTCGAGGCTGAACTTGGCCACGTCGGCCAGGCGGCCGACGGCGACGGGCGCTCCGATGACATGTACACCAAGGTCGACATGGCCGTCGAGTTCGTCGAGCGCACCGGGTGTGACGCTCTGGCGGTGGCCATCGGCACCGCGCACGGCAACTACCCCGCGGACTACGTCCCGCACCTCGACTTCACCCGTCTCGCCGAGATTAAGGCGGCCCTGGGCGAGAGGTACCCGCTCGTCCTGCACGGTGGGTCTGGCGCCGGTGACGAGAACTTCAAGAAGGCCGTCGCGGGCGGCATCAACAAGGTCAACCTGTGGACCGACTACTCAGCGGCCTACGTCTCGGCCGTGCGTGCCTTCCTAGTCGACAGGGAGCGTCCCGACTACCTCTTTGTCTCCACGAATGCCGAGGAGAAGGCCTCCGCGTGGCTCGCGCGCTACATGCACCTCTTCGGCTCTGCGGACCGCTACCAGTTCAGTGAAGAGCACGTCGAGGAGACGGACTAGCTCCCATGGCCCGCTTTGTCTTCGCATGCGACTCGTTCAAGGGGACGATCTCGTCTAGGCGCGCCGCCGAGCTTCTCGTGCACTCGGCGCGCGTGCGCTTCCCGGCCGTGAGCTGCACGTGCGTTCAGGTTGCTGACGGCGGCGAGGGCACAGTCGACGCTGTCGTGGCGGCAACGGATGGAGAGTTCATCCACGTGGCGGTGTCCGATCCGCTCGGACGCAGCGTGTGTGCTCATTATGGGATGCTTCCCGAAGGTCGTGCCGTCATCGAGATGGCCGCCGCCTCGGGGCTTCCCCTACTCGTCCCTGACGAACGCAACCCGCTCGCCACGAGCAGCTACGGAACGGGTCAGCTCATAGCTGACGCTCTCGCACGCGGCGCGACCGACGTCTCCATCGCCATCGGAGGCTCCGCGACCAACGATGCGGGGATGGGGTGCATGCGCGCCCTCGGAGCACGCTTCCTGGACGCAGATGGTGAGGATCTGGCAGGCGTTGGGTCTGACCTGGGCCGCGTGGAATCGATTGACGTCTCGGGCATGGACGGGCTCCTCGGTCGGGCGCGCTTTCATGTGATGTGCGACGTGGACAATCCCCTTGTGGGCCCTCGCGGAGCGACGCGCGTCTTCGCCCCGCAGAAGGGAGCTCGTCCGGCTGTGGTTCGCGAGCTCGAGGACGGCATGGCGTCTTTTGCCGACGTGCTCGCACGCACCTTTGGGGTGGATGTGTCCCAAGAGCCTGGCATGGGTGCTGCTGGGGGCCTCGCCGCCGCTGCGCGGCTCTTCTTGAGCGCCGAGGTCGTGTCCGGCGTCGACTGGGTGCTCGACCTTGTTGGCCTGACCGCGGCTCTCGAGGGGGCTGACCTCTGCATCACCGGCGAGGGTCACGCGGACTCCCAGTCGTCTCATGGAAAGGTGGTGAGCGGGGTGTCCACACGTTGTCGTGCCGCGGGCGTTACGTGCGTGGCCATCGTTGGCGGCATGGACCCCGGTGCCCTCGGGCTCCTCTCGCAGGGCGTGGACGCGCTCGTACCCACTGCCATCGGCGCGGGCAGCGTCGCTGACGCTCTCTCCCATGCCGAACGGAACTTTGCGCTTGCGGCGGATCGGACCTTCTCGCTTCTGGCTCTCGGACGGGGAATGGGGGAGTGCTCATGATGAGCGGTGCAGTCTGCTGGAACCGCGCGTTGCAGCGCGGCATGGGCCCCCACGCTCGGGGCGCTCACATGGTTCACACCTTCGACGAGATGCCTTCGAGTCTCTATCACCTGCTTCGTGCCTCGGCACGTCGTACTCCCGAGGCCGTGGCCGTGGTGGATGACGCTGGTAGGCCCACGACCTTCTCGCAGCTCCTCGGACATGTCGACGCGCTTGCCTCCCATCTTGCATGGCTGGGCGTGGCGCGCGGATCACACGTGGGGCTGCTCATGTACGCCGACCTCGAGTTCGTTGTGGCGCTCTTTGCCGTCTCCAAGCTTGCCGGCGTCTGCGTGCCCCTGCCCACCAAGTATCGCGTGCTCGAGGTGGCCTCACTCGTGGAGGCGGCCGATCTCTCGCTGCTCGTGGCGGGAGGGGAGTTCGGGGGCTGGGGGGCGCGTCTGCCTCTGGCGGCGGATCGCATCATCTGGACCCGTGGCGCCTCCGGGGACTACGGTTTCTCCGGTCTGGGAGGATTTCCCTGCGAGGCCGCCGGCACGTCGGACGATCCCGCCATCATGATGTTCACGAGTGGCACTACCTCAGCGTGCAAGGGGGTCGTGCTTACAAACGCAAACGTCTGCCATGCCTCCATGATCTACGCCCGTCTCATGGGGACCACGCCGTATGATCGCTGCCTCATCTCGACTCCCATCTACTACGTGACGGGCCTTGTCGCTCTGCTCGTACAGTTCCTCTACGTGGGTGCGACCACGTATCTGCATCGCGTCTTCGACGCATGTCGCACGCTTGCCTGCGTGCGCGACGAGAAGATCACGTATCTGCACGGCTCGCCGACCTTCTTCGCCGAGCTCCTCGCGCTCAAGGACGAGTTCCCCGAGCTCCCGAGCGTCCGGGCGCTGCTCAGCGGGTCGAGCTACGAGCCCGTTGCCACGATGCGCGCCTTTCACGCATGGATGCCCCCGGCGAGCTTTCAGGTGGTCTATGGCATGACCGAGACCTCCTCGCCCGCCCTGCTCTTTCCCTACGACGCGCCCACGTCGATCTTTGCGGGGGCTACGGGAAAGCCCGTCCCCGGCGTGGACGCCAAGATCGTGGACGAGGATGGTCGCGAAGTCGCCTCGGGGCAGACCGGCGAGCTCCTCGTGCGGGGGGCCTGCGTCACACAGGGCTACTACGGTGGAGCCGCGGGAGGTCCCGACGACGAGGGCTGGCTCGCCACCGGCGACATGGCCCATGCCAACGAGGAGGGCATGGTCTGGGTGGTGGACCGCAAGAAGGACATGATCAACCGCGGCGGCGAGAAGGTCTGGTGCTCGGAGCTCGAGGAGGTCCTCTGCGAGCTGCCGGACGTCGCGGGCGCCTGCGTGACCGGAATCCCACACGAGCTCTATGGCGAGGTGCCCGTGGCCGCACTCGTACCGGCTCTGGGCTGCTCGCCCACCGAGGAGGGCGTTCGCCGGGCGCTTGCGGGCCGTATCGCTCGCTTCAAGATTCCCGCGCACGTGGTCTTCGTCAAGAAGATTCCGCAGACCGCTGCCGAAAAGCCCGACCGAGCGGCCGTGCGCGATCTGATGCTCTCCTCGCTCAGCGCTCATGAACAGGAAGGCTAGACATGGCAGACGCAAGCCTCAAGGCCGTCTTCGTCACCCCCGAGGAGGCTGCGGCCTCCATCGTCGACGGCTCCACCCTCTGCACGATCGGCATGACGCTCGTCTCTGCCTCCGAGTCCAACCTCAAGGCCATAGAGCGACGCTTCCTCGAGACAGGCCATCCTCGCGGTCTCACGCTGCTGCACTCCTGTGGCCAGTCCGACCGCGCACGCGGCATCCAGCACCTCGCGCACGAGGGCCTCGTGACGCGCATCATCGGCTCTCACTGGGGCCTCCAGCCAAGGTGGATGGACATGATCGCCCACGACCAGGTAGAGGCCTACTGCCTGCCGCAAGGGCAGATCGCGCAGCTCTACCGTTCCATGGCCTGCGGGCTGCCGGGCAAGATGAGCAAGGTGGGCCTGGGAACCTTCATCGACCCGCGCCTCGAGGGCGGCAAGATGAACGCGCGCACGCGCGCGCTGCCTGACATCTCTGAGGTCATCACCATTCACGGAGAGGAATACCTGCTCTATCACGAGGTCCCCCTCGACGTCTGCCTCATCCGCGGCACCACCTGCGACGAGATGGGCAACCTCACCACAACTGACGAGGCCATGAAGCTCGAGGTCTTGAGTGCGGTTCTCGCCACCAAGCGCTACGGCGGTCAGGTCATCGCTCAGGTCCGTGAGGTGGCCCAGATCGGCACGCTCAACCCTAAGGAGGTGACCGTCCCGGGCGTCTTCATCGACCGGGTCGTGGTCTGTCCCGATCCCGAGGAGGATCATCGCATGACCTCCTCGATCTACTTCGATCCGTCCTTCGTGGGCCAGCTGCGCGTGCCCTCCTCCTCGATGGAGCCCGCCCCCTTCAACGAGCGCAAGCTCATTGCTCGCCGGGGCTGCCAGGAGCTCTACCCAGGCTGCGTGGTCAACCTCGGCACCGGCATCCCCAACGACATGGTGGGGCGTGTCGTCGCCGAGGAGGGTCTCTCCGACAAGGTGATGGTCACGGTCGAGAGCGGCATCTACGGCGGCGTCCAGCTTGGCGGCGTCGACTTCGGGATCGGCCAGAACCTGCTCGCCATGGTGAGCCACGCCGAGCAGTTCGACTACTACGACGGGGCGGGCGTCGACGTGACCTACATGGGCATGGGCGAGCTTGACGGCGAGGGCAACGTGAACTCCACCAAGATGGGGGAGCGCTGCGCCGGTGCCGGAGGTTTCGTCGACATCACGCAGAACGCCAAGATCGTGGTGTTTCTTGGCACGTTTACCGCCAAGGGCGCGCGTTACCGCTTCGAGGGCGGGCGTCTCACCATCGAGCGTGAAGGGGCCATCAAGAAGATGGTCTCTCACGTGGCGCAGCTCTCGTTCAACGGACCGGACGCCCGCGCCCGCGGCCAGCGCGTCGTCGTGGTCACCGAGCGCGCCGTCTTCGAGCTCGTGGACGAGGGCGTCATGCTCACCGAGCTCGCGCCTGGCGTGGACCTTCAGACGCAGGTCCTCGACATGATGGGGTTCGCGCCGATCGTGAGCCCGCACCTCAAGGAGATGGATTCCGCCCTCTTTGCCCCGGACGGGCCCTGTGGCCTGGCCGCAGGCTTCGCCCGCCCGTAGGAACCCCCACCCGTTAGATCCTCACACAAAGAAAGGGACAACGATGGACAACAAAAAGGTAGCAGTCATTGGCTCCGGGCTCATGGGGGGAGGCATAGCCCAGGCGTGCGCCCAGTCTGGCCTGGAGGTCACGGTGGTCGACGTCGCCCAGGAGCCCCTCGACAAGGCTCATGCCCTCGTCGCAAAGCTCCTCCAAAAGAAGGTCGAGAAGGGCAAGCTGGGGCAGGATGACGCGGACGCCACTCTTGCGCGCCTCTCCTACACCACCGACTACGCGCGCATCGCGGGTGCCGCCCACGTGATAGAGGCCGTGCCGGAGCGCCTCGACTTCAAGCGCGCGACGTTCCAGAAGATGGACGAGTTCGCCGACGCGGGGGCCACCCTGCTCACCAACACCTCCGGCATCAACATAGATGACATAGCGGCGGCGACCACCCGTCCCGCTGACGTCTTGGGCATGCACTTCTTCTATCCCGCGCCGGTCATGAGACTCGTCGAGCTCATCCGGGGCAAGAAGACCTCCGACGAGGCACTCGCATCCGCGCGCGAGCTGGCGGACGTCCTGGGCAAGACGTCCATATCCGCGCCCAACCAGCCTGGGTTCATCGTCAACCGCATCATCGTGCCGTACCAGAACGAGGGCGCCTTCCTCGTCATGGAGGGCTGCACCCCCGAGGACGTGGACGCGGGCATGAAGCTCGGCTGCAACCACCCCATGGGGCCCTGCGAGCTCATGGACTTCACCGGCATCGACGTGGTCTTGGCCACGATGTCTGGTCTCTACGAGAGCTTCGGGGACGAGAAGTACCGTCCGTGCCCGCTGCTCAAACAGATGGTCGACCAGGGCCGGCTGGGTCGCAAGACCGGTCGCGGCTTCTACGACTACCGCTAGGGAGACGGGACTTCCGCTCTTCCGCACTTTCGAAAGGAGCATCACCGATGAGCAATCGCACCTTTGAGAAGCGACCCGACGACGTCGTCATCGTCGCCGGGGCCCGCACCCCGATCGGCAAGTTCGGGGGTAGCCTCAAGACCGTCTCCTCCATCGACATGGGAGCCCTCGTGGTCCGCGAGGCCGTCTCCCGTGCCGGCGTCAAGCCCGCATCTGTCGACGAGGTCATCGTCGGTCAGGTCGGATCTTGGGGCGAGAATGGCTTTCTGGCGCGCGCCGTCAGCCTCAAGGCTGGCCTGCCAGATGAGACCTGCGCCTACTCCGTCAACCGCCAGTGCGGCAGCGGCCTGCAGTCGATCGTCGACGCCGTCATGGAGATTCAGACCGGAGCGGCCGACGTCGTGGTGGCCGGTGGCTCCGAGAGCCTCTCGCAACTGCCCTACTACGTGCCCAGTGCTCGCTGGGGAGCCCGCATGGGCCACAAGCAGCTCGAGGACGGCGTCATCGACATCCTCACCTGGCCGCTCGACCACTCTCACAACGGCGTCACGGCCGAGAACGTGGCCCGAAAGTTCAACGTGAGCCGCGAGGAGCAGGACCGCTTTGCTGCCCGCAGCCAACAGCGCGCCGTGGCGGCCGTCGCCGCCGGGGTGTTCTCCGAGGAGATTATCCCCGTCGAGGTCAGGGGCCGCAAGGGCTCCGTCACCGTCTTCGATGCCGACGAAGGGCCCCGCGAGGGCGTTACCGTCGAGAGCCTCGCGAAGCTCAAGCCGTGCTTCGTCACTGACGGCACGGGCACCGTCACGGCCGCCAACTCCTCCTCGCTTAACGACGCGGCGGCCGCGGTGGTCGTCATGACACGCGCCAAGGCCGCCGAGCTCGGCTGCACCCCCATGGTCGCGATTCGCGGCCACGCCGTTGCTGGCTACCATGCGGAGCTCATGGGCTACTCGCCGTACTTCTCGAGCAGGAAGCTGGCCGAGCAGCTCGACCTCGACCTCACCAAGATTGACTTCTTCGAGATCAACGAGGCCTTCGCCTCCCAGGCGCTCGCCGTGACGCGTGACCTCGGTCTCGACGACGAGCGGGTCAACATCTACGGTGGAGGCATCTCTCTCGGTCATCCGATTGGTGCCACTGGCACGATTCTGGCCATCAAGTGCGCCTATGAGCTCGCGCGCCGCCACCCCGAGAAGCGCGATGCCATGGTGTCGATGTGCATCGGCGGGGGCCAGGGCATCTCTATGTACTTCACGGCGGAGTAGCCGGGCGAGGGGCCTGCCGCCGCGTGCGGCGCCAGGCCTCTTTCGCGCCGTCGCCGCGCACGGCGTCCGACCCCTCGGGCGCTCCGCCGCACGTCCACTACCGGATCTAGGAAAGGATTTTACTATGGTTAACTTTGAGTACCTCGTACCGACCAAGGTCGTGTTCGGCAAGGACACCGAGGGCGAGGCCGGTCGCCTCATCAAGGAAAACGGCGGCACCAAGGCCCTGATCCACTGGGGGGGCGACTACGTCCGCACGACTGGGCTGCTCGGCCGCGTCGAGAAGGGCCTCGATGACGCTGGCATCTCCTACGTCGAGCTTGACGGCGTCGTGCCCAACCCGCGCCTCTCGCTCGTGAAGAGGGGAGTCGAGCTCGCCCGCCAGGAGGGCGTCGACTTCGTGCTCGCCATCGGCGGCGGCTCCGCGATCGACTCCTCGAAGGCCATCGCCTACGGCCTTGCCAACGACTTCGCCCTCGAGGACCTCTTTCTCGGCAAGGTGGGCACGGACAAGATCGCCAAGCTCGGTGCCATCTCCACGCTTGCTGGCACGGGTTCGGAGACCTCCAACTCTGCGGTCATCAACATCGACACCCTGGGCGAACGGATGCTCAAGCGCTCATACAACCATGAGTGCGGTCGCCCCCTCTTCGCCATCATGAATCCCGAGCTCACCTACTCGGTGCCGGCCTATCAGACCGCGGCTCCCGGTGCTGACATCATGTTCCATACGATGGAGCGCTACTTCACCAAGGTCGATCATGTCGAGCTTACCGACGCCATGAGTGAGGGGCTCCTGCGCACCGTCAAGACCGCCGTCCCCGAGGCCCTCGCCGACCCGAAGAGCTATGCGGCTCGTGCGAACCTGATGTGGGCTGGCTCTCTTTCTCATTGCGGCCTGACGGGCACCGGGCGCGTCGGCGACTTCGCCTGCCATGCCATTGAGCATGAGATTGGCGCCCTGTTCGACGTCGCACACGGTGCGGGCCTGACTGCCATCTGGTCGAGCTGGGCCAAGTACGTGATTGACGTTGACCCTGCGCGCTTCGCTCAGTTTGGCGTCAACGTCTTTGGAGTGGAAAACGACTTCCATGACGCGCGCGCCACCGGATTGCGAGGAATCGCGGCGTGGGATCAGTGGTGCCATTCGATCGGCATGCCCACCTCGCTCAAGGAGCTTGGCGTCAATCCTACCGACGAGCAGATTCATGAGATGGCCGTCGGCGCCGTCGACGCGCGTGGCGGTGATCACGCCGGCTTCTTCAAGGAGCTGCACGTAGAGGACATCGAGCAGATTCTGAGGGATGCACGCTAGTCTCTGAAGGAGTCGTTTCAGGTGAAGCGGGCGCGGGGCCGTCACCAGCCTCCCCGCGCCCGTCGCCTTTGTGAAAGGAGTTTCATGAGCGTCTCTGCCCGCTCCATACGTCCCGTCGACGTCGCCGGCGCGGATCCCGCCGGGCGCCTCCTGCCGCGCGTGCGCCTCGCGGGGAAGTGCGACCGCTACGTCCTCGCCAACGGCGTCGAGCTGCCGTGCCTGGGGTTCGGCACCTACATGATCGCCCCCGACGAGGCGGGGGAGAGAGCCGTGCGCTCCGCCCTCGACCTCGGCTTCAGGCACATCGACACGGCCGCTCAGTACGGCAACGAGAAGATGGTGGGGCGTGCCATCGCCGCCTCCGGGGTCGCCCGCGGCGAGCTCTTCGTCACGAGCAAGCTCAGAAACGACGAGCAGGGCTACGAGGGCGCGCTGACCGCCTTCGAGCGCTCCTGCGCCGACCTGGGCTGCGACTATCTCGACCTCTACCTCATCCACTGGCCCAAGGTGGGAGGCCACGAGGGCGAGTGGCGCGAGCGCGTCCGGGACAGCTGGCGGGCGTTCGAGGAGCTCTACGCCGCGGGGCGCGTGCGCGCCATCGGCGTGTCCAACTTCCTCGTGCCCCATCTGGAGGCCCTGCTCGAGGGCGCGAGCGTGGTGCCGCAGGTCGACCAGATCGAGCTCAACCCCACCTACCAGCAGCGCGAGACCGTGGCGTGGTGCCGCTCCCGCGGCGTCCAGCTCGAGGCATGGGCGCCGCTCGGGCGCGGGAGGCTCTTCAGGAGCCCCGAGGTCGTCGCCATGGCCGAGCGCCTCGGCAAGGACGTCGGGCAGGTCTGCGTGCGCTGGGCGCTGCAGAGCGGGTTCGCCACGATGCCCAAGTCGACGCGCGCGGGGCGCATCAGGTCCAACAGCGAGGTCTTCGACTTCGAGCTCGACGCGGCCGACATGGCCGTGCTTGACGCCCTCGACACGACGGACGGCTACACCTTCCACCCGGACCGGCTCGAGGAGTGGGCCGTGCGCGTGGCGCAGGCGCATGCCGAGTCGGGGGTGTAGGGGGCGGTCGTGATCGTTGCGAGAAGACGCTCCCTCATCTTGGGCATGGGGGCCGCGCTCCTTCTGTTCATGGGGCTCATCTACGCGTACTCGGTCCTCCTGGCACCGCTCAAGGGCACCTTCGGCTGGGACGTGGCCAGCATGACGCTCGTCTTCGCCCTCTCGATCATCTCCTTCACGGTCGGGGGGATCGTCTCGGGGGAGCTGGTCCGCCGCGGATGGGAGCGAGGGGGGCTCGCCTTGGGCGCCGCCCTGCTCGCCGCGGGGTTTTGGGGGACCTCCGCGGTAGACGGGGCCTCCGGTCTGCTCGTGGTGTGCGCGACCTACGGCGTGACGGCGAGCGCGGGGATCGGCATCGTCTACAACATCGTCATCCCGACGGTCACCTCGTGGTTCCCTGACCGAGTCGGCCTGGCCCAGGGAATCTGCCTCATGGGCTTCGGGTCGGGGGGATTCGTCCTCGGCCCGCTCGTCACCCACCTCTACGCCCTCCTCGACTGGCGCGTGGTCATCAGGGGGTCGGGGGTGGCTCTCGCGGCCCTCGCGCTCGCGGCGGCCGTCGTGATGAGGCCTCCTACGGACGAGGGGCGGCGGGCCGCCCCGGGGCCCCCGAGCCCCTCCGGGCCGAGAACGCCTGCGAAGTCCGCGCCCGCCGAGCAGGGAGCCGCCGCCATGCTGCGCGACCGCACGTTCTATTTGCTCTATGCCTTCCTGTTCCTCTTGGGGTGCGTCGGCATGGGCGTCACGGGCATCGGGAGGGAGCTCCCGCTCTCCCTGGGCGCGAGCGATCTGGAGGCCGCTCTCGTCATAGGGTGCGTCAACGTCGGCAGCGGGCTGGGACGCCTCGGGGGAGGCGCGGCGCTCGACCGCCTCGGCCGCTCCCGCACGATGAGGGGCGTCGGGGCGCTTGGCCTGGCGGGCCCCGTGGCCATGATCTTCTCGCTGGCGACGGGGTCGCTTGCCCTCCAGGCAGTCGCGTGCCTGCTCACGGGGGTGAGCTGGGGGGCCGCGGTGGTGAGCATGCCCTTCGTGACGCGGACGCGGTGGGGACAGCGGGGCATGGCGCAGAACATGGCCCTCGTGAACACCTACAGCGTCTTCGCCTCCCTCGTCGGCTCGTGGGGGACGGGGCTGCTCTCGGCGGCCGCGGGCTCCTACGTGCCCGCGCTGCTCGTCATGGCGCTCATGGGCGCGGCGAGCGTCGCGGTGGCGCGGGCGCTGTGAGGTGCGAGGAAGTGCGCCCAGGCAAAAAAGGTAAAATCCGAATGTGCGCCGCACTGCCCCTCAACCGAGATGGCGCTAACGGCTATCATGGCAGTGCACAGCAGACGCGACGCCTGATGGGGCGTCTTACCGTACAGCAAAGGGGATCCACGTGAGCGACTTCGTCAAGGAAGAAAACGTCTTCGTCAAGCAGAGCATCGACACGCGCGAGAACGTGCTGCGCTTCATCTCCGATCGCGCCGCCGCGCTGGGTGTCACCGATAACGCCAATGCCGTCTACGCTGCCTTTCTCGCCCGCGAGGAGATGGGCGAGACGGGCATGACCGATGGCTTTGCGGTGCCTCACGCCAAGGACGCCGCTATCAAGCGTGCCGCGGTCATCGTGGTCAAGAACGACCACCCGCTCGAGTGGCCGAGCTTCGACGACAAGCCCGTGGATATTGCGATATCACTGCTCGTCCCCGAGGGCGAGGCCGGCACCACGCACATCAAGCTCCTCTCCAGGACCGCCGTCCTGCTCATGAAGGACGACTTCAAGAGTCTCGTGCGCGGCTCCGACGACGCCCAGGCCATCGCCGGCGCCATCAACGCGGGCATCGACGAGGAGTAGCTCTAGCTCTGCGCATCGACCGACGAGGGACCCCTCCGGCATTCGTCGGTGGGGTTTCTTTTCAAAGGAGGAGGTTTCTCATGTTCAAGAAGGCAAGCGACAAGCGCGTGGCCGTCTTCATCGCCGAGGGGCTCGAGGAGGTCGAGGGGCTCACGATCGTAGATGTGCTCTTTCGCGCGGGGGTGAGCTGCGACACCGTGTCAATCACGAGAGAGCGGCAGGTCACGTCGTCACACGAGGTGACCATCGTCTGCGATCGCACGATCTTCGACGAGGGCTTCTCGTTTGATGACTACGACCTGCTCGTTCTGCCTGGAGGTATCCCCGGGACGCCCAACCTGCGCGCCTGCGCGCCGCTCTGCGAGGCGCTCGTCTCGTTTTCCTCGCGTGGCGCCGACATCGCGGCCATCTGTGCGGCCCCGTCGATCCTGGCCGAGCTGGGCCTGCTCAAGGGACGTCGTGCGACGGCCAATCCGGGCTTTCAGCACGTGCTTTCCGAGCACGGTGCCGAGCTCGTGGCCGACGAGCCCGTCGTAGTCGACGGCAACCTGGTTACGAGCCAGGGCGCGGCCACGGCCATGGACTTTGGCCTCGAGCTCGTCCGTCGTCTTGCCGGCGACGAGGCCGCTTCGCACGTGGCCGAGGGCGTCGTGTATCGCTCGTAGCCTCCCTGCTCCTCTCATAGTCCCTTCCCAGCCTCTTTCAGCATCGAGCGGGCGAAAGTCCAGGCATACGGACGGCGCGTGGGGACTTCTCGTCAGCGTTTGCCCTGTTGGCGGGAAGCTCAGACGCGCTGCATGACGTGACTTTCGCGTACTCGAAGCTAAAAGCCGCAGGGAGCTGCTGGGCCGTGGCTCGTCCGACGCCGTCGAGTGTGTCGGGCAGGTGTCCGAACGGGCGCCCTTGTTGACAGCCTTTGCCCTACTCTCTATATTCACCGTATTAAAAACCGGTATATTTGCATATTAATACCATAATATGCAATAAAAAAGGGGATGGGATGCATGAAGAGCATACGGGTCTGCATCGTCGGCGCTACGGGATTCGCCGGAATCGAGCTCTGCCGCCTCGTGCTTGCGCATCCCTGCCTCGAGCTCGTCATGGCCACGGACCGCAAGGCGGCCGGAACGCTCCTGTCGGAGGTCTACCCATCGTTCGCAGGTGCCTGTGACCTCGAACTTTCCCAGCCCGAGTCGGACCTCATCGCCCAGCGTGCGGACGTGGCCTTTCTCGCCGTCCCCCACACCGCCTCGCTCGCCCTCGCACCGGAGCTGCTCGCGCGTGGCGTCACGGTGCTCGACCTCTCGGCCGACTATCGCCTCCACGACCCAGCCGTCTATGAGGCCTGGTACGAGACGCCCCATACGAGTCCCGAGCTCCTCTCGCAGACCGTCTACGGCCTGCCCGAGCTCAACCGCGCCGGCCTCCGAGCCCTGGCCGCTCGCCGCGCCATCGGCGAGACCGTGCTCGTGGCCGTGCCGGGCTGCTATCCCACGGCCACCGCGCTCGCCGCCACGCCCGCCCTCGAGGCGGGTCTCGCGACCGGTGACCTCGTGATCTCCGACGCCATCTCGGGGGTCTCGGGAGCGGGGCGCGCGCCCAGTGACCGCACGCACTTCTGCCGCGCCAACGAGTCCGTCCAGGCCTACGGCGTCGCGTCCCACCGCCACACTCCCGAGATGGAGCAGACCCTCTCCGAGGTCGCGGGCCGTCCGATCTCGGTCGTCTTCACGCCGCACCTGGCGCCGCTCACGCGCGGGCTTCTCGCCACCGTCTACCTGGAAGCGGCCGCAGGCGTTGCCCTCGCCGACGTGCGCCGTGCCTACGAGGACCGCTACGCCAACGAGCCCCTGGTCACCACCCTGCCCGCCGGCGAGATGCCAGCCACGGCCTCCGTCTTTGGCACCGCGCGCGCCCAGGTGGGCGTGGCCCTGGACGACCGACGACGCAAGACGATCGTCGCCTCCTGTGCCATCGACAACCTCGGCAAGGGGGCGGCCTCCCAGGCCGTCCAGTGCGCCAACGTCATCCTGGGCCTGCCCGAGACGCAGGGGCTCGTCGCCCCCGCGCCCCTCGTCTAAGAGCTCGCGTCGAGAGGTACCCTCATGAACCTTGAACCTATTCACGTGTCATCTTGCGCAGACGCCTCGGAGGACGCGGGCTTTGTCGCCTGCGCGGGCGGCGTCTGCGCCGCCTCCGGCATCCGCGCCTCCGGCGTCTCGGCCGGGTTTCGCAGGAACCCCCACCGTCTTGACCTCGCGCTCGTTGCTGCCGAGAAGACCTGCGTGGCCACCGCCACCTTCACCACCAATCGCTTCTGCGCCGCTCCCGTCGCGCTGAGTCGCGAGCGCGCCCGCGCCGGCCGCGCCCGCGCCGTGGTGCTTAACTCCGGAAACGCCAACGCGGCCACGGGGAAGCCGGGGCTGGCGGCCGCGGCTCGCGGGGCCGAGCTCGTGGCCCATGAGCTGGGGTGCGCCGCCGAGGAGGTGCTCATTGCCTCGACGGGCGTCATAGGGGTGCCGCTGCCGCTCGCTCCCTACGAGACCGGCGTGCCCGTCGCCGCGGCCGCCCTCGCGCCCAATGCGGCCGCTGCTCACGATGCGGCCTCGGCCGTGATGACCACCGACACCCATGCCAAGGAGGTGTCCTTCTCGGGCGACGTGCCCCAGCGCTCAGGCGAGCCCCTGCGCGTTCACGTGGGAGGCTTCGCCAAGGGGTCCGGCATGATCCAGCCCACCATGGCCACCATGCTGGCCGTGCTCTCCACGGACGCCCCGCTCACGTCTGAGGCGGCCCACGAGGCGCTCCTCGCCGCCGTGCGCGCCACGTTCAACAAGGTGACGGTTGACTCGGACACCTCCACGAACGACTCATGCTTCCTTCTTGCCACGGGTGCGGCCGGCGGCGAGAAGGTTGACCTCAATCACCCCGCCTTTCCCGTCGTGGCAGCCGCGCTCGAGCGCACCTGCTCCGAGCTTGCGCGCCAGATCGCCGCAGACGGGGAGGGTGCGACCAAGCTCGTGACCGTCAACGTCACGGGGGCCGCAGACGAGCGGGATGCCGACGCGGCGGCGCGCGCGATCGCCAACTCGCCTCTCGTGAAGACGGCGATCTTTGGCCACGACGCCAACTGGGGGCGCGTCGCGGCGGCAGCCGGCAAGAGCGGCGTGGCCTTTGACCAGGCTCAGGTCGACATCGACTTCATGGGCGTACCCGTGTGCCGCGGTGGTCTCACGGTTCCCATGGACGAGGAGGACATGCTCCGCCGCTTCGAGGCACCCGAGATCGTCATTACCGTGAACTTGGGGCAGGGAAGCGCCCACACGCGCGTCTGGACCTGCGATCTCACCCACGACTACGTGACCATCAACGGGGACTACCGCACGTAGGCGTACGGTTCATTCGTCTCGCGTCCCAAGCTCACAACCCGGAGGAAGATATGCAGAAGCGCGATAGGAGGCAGCGCGACCTGGCCCGGTCCAAGGTCGAGACCCTCACCGAGGCGCTGCCCTGGATCAGCCAGATGTCCGGCAAGACCTTCGTCATCAAGTACGGCGGCTCGGCCATGGAGGATGACGACCTGTGCCGCCAGGTCGTCTCCGACATCGAGCTGCTCAAGCTCATGGGCATCAGGGTCGTGCTCGTGCACGGCGGCGGCAAGGCGATAAACTCCCTTCTCACCGACCTCAACCTGCCCGTGAGCTTTAAGGACGGACTGCGCGTGACCGACGACGCCACCATGGAGGTGGTCCAGGAGGTCCTCGTGGGCCGGGTCAACCAGCATCTAGTCTGGGCCCTGAACGAGTTCGGCCACAACGCCGTGGGCATCTCGGGTGCGGACGGCAAGACCCTCCAGGCCGAGCCCGCCGACCCCGAGCTGGGCCGCGTGGGCCGCATCCGCGAGGTGAGCTGCGAGCTCATCGAGACGGTCCTCGAGGACGGCTACACGCCCGTCGTCGCGAGCGTGGGCTGCGGCGCCGACGGCTTCTACAACGTCAACGCAGACGCGGCCGCTGGCAAGATTGCCGAAGCCATGAATGCCGACAAGCTCATCTACCTCACTGACGTCGACGGGCTGTACCGTGACGTCTGCGACGAGGACTCGCTCGTGGCAAACCTCACGCGCTCCGAGACCCATGAGCTTCTCGCCTCAGACTCCCTTGACGGCGGCATGATTCCCAAGGTCCGCTCGATTGCCGACGCGCTCGATTCGGGCGTCCGCGAGGTCGTCATCGTCAACGGGACCTTCCCTCACGCGCTGCTGCTCGAGATATATACGGACGCAGGCTGCGGTACCCTATTCACGCAGGACGAACCCGGGCCCTCCGGGTCCCTCGAGAGGAGCTCGAATGTCTAACACGAACGACGCCCCCTTTGCGACCGTGCCTCCCCAGGTCGCCGCCGACGACGCCACCTACCTCATGCACACCTACGCCCGCCTGCCCATCGAGTTCGTCTCCGGGCACGGGGCCACGCTCACGGACTCTGCGGGCAACGACTACCTCGACATGCTCGGCGGCATCGGCTGTGCGAGCCTGGGACACGCAAATCCCCAGGTGGCCCTGGCCCTGACCGAGCAGCTGAGGAACGTCTGGCAGGTAGGCAACTACTTCTACGTCGAGAATCGCAACGAGCTCGCCCGCGCTCTCTCGGGCTTCTTGTCCACGACCACCGACGAGGGCGGTCACTGCGTGGGGTCCACGGGAACGACCTGGCAGACCTTCTTTGCCAACTCGGGAGCCGAGGCCAACGAGGGAGCCTTCAAGGTCGCGCGGCGCTGGGGCGAGAAGAAGCTCAACGGCGCATCGGGCATTCTCACGGCCTGCAAGAGCTTCCACGGACGTACCCTGGCCACGCTCGCGGCCACGGGGCAGGAGGCGTTTCACCAGAGCTTCCGGCCGCTGCCGGCCGGATTCGCCGCCGTGCCGTTCAACGACGCGAACGCCCTGGCCGCGGCGCTCGAGCATCCGAGCGAGCAGACGGGCCCCGTCTGCGCCGTCCTGCTCGAGTGCGTCCAGGGCGAGGGGGGCGTGTGGAACGCCGACTACGACTACCTGCGCGCTGTCCGCGACCTCTGCGACAAGAACGACGTCCTGCTCATGGTGGACGAGGTCCAGACCGGCTTCTTTCGCTGCGGCTCGCCCTTCTGCTACCAGCGCTCCGGCATAGAGCCGGACGTGGTCAGCATGGCCAAGGGCATCGCCGACGGCTTTCCCATGGGCGCCGTCTCCGCCCGCGCCGAGGTGGCCGACCTCATGGGCCCCGGCGACCACGGCTCCACCTTCGGTGGCAACGCGCTGGCCTGCGCGGCCGGTCGCGCGACCGTCGGGCTCCTGGTCTCCGAGAACATGGGCGAGCACGTGCTCGAGGTGGGTCGCCAGCTGCGTAGACGCCTGGCGGCGATGGACCACGTGAGCGAGGTGCGCGGCCACGGCCTCATGCGCGCGGCCCAGCTCGACCTGCCGATAGCCGGTGAGCTCGTGGACGAGGGCCTGGCCGCGGGCCTGGTCCTCAACCACATCGGCGACTCCATCCTGCGCTTCCTGCCGCCCCTCGTGATCAGCCGCGCCGAGGTCGACGAGGCGTGCGACCGCCTCGAGGTCCTTCTCGCCCGCCACGTGTGATCCTTAGGAGTGAGACCGCCGCGGGCTGTGTGGACTCGGACCCCGGTGCGCCCACCTGCTTCCCATGGGGCATAATCAGGGCAGCACACAAGACGAAAGGTCTGCCATGCCTGCCATCCTGACCCATGACTTCTTTGGACGCGGCGTCTTCGACGATGCCTCCGACCTGCTCGGCTTTCGCTCCGTCGACGAGAGGGATGCGTTTCTCCTGGGCAACCAGGGGCCGGACCCCCTCCTGTACCTCGTGATCGACCCGCTCATGTCCAAGTGGGTACTGCTCTCGCGCGCCATGCACACCGCCCGGCCTGCGGCCCTGCTGCTCGCCATGCGCGAGGCCGCCGAGCGCTTGGAGGGCCGTCAGCGCCAGATCGCCAAGGCCTACGCGGCGGGCTTCGCCTGTCACTGGCAGCTCGACTCCGCGGTTCATCCCCTCGTCTACCACTGGCAGCACGACCTCACCTCCGCAGGGGTCAAGGGGCTCGACGAGCGCGTCGCCTCCGAGGTCCATGCCGAGGTCGAACGGGACCTCGACGAGATGGTCCTCTTCACGCTCAAGGGCCGCACCGTCGAGCGCTACCGTCCGCATGAGCGGGTCCTCATGGCCAGCTGGCCGGTGCTCGACGCCGTCAACAAGCTCTACTTCTACGTGGCCCTATGGGTCTACGCGCGTGCCATCGACCCCCGGGCCTTCTCGGTGGCGGTCCATGAGTTTCGCCTGGTGCAGCGCGTGCTCGATTCCCCGAGCGGACGCAAGCGCGGCGCTTTGGGGCGCGTCGAGCGCGCAGTGAGAAGACGCCCGTTCTCGCTCGTGTGCGCCATGTCGCATCGGGCGCGCGCTTCCGAGACCTCGGACTTCGACAACCGCGACCACGACGCCTGGGAGAACCCCTTCACCCACGAGAAGAGCCGTGCGAGCTTCTGGGACCTCTACGAGGGCGCTCAGGCCAAGGTGTTGGGCACCCTAGACGAGCTCTTCTCGGATGGGTTCGACCTCGAGCGTGCCCGCGCGCTCACGGGTGACGTGAACTTCGAGGGGGCGCACGCGGCGCCCGACGCGCCGTTCGCGTGGTAGCTCGCTCGACCGCGCCTGCGGCCTCCTCCGTGGCCGTGCGCCACGTCATGCAGGCCAATCGAAGCAAGAACACCAAGCCCGAGCTCATGGTTCGCGCCGAGCTGCGCGCCCGCGGGCTCACGGGCTATCGAATCCACTGGAAGGGCGTCCCGGGCCATCCCGACGTCTGTTTCGTGGGCCGCCGGGTGGCCATCTTCGTGCACGGCTGCTTCTGGCATCGCTGCCCGCACTGCACGCCGTCCGTGCCCAAGTCCCACACGCAGTTCTGGGAGGAGAAGTTCGCGCGCAACCGCGCCCGCGACGCACGTGATAACGCGCTCCTGATAGAGGCGGGCTGGACGGTCCTGGTGGTGTGGGAGTGCCGCCTCAAGCCGGGCTGCCTCGACCAGACGATGGAGGAGGTCGTCTGCGAGGTCCATCGCGCCGCGGGGCCTAGGCGTCCGGGTCGTCTTATAGAGGTCGGTTCTCCCGCCGCCTGGAGGCTGGGCCGTGCGCGCGAGCGGTTTGGCAGGCGCAGGTAACGGGTTCGCGCGTGCGTCCGCAACTGGTCTTCTGAGCATCACGGTGGTAGGCTATGCGGAAATGATTCGCAGCTCGCATCCCGTGTCGTGGATGAGAGAAGAAAGGATGCACCCCATGTCCACCTATGTCTTCTCGGACGTGCACGGACACCGGGCAGCGCTCGAGCGCGTCCTCGAGCGCGTCTCGCCGACCTCTGACGACCGCGTCTTCTGTCTAGGAGACATGATCGATCGCGGTCCTGACCCGGTGGGGGTCATCGCCGTCGTGCGCTCACTTCCCCACGTGTGCGTGCTCATGGGCAACCACGAGGACCTGATGCTCTCCTATCTGGACGACCCGGAAGACGGCAGCGCGGCCATGAACTGGGGAATCAACGGGGGCTCGATCACCTCGGACGCTTTGGACGCGCTTCCAAAGGAAGATGCCGACGAGCTCGTCGGTTGGGTTCGGGCCCTGCCGCGCTGGGCGTGGACGCGGGTGGGGGAGCTCCTCTACCTCTTCGTCCATGCCGGCGTTCGTCTGGACCTGCCGCGTCCCCCCTCGTGGGATGACGCGTCCGTCAAGGGATTTCTTGTCCGGCAGGACCCCGAGGACCTGCTCTGGATCCGGGAGGACTTCTGGGGCGCCCGCGCGGGCCTCGCGGGATCTGACGCCGCGGGTCCGATCGTGGTGTGCGGTCACACGCCGACGCCCTATCTGGACCGCATGACCCACGACCTCGATAGGCCTGCATTGGGTGAAGACGGCCTCGCGCGCATGGTGCGCGTGGGAGGTGACCGCTGGGACGTGGACTGCGCCGCGGCCGGCGGCGCGGGCATGGGTCAGGTGCTCGTCTTGCGCCTCGACGACGGCGAGGAGTTCTACGAGCCGGTTCGTGAGGGGGAGTAGCGCCACGCGACGCGAGGAGGGTCCCGGGGCCACAGAGATGAGCGTGGACGCGGCGTGCCTCTTGCACGGGGCACTTGACGTGCGCGTTGATGCGGACGGTCGCGCGCGCCCGAGCCGCTTCCTCCCGGGGCAGCTGCGTGCCCTCGCGAGCGTCCGGGCCTGGCATCCGGGCTACTATCGCCAGCTCGCCGCCTGTACGTCGGGCATCGCGCTCGAGTTCGAGACCGATGCCAGCCGCGTCACGGTCGAGGTGGCCCTCGACGAGCCCCCACGCGGCACGCGCTCCGTCATCGCCGACGTGCGCTCCTGGGGGCATGCGCCCGGCGGACCCTATGACGGGCTCTCGGCGGAGGTCGACGGTCATCGCCTGCCCCTCGCCCTGCCTGACGAGAGAGGTCGCGTGAGCTGGGACCTCGACGACCCTGAGGGCGCGCCCACGGTTGGTCAGCAGCGCCTTCCCGGAATGGGGGAGCCGCATCGTGTGCGTGTGTGGCTTCCGTGTCTGACCTCGTGCTTGTTGGGTCGCGTGCGCGCTGACGGCACCTACCTGGAATCCGTGGGCGCCCGTGCGGACCTGCTCGTGCTCGGGGACTCCCTCGCCCAGGGCTACGTGGCCCACGACCCCGGTTGCAACTGGCCGGCGCTGCTCGCGGCGCGCAGGGACCTGGACCTCGTGAACCAGGGGGTGGGCGGGCAGGTCTTCCAGCCGGGAACCCTCCGGGGCCTGAGCGGGTGCGTGCGACCGGAGTCCATCATCGTCGAGCTGGGGGAGAACTACCGCTACGAGCCCTGCCAGGCGTCGCGCGTCGAGCGCGACGTGCGGGGCTTTCTCGCCGAGCTCTCCGGGGCGTTTCCCGCGGTTCCCATCTGGGTGCTCACGACCCTCCCTCACCTCGAGGATCGCTACCCCACGCATCCCGCGAGCTGCTTTGCGGTCGTGGACGACCTGATTCGCTCCGCCTGTGCCGCCCATCCCCAGATGCGCCTCGTCGAGGGCTCGGCCCTGCTTGACCGCGGGCCAAAGGACCTGGCGGAGCTGCTCGCGGACGGTTCCGACCACCCCGGCCCCGCTGGCCAGAAGATGGTCGCCGAGCGCCTCGGCTTCGTGATGGACGCCACGGCCGACCCCCCCGAGACGCGTCGAGCCCGGGGCCTCGAGTTCGCCGAGGCCGCCGGAGACGTTGCCTTCCCCCTGGCGGAGTGCCTGCGGCGCGGGATCGCCGAGGTGCTCTTCGCCCAGAGGGACGCACTCGTGGCGGAGGTCTCGGACGGCTCGAGGCTCGTCTGGGCGCGCGACCGCGCGCTCGCGCGCCGTGCCCTCACGTGTCTGGGCCGGCCGCACGCGGGTGTGACCTGCGTCTGCGGCGGCGCTGCGCTCGCCCGCGAGATCGCGCGCACCCTCGGGTCCGCAGCGCGCCCCTGTCATCTGGTGATCCTTGCGGGCGCGTCGCGCCCGTCGGGCCCACGTCGCGACGTCCGCGTGCTCACGCCCTCCTATGCCGACTCCATCCGAGCGCACTATGCGCACGTGGAGTACCTCTCGCCCGGTGAGCTCGAGCGGGCGCTCGCGGGGGGCGCGCTCCTCGGCGGCTTCGAGGACGGCCGGCTCGTGGGGTTCGTCGGCGAGCACCCCGAGGGATCGATGGGCATGCTCGAGGTGTTCAGGGGCCATCGCCGCGCGGGATGGGGCACGCAGCTCCTGCTCGCCCAGGCGGCCCGCGCGCACGCCCGCGGCTGGACGGCCTGGGCCGAGGTCTGGCCCGACAACGCCGCCTCGCTCGCCCTCATGCGTGCGGTGGGCGGTGAGGTCAGGCCCGCCGACCAGCTGTGGTTTGTGTCCTAGGGGTGCCGTAGGCTGTTCGTGTGGGTACAGTACAAAGAGGTGGGGCGCGCGGGTCCACGGGACCCCCGTCGCCCGTGGCACGCAAGGACAACGGTCGCGCCCGTGCGGGGCAGAGAGGCTGGCACCAGATGGCACAGAAAGAGGAGAAGCGCAACAGGCTCGCGCCCGGTCTCACCGGGAGGCTCTCGGACGAGGCGACGCGCCTGGTGAGCGAGCGCATCCGATCGGGCGCCCTGTCGCCCTTCGCCTGCCACGACGCCTCGGCCATTCGCCGCGACGCCTGCGAGCGCGACCGCGACACCTGCGTGCGCCCCGCCTTCGTGCGCGACTCCGAGAAGATCGTGCACCTGCCCGCCTATAACCGCCTGGCCGGAAAGACGCAGGTCTTCTCGTTTCGCGCGAACGACGACCTGACCCGCCGCGGCCTGCACGTGCAGCTCGTCGCCCGCGTCTCGCGCGACGTCGGGCGCGCCCTCGGGCTCAACCTGGACCTCATCGAGGCCATCGCCCTGGGCCACGACATCGGCCACACCCCGTTCGGCCACGCCGGGGAGCGGTTCTTGTCGGACGTCTACCACGAGCGTCGCGGCCGCTGGTTCTTCCACAACGTCCAGAGCGTGCGCGTGCTCGACCAGCTCGCCGGCCGCAACATCAGCCTCCAGACCTTGGACGGCGCGATCTGCCACAACGGCGAGTTCGAGCAGCAGGTCTTCGAGACGAGCGGGCTGGCCGAGTTCGACACCTTCGACCGCGTGGTCGAGTCGTGCTGGGAGCTCGGCGACGAGGAGATCAGCCACCTGCGCCCCATGACGCTCGAGGGCTGCGTGGTGCGCGTCTCGGACATCATTGCCTACGTGGGCAAGGATCGCCAGGACGCGATCGCGTGCGGCCTGTGCTCCGAGGACACCTTCGACGACGGACTGGGCGGTGCCTACAACGCCTGGGCCCTCTCGGCCTTCGTCGCCGACGTCGTGGAGCACAGCGTGGGCAAGGACCGCGTCGAGATGAGCGAGGAGGGCTTTGCCGAGATGCGCCGCGCCAAGCGCGAGAACTACGAGAAGATCTACGGCGCGGGCGAGGTCAACGGGGACTTCTCCGTGCCGATGCGCGAGCTTTTCGCCAGGCTGTATGCCCATGAGCTGGACGCGCTGGAGGCCGGCGACGAGTCCGCAGCCATCTTCGCGCACCACATCCGCCCGCTCGAGCGGCGCCTCGCCTTCTACGGGCGCACCTACGACTGGGAGGGCGACCCCGACCGCACGGTCGTGGACTTCATCTCCTCGATGACCGACGACTACTTCGTGGCCACCTGCGAGGCCGCCTTCCCCGACGCCCGGAGCCTCTTCCCCCAGCGCGGCTACTTCACCGGCGTTCGACCGTAAGGGGGCGGCGTCGGGTTGGCGGCCTTCTCGGTGCACCGTCTTGGCTGCTGTGCCCTGTCGTCACATCTCCGCCGCGGCCAGGATTGGGGCGTGTTTTTGAGGCTCAACGAGGAAGTTGGCCGCTTCAGGGCGCATGCACTTCTCGCCACCTGGGAAAACTCTCTGTCGAGAAGGACCGTGCATCAAAAAAGCGCCCCAATCCACCGTCCCAATCCGCGTGAGCGCACACGAGCGGCAATCTGTCGTGGCGTCCGTCCCCGTCCCCGTCCGTCCCCGTCCGTCCCGTCCCGCGCCGTGCCCGCATGACGTACCATTGCTTCCATGGATACCTTGTTCACGCACATCGAGAGCGCGCGCAAAGACGACAACGCGCCTCTTGCGGTCCGCATGCGTCCCACCACGCTCGACGGCTTCGTCGGCCAGGAGCGGGCCGTGGGGCCCGGCAGCTGGCTCAGGCGTGCCATCGAGCATGACACGCTCTCGTCGGTTCTGCTCTTCGGCCCGGCCGGCACGGGCAAGACCACGCTCGCACGGATCATCGCCCACACCACGCACGCAGAGTTCGTGGAGGTCAGCGCCGTCACGGGCACGGTCAAGGACCTCAGGCGCGAGATAGAGGCCGCCGAGAGCCGCCTCATCTCCTACGGCCGGCGCACGATCCTGTTCGTCGACGAGATTCACCGCTTCAACCGCGGCCAGCAAGACGCCCTTCTGCATGCCGTCGAGGACCGGACCGTGGTCCTGGTGGGCGCTACGACCGAGAACCCCTACTTCGAGGTCAACTCGGCGCTCATCAGCCGTAGCCGCGTCGTGGAGCTCCAGCCGCTGGACGATGACTCCATTCGCACCCTGCTCGAGCGCGCCTGCGCCTCCGAGCGCGGCCTCGGGGGGGCCTTCGAGCTCAGCGGGGACGCCGAGCGGGAGATCGTGACCCTCTCGGCCGGGGACGGCCGCGCGGCCCTCACCTCGCTCGAGCTCGCGAGCCAGATGGTCGACCCCGATCCCGACGCCGCTCCCGGTGAGCCGGCCGTCATTGGCCCCGAGCACGTGCGCGAGGCCAACCCGCGCCGGGGCCTGCCCTACGACAAGTCCGGTGACGTGCACTACGACGTCATCTCGGCGTTCATCAAGTCGATGCGGGGCAGCGACCCGGACGCGGCGCTCTACTGGCTCGCGCGCATGCTCGACGCGGGCGAGGACCCTAAGTTCATCGCGAGGCGCATCATGATCTGCTCCTCGGAGGACGTGGGCAACGCCGATCCGCAGGCGCTGCTCGTGGCCGAGGCGGCCTTTCGGGCCACCGAGGTCATCGGCCTGCCCGAGTGCCGCATCAACCTCGCGCAGGCCGCGTGCTACCTCGCGCTCGCGCCCAAGTCCAACGCGGCGGAGGCCGGCATCGACGCCGCCCTTTCCGAGGTGCGCTCGGGTCCGCGTCGCGAGGTGCCCAGCCATCTGCGCGACCGTCATCGCCCCGGCGCCGACGAGTACGGCCCCTACCTCTACCCCCACAATTACCCGGCCGGCTGGGTGAGCCAGCGCTACCTACCCGAGGGACTCGAGCGCGGCGGCTTCTACCGCCCGAGCCCGCGCGGCTGGGAGGCCTGGCGCGAGGAGGCCATCGGGCGAGACTGCGCCCAGGCGGACCAGAACGAAGATCCCCCGGTTGGGTAGAATGAACGAACGTGTGGGCGACGCCCGCATCAAGCGAGACGCTCAAAGGAGGGCGCAATGAGCTATCTGGACATAGCGCTTCTGGTTCTTGTCTGCGTGGCCGTGTGGGCGGTGGCCGAGCTGGCCCTCACGGTGCGTGGCGCGCGCCGCAGCATCGACGAGGTCACCGCCTCGGCCAACGAGGTCATCGAGCAGACCCAGCCCATCGTGGCCAAGCTCGACGGCATGGCCGACGAGCTCGAGCCCGCCATCAAGGGGGTTACGCCGATCGTCGAGAAGGCCGATGTCGCCGTCAGCTCGGCCAACGTCTCCCTCGAGCGCGTCAACGCCATTCTCGCGGACGTCTCGGCCGTCTCCGGGGCCGCCTCGAGCGTCACCGACGCGGTCGGCCATGCCGCCGAGTCCGCCGCCTCCGGCGTGGCCAGCGTCGTCTCCAAGCTCGGGGGCGGTGTGGGCAAGCAGAAGCCCGGCGCCCGCCTGTCGGGCTCCGACGCCAGCGCCCTCGACGGCCATGACGAGGCGCGCTATGTTGACTACGGCGACGCCGCCTCCGCCACGCCCGCCTCCGACGCCAGACCCGACGAGAAGAACACCACGACGAGCGCCCCCGCGGACGCCGAGTAGGAGAGATGATGGAAGAGAAGAACGTGAAGCTGAGCGTCCCCGCCGAGGCGGACTTCGCGCGCCCGGTGCGCATGATGGCCTCGAGCCTTGCCGTCTGCTGCGGCATGGGCGTCGAGGACGTCGAGGACGTCCGCATGGTCGCCGAGGAGGGCTTCGTCTACGCCTGCGCCACGGCCCCCTCTGAGCTGGGCGTCACCTTCGCGCTCTCGTCGGGCGCCATCGCGATGGACTTCTCGCTGGGCACCGACGAGCCCGCCGGAGAGTCGATCGAGCTCGTGGAGGTGCTCCTCTCGGCGGTGTGCGACGAGTTCAGCCTCTCCGAGGACGGGCGCACCCTGCACCTCGCCAAGCGGGCGGGCGATGCCCATGCCGCCTAGGGACCTCGCCGAGAAGACCGCCCCCCCGCGCATCTCGCGGCGCATCCCCGAGGGCAAGGCCGCTTGGGACAAAGGCCGCACCCGCGAGCTCTTCCGGCGCTTCAAGCAGGGGGGCGACGAGGAGGCCCGCGAGCAGCTCATCGTGAGCCATCTCAACCTGGTGCGCTTCCTCGCCTCCAAGTTCAAGAACCGCGGAGAGTCCCTCGAGGACCTCGTCCAGGTGGGCACCATCGGCCTCATCAAGGCCATCGACCGCTTCGACCCCGAGCGCGGCCTCGAGTTCACCACGTACGCCACGCCCACGATCATGGGCGAGATCAAGCGCCACTTCCGCGACAAGGGCTGGTCGGTGCGCGTGCCGCGCCGCCTGCAGGAGCTCTCCGCCAAGGTCAACCGGACCAACGACGAGCTCACCAACCAGCTGCAGAGAAGCCCCTCGGTGGCCGAGATCGCCGAGCACCTCGACGTGAGCGTTGACGAGGTCCTCGAGGCCATGGAGTCATCGAGCGCCTACAGCTCGGTGCCGCTCGAGGGCGGCGGCTCGTCTGACGACGACGAGGCGCCCTCGGTCATCGACCGCTACGCGACGGAGGACGCCGACCTAGCCGCCTCTGACGACCGCATCGTGCTCGAGGAGGCCATCGCCGACTTCTCGCCGCGCGAGCAGGACGTCATCAGGATGCGCTTCGTCGAGGGCCTCACCCAGGTGGAGATCGCCGAGCACCTGGGCGTCTCGCAGGTGCAGGTCTCGCGCCTCCTGCGCAGGACCCTGAGGCGCATACAGGACAAGATCGACCCCGAGGGACTGCTCGCTCCCTAGGGGCCAGGCCAAAGAAGAGGAGCCCATGGACCACGATGACCCCTGTGCTGCCGCCCGCGCCCGACGCGCTCGTCTGGCCTGCACCAAGGTATGGACCCTCGTCGGCCTCGTCGCCCTTGCCAGCGTGGCCCTCTTCGTCCTGGGCAAGGTCTCGAGCGTGCTCGTCTTTCTCGCGGTCGGCTGCGTCGTGGCCTACGTGGCCACCCCGCTCGTGAGCCTGCTCGCGCGCCATCGCGTGCCGCGCTCCGCGGCGGCGCTCGTGGGAATCGTGGTGGTGGCGCTGGGCGTGGTCCTGCTGTTCGCCCTGCTCGTCCCCCTGTTCGTCTCCCAGATGACCGAGCTTCTGAGCGACTTGCCCGCCCGCATCGCCGAGATGGGGACGTGGTTCACCAACCTCCAGCAGGACTATGAGGTCTTTCAGACGATCGGCCAGTACGTCGAGGTCTCCTCGATGGTCGACTCCCTGCAGAGCCTGCTCACCAAGCTGGTCTCGAGCCTACTGTCGGCCGTGGGTACCGGCCTGGTGCCGGCCGTGAGCAACCTCGCCTCCGCGCTCTTCGTCGCGTTTCTGGGACTCGTCCTCGCGTACTGGATCGCCTGCGACTACCCGCGCATCAACGACGAGATCTGCCGCGTGCTCGGCGAGGGCCGCGCGGGCGACTACCGCCTCGTGGTCGCCGTCATCTCGCGCTCCGTGGGCGGCTATCTGCGCACGACGGTGATCGACTCGCTCATCCAGGGCACGCTCGCGTTCGTGGGCTTCTCGCTCGCGGGCCATCCCTATGCGGGCGTCATGGGCGTTATCTCGGGCGTGCTGAACTTCGTGCCGGTGGTGGGACCGGCGGTCTCGGCCGCCATCGCCACCGTCGTGGCGCTCTTCTACAGCCCCTCCATGGCGTTTTGGACCCTCGTGGCCGCCGTCGTCGCGCAAAACGTCACCGACAACCTCATCGTGCCCAAGATCAACCAGTCGACCATGCAGATCCACCCCGTGCTCACGCTCACCGCGATCGTGCTCGGCTCCACCCTGCTGGGCACCGTGGGCATGATCATCGCGATCCCCCTGACCGCGGTCGCCAAGAGCCTCTTCGTCTTCTTCTTCGAGTCGAGGACCAAGACTCAGCTCGTCTCCTACGACGGCGCTCTGTTCAAGGGAACCCCCTTCGTCGACGCCGCGGGAGCTCCCGCGCCCGCGGCGGATGCCTTGGGTGACGCTGGCTTCAGCGTGGGCCCCACGGACGCGGACTCGGACGCGCAGCCTGCGGCCACGGCGACTCCCCGGCCCCCGCGCGTCCGGGACCGCGCGGCGCGCTGGCTCTCGCGCTGGCGGCGCGGGGGCGGCGACGAGCGTCGCTAGCTGCGGCGCGCTACACCGTCCTGGCCTTGCAGGAGTACCTGAGGCGCGAGGGGTTCTACAACTGACGGCGCTGGCGGACGAGCCGCGCGCGAGGCTGCCGCCCGCGCGGCCTGTGGCGGGCGGGTGGGGATCGCGCGGGCATGCGCGGAGGAGGGCCAAGGCGTGCTACAATGGCCACCAGCCTGTGTTCGCTTGCTAACTCGTGGTGGATGTCGTCCAGCACATCGGCTATACGCGGAGGTCGGAGAATCGGCGACGGCTAGCCCCGGGGCCAGAAATCCGGGGCACAATGCACATGCACGCAAAGATGCCCCTCCTCGCCTCGTGCGGGGAGGGGCATTTTCGTGCCGCAATGCCATGTGTGGACGCAAGTGGCCTATATTCGTAGCCACCTGATGGGGGGAGGTGCCAAAGATGGGCGATTCACCGAGAGAACGCCGGCTCATTGACAGGATGTCCATCCACGTCTCCACGGATGGGATCGGGGACGAGATCTCGTTCAAGAGGCTCAAGGAGATGCTGGATGGGTATGACACGTTACTTAACATTGTCTCCGACGAGAAGTCATATGATCCCGACGACAAGCGTGCCTCTCGGCCCAAACCGTCTGAGGGGAAGACGACTCATGCCATCTACCTGGCACCGGCCGCAAAGGGGTGCTACTGCGCCGAGGCGCTCCTGTACGACGAGTCGGACGAGCCCCAGGCCAGGCTCTCTTTCGCCGGGGGCGGGTTCGAGCCAGCTCTCAGCCTCATAGAGTCGGTCTCCAATGGGGAGGCCGAAGCGCTCGCAGCCCAGATTCCCAGTAGGTGCGCCCGGGACCAGGCAGTCAAGGAAGTCGAGAATATACTGCCAAGGGGGAACGAGAGGATCTCGGTTGCGGTCGGGGAGGACGGCTCCGAGAGAACCGAGCTTAAGCGTGCCGACCTGATCGACTTCGCCAGCATGCGCCTGGCCACCGGTGAGTACATCGACGGCTCCATCATCGCCAGGGTCGTGGGCGTGGACTTCGAGGCGGAGAAGATAGGCCTCAGACCGACCAATGGCAAGAAGAAGTTCTGGGTCGATTACGATCCCGATATTGAGGACCGGCTTGTCTCTAACCGGCTTAGGCCCATGACGGTGAACTGCCGCTACAGGTACGACATCAACGGGGACATCGATGACGTCAAGGACGCCAGCGGGATAGAGGAGCTGGACCTTCGCGTCGTCGTGGTCAGCGAGTTCGAGGCCGGCGGGGAGACGATTAGGCTCAAGGAGCCTCTCTCGATAGAGGTCGGGCTCGACGAGGACGCGGGCCAGGTCTTCATCGCCGAGTGCGAGCCGTTGGGCATGGTGGTCTTCGCGGAGCACCAGGACGAGATCCGCCAGGAGGTCCTCGACGACCTCGCATGGCGCTGGTCCTACATCGTCAACGCCCCGGAGGAAACGCTCGCCGAGGACGCCGTTGCCGCCCGCAGGAACCTCCTCGGCTTGGTCGGGGCGTAGCCGTGCCGAGCCTGTCAAGCACGATGATCCTCAAGAACCTCAAGAAGAAGGGCTTCGTCTGCAGGGACGGGGACCACAAGTATCTTTGCTACGAAACGCCTGATGGGAGGCGCACCAGCATCCGCACAAGGGTCAGCCATGGGGGCAAGAAAGAGCTCAGCAGCGGCATGGTCTCGGCGATGGCGCAACAGTGCCACCTCAGCACCACCACACAGTTTTGTGAGTTCGCGAGCTGCCACATCGGCCAGGGCGGCTACGAGAGCATACTTCGAACGTCAGGTTATTACTCACATCTGTCTGGATGACAAACCCCTGACCCCTCGTGTCATGCTCGAGTCCGATGGGGGGCTCCTATGCCGCAGCTCGAGATCCCGCTGCGCGAGGCGTGGCCTCGCAGGTGCTGCGCGCGGGGCGACAAGCTCAACATTTTTTCGCAGGATTTCCGACCCTAATTTAACCTAAGTCCCTGTAAGTACGGGAAATGTGGGACTCTGAAAACGTATATACGCAGGTAGATAGCATCGTGTGTAAGTGTCGGTAAATGCATATATACTGTTCCAGTTACGCATACGAGAAGCACCCGAGTGCAGAGGGAGCACCATGAGCACGCCTGACTACAAGACCATGACCACCGCCCAGATCCGCGAGGACTTTCTCGCCTTCTTCGAGGCCAAGGGCTGCACTCGCTACCCGTCCTCGTCGCTCGTCCCGGACGACCCGTCCCTGCTGCTCGCCAACGCGGGCATGAACCAGTTCAAGGAGTACTACCAGGGGACCAAGACCATGGACGGGCCCGGTGCCTGCTCCTGCCAGAAGTGCCTGCGCACCAACGATATCGACAACATCGGCGACCCCCGCCACCTGTCCTTCTTCGAGATGCTCGGCAACTTCTCCTTCGGGGGCTACAGCAAGGCCGACGCCATCGCCTGGGCCTGGGAGTTCATCACGAGCCCCGAGCACCTGGGCCTGCCCCCCGAGCGCCTCCACATGACGGTCTTCACCGATGACGACGAGGCCGCCGAGCTCTGGTGCGCCCAGGGCGTGGCCGCGGACCACATCACCCGCCTCGGCGAGGAGGACAACTTCTGGGCCGCCGGCCCCACCGGCCCCTGCGGCCCCTGCTCCGAGATCTACTTCGACCAGGGCGAGGAGTTCGGCTGCGGAAGCCCTGACTGCGCCCCCGGCTGCGACTGCGACCGCTACCTCGAGTTCTGGAACCTCGTCTTCACGCAGTACGACCGCCAGGAGGACGGCTCCCTGCCCGAGCTGCCCCACAGAAACGTGGACACCGGCATGGGCCTCGAGCGCATCGCGGCCATCATGCAGCACAAGGGGACCAACTACGACGGTGACCTCCTGAGCTCGCTCATCACGGTGGGGGAGCGCCTGTCCGGCGCCTCCTACGGCGTCGACGCCGCCCGCGACCGGAGCCTGCGCATCGTGGCCGACCACGCCCGCGCCGTGACCTTCATGATCTCCGACGGCATCCTGCCGTCAAACGAGGGACGCGGCTACGTCCTGCGCCGCCTTCTGCGTCGCGCCGTCTACCATGGTCGCCTCATGGGAGTGCGCGGGGCGTTTCTCACCACCTACGTCGACGAGGTCACGCGACTCATGGGTCAGACCTACCCGGCGCTTGTGGAGAGTCACGCCCTCATCGAGGGCATCGTCCGCGCCGAGGAGGGGCACTTCGGCACCACGCTCGACGCCGGCGAGCAGAGCCTCGCCTCCGAGCTCTCCGGCCTCGCGGCGGACGCCGAGCTTGCCGGCGCGGTCGCCTTCAAGCTCCACGACACCTACGGCTTCCCGATCGACCTCACGCGAGAGATCTCGGACGCGGCCGGCCACGAGGTTGACATGGCGGGATTCGACGCCTGCATGGCCGACCAGCGCGAGCGCGCCCGCGCCGCCGCCAACCGCGACGCCTGGGGCAGCTTCAACAACGTCTGGAGCGAGCTCTCGGCCCGTCTGGTGCCCACGCAGTTCGACGGCTACGACCATGACGAGCTCGAGGGGTGCCGCGTGCTCGCCCTCGTGGTGGACGGTGCCTCGGTCGACTGCGCGCATGCCGGTGACGCCGTCGAGGTCGTGCTCGACCGCACGCCCCTCTACGCCGAGATGGGCGGCCAGTGCGCGGACACCGGTGCGCTCGCGGCCCCCCACGCCACCCTGCGCGTGACCGACGTGCAGGTCAAGGAGGGGCTCTACGCACATGCGGCAACGCTCGAGGAGGGATCGGTCTCGGTGGGCGAGCGCGTGGTCGCCTCGATCGACCGGGGACGACGCGAGCTCGTTCGACGCAACCACACCGCCACGCACCTGCTCGACGCCGCGCTCAAGGCGGTCCTGGGGCCGCACGTCTCCCAGGCCGGCTCGCTCGTGGCCCCCGACCACCTGCGCTTCGACTTCACCCACTTCGAGGCCCTAACGCCTGACGAGCTCGAGCGCATCGAGGGCATGGTCAACGCCGAGATCTTCGCGGCCGAGCCCATCGTGACCCGCGTCATGCCGCTCGCCGAGGCCAAGGCCTCCGGCGCCGTGGCCCTGTTCGGCGAGAAGTACGGCGACGTCGTGCGCGTGGTCAGCGCGGGCGCCTCCGAGACGCCCTTCTCGCGAGAGCTGTGCGGCGGCACGCACGCGCGCAACACGGCCGACCTCGGCCTGTTCAAGATCGTCTCCGAGAGCTCGGTGGGATCCAACGCGCGACGCATCGAGGCCGTCACCTCGATGGGCGCGCTCGAGTACGTCGACGAACAGCTCGCGGTGCTCACCCAGGCCGCGCACCTGCTCAAGTGCCGCCCGACCGACCTGGTCGAGCGCATCGAGTCCGTGCGCGACCAGGCGCGCGACTCCGCCAAGAAGCTGCGCGATGCCCTCACCGGCGCTGGCGCGGGCGCGCCAGCGGCCGCCGGGGGTGCCGAGAGGACCCTCGACTGCGGCGCATACACGTGCGTGATCGTCCGGCGCGACGGGCTCGACTCCCAGGGCCTGCGCGAGCTGTGGGACTCCATCCGCGAGAAGGCGGACGGTCCCGTCGCCTGCGTCATAGCAACGCGGACCCCCGAGGGCAAGGTGGCCCTGCTCGCTGCCGGCACCGACGCGGCCGTGCGCGCGGGCTTTGGCTCCGGCGACTTGATTCGCAAGATCTCCGGGCTCGTGGGCGGGCGCGGCGGCGGGCGTCCCAACATGGCGCAGGCCGGCGGCTCGGACGCCTCCGGCATCGACGCCGCCCTCGACGCCGCGGCCACAGAGCTCTCCCACTAGCGTGCGCGTCCTGGCGCTCGATATAGGCGAGGTGCGCATCGGCGTCGCCGTGAGCGACCCGACCGGCCGCGTTGCCTCGCCCGTCTGCGTCCTACCCGCCAACGAGGTCCTCGGCTGCGCCGCGCCCTTCCGCCGCGTGCTGTCCGACTGGGAGCCCGAGCTTCTCGTCTGCGGTCTGCCACGGACCCTGGTGGGCCAGGAGGGGCCGCAGGCCGCACGCATCCGAGCCCAGGCCGAGCAGGTGGCCGCCACCTGCGGACTTCCGCTGGAGTTTGTCGACGAGCGACTCTCCTCGGCCGAGGCCAAGCGTATCCTGAGACGCCAGGGCCTTACCGAGCGCTCGATGCGCGGCAAGGTGGACATGGTCGCCGCGTCCCTGTTCCTGCAGTCCTGGCTGGACGCCCGACACGTCTGAGAGGCAATGATGGCCACACCCACCGGCAAGACTCCCGCGCACGGGGGATCTCACTTCGACGGCGGTGCCCCCGACCGACGCCCGTCTCCTTCCCGCTCCTCCCACGCGCGTCCGCGCACGGCGCAGCCGTCGCGCTCGGGCTCGTCGGGAGCGCGCGTCTCCGCGAGAAGCGCCGAGGCCACGCGCCGCGCCCAGGGCCACCGCGTCCGGCGCGCCCCCGAGCCGCCCGGTCGCGGCCGGCTCCCGCTGATCGCGGCCGGCGTCGCCGTGGTCGTGGCGCTCGCCTGCGTCGTGGCCTTCGTGGTGATCCCGCGCCTCACGGCAGGCTCCGGCGACGATGCGCCCAACGTGGCGGCGGGCACCCAGGTCACGCTCACCATCCCCGGCGGGGCGGGCGCCAGCGAGGTGGCCCAGGCGCTCTATGAGGCGGGGGTCATCCCGAGCACGAGCGAGTTCCTCTCGCAGGTGCGCCGGGCCGAGGCCGACCAGGGTCTCAAGAGCGGCACCTACACGTTCACGGCCGGTGACGACCTCACGAACGTCATCAACCTGCTCGTGAGCGGTCCCAACGCCTCCTCCTCGCAGCTCACCATCCCCGAGGGCTACTCGGTGGCCCGTACCGCCCAGGTCGTCCAGGACGCGCTCGGCATCTCCGCGGATGACTTCGTCGCCCAGGCCAAGGCCTCGAACTACGCGCCCGACTACGCGTTTCTCGCCGACGTCGGCGACGATTCGCTCGAGGGCTACCTCTTCCCCAAGACCTATGACTTCACCGGCAAGGAGGTCTCGGCAGACGCCGTGATTCGCGCGATGCTCTCCCAGTACCAGAGCGAGGTGGCCTCGCTCGACCTTGCGGGGGCCGCGACCACGCTCTCCGCGCGCTACGGAATCGAGCTCGACGAGAACGACGTCGTCACGCTCGCCTCCATCGTGGAGCGCGAGGCCCTGACCGACGAACAGCGCGGCCAGATCGCCTCGGTCTTCTGCAACCGCCTCGCGGCCGGCATGGACCTCCAGAGCGACGCGACCTTGGCGTACTCGCTCGGGCGCGAGGTCACGGCCGACGACCTCACGGTCGACGACCCGTACAACACCTACCTGCGCTCCGGCCTCACCCCCACGCCGATCTGCTCGCCGAGCCTGGAGTCACTCGAGGCGGCGGCCAGCCCGGATGACACCGACTACTACTACTTCTACATCTCAGGCGACTACGCCGTGTTCTCGCATACCTATGAGCAGCACCAGCAAGCCATCGACAACCGCCCGCAGTAGGCGAGCGCCGCGGCGCGGCCCCTTTGCGGCGACGCGCTACGTGGCGTCTCTGCCCCTCGTGGACGTGAGTGAGCTTGCCCGCGCAGGCGTGCGCCTCGTGCTCGTCGACCGCGACAACACCTGCGTGCCGCGCGACACCGGCCACGCCCCCGCCGAGGTGCGCGCCTGGCTCGACGCCGCGCGCGCAGCGGGCCTCTCGGTCTGTCTCGTCTCCAACAACTTTCACACCGCCGAGGTGGCGGCCTCGGCGGCTGATCTGGGATGCGCCGTCGTCGATCACGCCATGAAGCCCTCGCCCTTCGCGCTCAGGCGCGCCATGCGCGCGGCGGGCGCGCGCGCTGACGAGACCGTCATGATCGGCGACCAGGTCTTCACCGACGTCCTCGCCGGCAACCTCGCGGGTGCGCGCACGATCCTCGTGCGGCCCCAGTCACCAAGCGACCTGTGGTACACCCACCTCCTGCGCGCCCTCGAGCGCCTCGTCTTGCGCGACGTGGAGTTTCTGGGGGAGGAGGGGGCTAAAACGGGGACCGGGCTAACCTGATAGAATCTTCTGCGGTGTCAAGTCGTGGAGGTTCATGGTGTCAGGTGATGCGGGCTACGTGGTGCACGAGGGATGTGATCACATCTTCTTCGTGGGCTTTCTAGGCGCGGGCAAGTCGACCCTCGCTCGTAACCTGGGCTCCCTGTTTCATCGCTCCCACGTTGACACGGACCGCCTGGTTGAGCGCCTCCTGGGCAAGAGCGTCTCGGAGGTCTTCGCCGAGGACGGCGAAGGGGCCTTTCGCGACGCTGAGACCGGCGAGCTCGCCGCCCTCGCGCGGCGCAAGTCCCTGCTCGTGAGCTGCGGCGGCGGCATCGTGGAGCGCTCCAAGAACTGCGGGCTCATGCACGAGATGGGCGTCGTGGTCTACCTCGAGGGCGACCTCGCGGACTCGCTGCGCCAGATTCGCTGTCCCGAGCGCCGGCCCGACCTTGGGTCAAACGCTCATGCCGCCGCGGTTCTCACCCGCCGCCGGCCGCTCTACGAGGAGGCCGCCGACATCACGGTTGATATCAGGAACAAGACGTTCGAGCAGGTCGCCCTCGAGTCGGGGGGACTGCTCTGGGAGAGGGGCCTGCTATGAGCGAGACGCACGTCACCGAAGAGACGCACGGTGCCGAGAGGAGCAGCGTGCGCCAGTGGGTCACGCTGCGCAACTCGTCGATGGACGTGCGGGCGGGCGTGGGCACGAGTGTCACCTTCGCGCACGACCTGCGCTCCTGCGTGGGAAAGCCGCACTGCTGCGCCCTGGTGCACGAGGGCGACGCCGACGAGCTCGTCTCGCGGCTCCGGGTCGACCTGCTCGCCGAGGGCTTCGAGGTCCGCCTGATCGAGATGCCCGCAGGCGGCTGCGAGCTGGCCCGCGCGGGCGCGCTCGACGCCCTCTTCGCCAAAGCCGGCATCACGGCCGATGACCTCGTCGTGGCCGCGGGAGGCGAGAAGACCCTCTCCGTCGCCTCGTTCGCGTGCGCATCATGGTGCGGGGGCGTCTCCCTGGCTGAGGTGCCCCTCGACCTCGTGAGCGCTCTCACGGCCGGCACGACGCCTCTGGCCCTCGACGTGCCGGGAGCCCCATCCCTGGTCGTCCAGGAGGGCTCCGCGCGCTTCTCGCTCGTCGACGTCGACCTTCTGGGCTTCGATCCCGTGCGGGAGCGGGCTCGCCTCGGCTTCGCCCACATGGTCGCCACGGCCATGGACGATTCGGACAAGGCCTTCGGACGGCTCTGGGACAGCGCTCCCGACCTCGTGGCGGGCGATTTCTCCGCGCTCGTGACGCAGCTCCTCGACACGGTCAAGAGCCGCGGCAAGGTCGTCTCGTCCACCTCCCTGGCCACGCGCCAGTCGGCCGCCTACGGTCAGGACTTCGCCCGCGCGCTCGCCGGGCTCGTGGGCCCCGAGGTGCCCGCCTCGGCGACGCTCGGCGACGCCCTGCGCTTCTCGGCGCGTCTGGCCGTGGGCATGGAGCAGTTCTCCGTCGACGACATGCTCTGCCAGGACGAGCTCCTCGAGCGGCTCGGGGTGGGCACGACCGCGGCCGTGGTCGATCCCGAGGTGCTCGTGCGCGCGCTCAAGGCCGAGCGCTTTCGCCGCAGCAGGCGCTTCATGCTCCCGCTCCCGCGCGCCATCGGGCGCGTGCGCCTTGCGATCGTCGCCGACGACCTCATCGCCGAGCACGCGCGCGCCTGGTGTGCCGCGCGCCCGGTCCCCCCAGAGGGCCCCGCGCAGAACAACCTCGAGAGAGAAGAGTAACTATGGCAGATCAAGCAGCCTGCACCGCGCGCGTGGAGCGCTTCCGCGCCCTCATGGCCGAGCGCGGCTACGACGCCGCGATCGTGCGCAACAACCCCGACCTGCGCTGGCTCACCGGCGCGCAGCGCACCTTCGATGACGAGGTGGCCCACACGGCCGTGATTACCGCGCACGACCTGTGGCTCCACACCGACTCGCGCTACTACAACACCTTCCTCACCCGCTTGGGGTCAGAGAGCGCCTGGCAGATCGACATGGACCAGGTCGACCCCGCCGCCTGGGCCGCGCGGCGCGTCTCGGGCGCCCGAGCGCGCGTCGTCGCGGTCGAGGACACCTGCGACCTTGCGTTCTTTGACGCGTTCGCCGAGGCGTGTGCGCATGCGTCAATCGCCTGCCTGATGCCGCGGATGCACCAGGACCTCTGCGACCTGCGCATGGTCAAGGACGACGAAGAGATTGCCCTCATGCGCCATGCGCAGTCGATTACTGACGCGGCCTTCGAGCACATCTGCGGCTTCATCAAGCCGGGCCTGACCGAGCAGCAGATTCGCGTCGAGCTCGAGAACTACATGCTCAGCCACGGGGCCGACGCCCTGTCCTTTGGCACGATCGTCGCCACGGGGGTCAACGCCGCCAACCCCCACGCCCAACCCGGCGAGACCGTCGTCGAGCGCGGGGACCTCGTCGTGATGGACTACGGCGCGCTCTACCACGACTATCACTCCGACATGACCCGCACCGTGGCCGTGGGCGAGCCAGGCGAAGAGAAGCGCCACGTCTACGACGTCGTGCGCACCGCGCACGAGACCTGCGCCGCCGCTGCCAAGCCCGGCTGCATCGGGCGCGACATCCACGAGCTCGCCGTGAGCGTCATCACCGAGGCGGGCTACGGCGACTACTTCAAGCACGGCCTCGGCCACGGCGTGGGCCTGGAGATCCACGAGCGCCCCAGCTTCGGCCGCGCGTGGGCGCGCCCGGTCCCCGAGGGCTCCGTCATCACGATCGAGCCGGGCATCTACCTGCCGGGCCGCTTCGGCATCCGCCTCGAGGACTTCGGCCTCATGGGACCTGCGGGCTTCGAGCCGTTCACGGCCTCCCCGCATGAGCTCCGGGTGATCGACTGCTAGCTCGCTCTTAGCATCGGGTGCACGGGGCGGGTCCCCCTGGTGGGGTCCGCCCCGTTTCTCTCCTTCTCGCCCTCTCCGCGCTTTTTCCTCAGCCCACCTGCCTTCTCGTCCCTCCTCCCCGCCGCGCGAGGATTGGGGCACATTTTTGATGCCCTGGCCCCCTGCGAGCGTTTTTTTGCTGCCTCCGGCGGCGTTTCCTCAGGCCGCAGAGAAGGGCGGGTGCCCTCAGAGGCGCTGAATATAAAAATTGTGCCCCAATCCTACGCTTGGCTGCGCACCCGGCTGCGCGCTCGACCGTGCTGGTCGCGCGCCGGGGCCCCGCACCCTCCAGAAGATAGGTGGGGGTATAAATTCCAAATGTCAACACCGAGGCCCCCGAACGGCGCCCTCTCTTCCGTGAAGAAAAAAAATAAAATAAAGAGTTGCATATGTCGAATTTAAGAATAGAATATGGACGTCTCATGGAGCAGAGAAGGAGAATTCATGAGGGATTTTCCTACCTGTTGCATGCATGCGTATTCATTTGCGTTGGGAAAAGGAGGTAAGCAGTGGTTAGCATCGTTCTAGCCAGTCATGGCACGTTCGCCGAGGGCATCAAGACGTCCGGTCAGATGATCTTTGGTCCGCAGGAAAACGTGGCAACCGTGACGCTCACGCCCGAGATGGGGCCAGGCGACCTCAAGGCGAAGCTTCTCGAGGCCGTTCAGGGCCTCGAGGACCAGGAGCAGGTTCTGTTCCTGGTCGACCTCCAGGGGGGAACGCCCTGGAACCAGGTCAGTTTGCTGCTTGACGAGGAGGGACACGAAGGCTGGGTCGCCCTGGGCGGCCTGAACCTGCCGATGCTCGTCTCGGCCTACGGCGCGCGCCCCGGCTCCGAGACCGCCGCCGATGTCGCCAAGGAGGCCTTCGGCGACGCCAAGGCCGGTGTGGTCGTCAAGCCCGAGGACCTGGCGCCCACAGCTCCTGCGCCCGCGGCTCCTGCGCCCAGCGCCCCGGTCGGATCCATCCCCGAGGGAACCGTCCTCGGAGACGGCCACATCAAGTTCGTGCTCACCCGTGTGGACACGCGCCTGCTCCACGGCCAGGTGGCTACCACCTGGACCAAGATGACCGGTCCCGACCGCATCATCGTGGTCTCGGACGCCGTGGCCCATGACGAGCTGCGCAAGTCCATGATTGAGCAGGCGGCGCCTCCAGGGGTCAAGGCCCACGTCATCCCCATCGACAAGATGATCGAGGTCGCGCACGACCCGCGCTTCGGGGCCACCAAGGCCATGCTGCTCTTCGAGACGCCGCAGGACCTCCTGCGCGCGGTCGAGGGCGGCGTGGACGTGCACGAGGTCAACATCGGCTCCATGGCCCACTCCGTGGGCAAAGTCGTCGTCAACAACGCGATCGCCATGGACAACGATGACGTCGAGACGCTCGAGAAGCTCAAGGCCCACGGCATCAAGTTCGACATCCGCAAGGTGCCCGCCGACTCCGCGGAGTCGTTCGACGCGCTCATCAAGAAGGCGAAGGCCGAGCTGGCCTAGGAAAGGGAGGGACCAATGTCGGTATTTACCGTTATTCTCATTGCCATTGTGGCCCTGCTCGCGGGCATGGAGGGTGTCGTGGACGAGTTCCAGTTCCACCAGCCGCTCGTGGCATGCACCCTCATCGGACTCGTGAGCGGTCACCCCACCGAGGGCATCATGCTCGGCGGCTCGCTGCAGATGATGGCCCTCGGCTGGGCCAACATCGGCGCCGCCGTCGCCCCTGACGCCGCGCTCGCGTCGGTCGCGTCCGCCATCATCATGGTGCTCGCCCTCGACGGCGGCACCACGGACACGCAGACCGCGATCAGCGCGTCGATCGCCGTGGCCGTACCTCTGTCCGTGGCCGGTCTGTTCCTCACGATGATCTGCCGCACCATCGCAATTCCCATCGTTCACATCATGGACAAGGCGGCCGAGAAGGCCGACTTCGGTGCCATCGACCTCTGGCAGGTTGTGGCCATCCTCATGCAGGGCGTCCGCATCCTCATCCCGGCGGTCGCCCTGTGCTTCGTCCCGTCCGAGGCCGTGACGGGCGCCCTGAACGCCATGCCGGCCTGGCTGGCGGGCGGCATGACCGTCGGTGGCGGCATGGTCGCCGCCGTCGGCTACGCCATGGTCATCAACATGATGGCCACCAAGGAGGTCTGGCCGTTCTTTGCCCTGGGCTTCGCCCTCGCGGCCCTCTCCCAGCTCACGCTTATCGCCTTGGGTGTCATCGGCGTCTCCCTTGCCCTCATCTACCTCGGTCTCAAGGAAGAGGCCAAGCGTGGCGGCGGCATGGGCGGAGGATCCGGCGATCCGCTTGGCGACATCCTGGACACCTACTAGGCCTCGAGAGGAGAAAACAACATGGCAGATAGAATCAAGCTCTCCAAGCACGATCGCTTCTCGGTGGCTTGGCGCCATCAGTTCCTGCAGGGCTCGTGGAACTACGAGCGCATGCAGAACGGCGGCTGGTGCTACTCGATGATCCCGGCCATCAAGAAGCTGTACGGCTCCAAGGATGACCAGGTGGCGGCCCTCAAGCGGCACCTCGAGTTCTATAACACGCACCCGTACGTCTCCGCCCCCGTCATTGGCGTCACGCTCGCCCTCGAGGAGGACCGCGCCAACGGCGCCCCCGTCGACGACGTCACGATTCAGGGCGTCAAGGTCGGCATGATGGGTCCTCTGGCCGGCGTCGGCGATCCGGCGTTCTGGTTCACCCTTCGCCCCATCCTGGGCGCGCTCGGTGCCTCGATGGCCCTGTCCGGCAACGTGCTCGGCCCCATCCTGTTCTTCGTCCTGTGGAACGTCATCCGCTTCGCCTTCCTGTGGTACACGCAGGAGTTCGGCTACAAGGTGGGCGTTTCGATCTCCAAGGACCTCTCGGGCGGCCTTCTGGGCAAGATCACCGAGGGAGCCTCCATCCTCGGCATGTTCATCATCGGCTCGCTCGTCGAGCGCTGGGTGTCCATCTCGTTCACCCCGGTCGTCTCCACGGTCCAGCAGGCGTCCGGCGCCTACATCGACTGGGACGCCCTGCCCGCCGGCACCGAGGGCATCAAGGCGGCGCTCACGCAGTTCGCGTCGCTCGGTGCCAACGGCCTCGACGTCAGCAAGGTCACGACGCTCCAGCAAAACCTCGACCAGCTCATCCCGGGCCTTGCGGCCGTGGGCCTCACGCTTCTGTGCTGCTGGCTGCTCAAGAAGAAGGTCTCGCCGATCGTCATCATCCTCGCGCTGTTCGCGTTCGGCATTCTTGGTCGTCTTGTCGGCTTCATGTAGCCAATGAGTCAGTGGGCCGCGGGAGCTCCGCGACCTGCCCCGGGGCCGCACCTGCTACGATATGAGGTGCGGCCCCCTTGATGGAAAGGTGCTCTTCGCATGGCACAGTCTCTCAACACACATGTTGACCTTACGATCAGGGCCAACTCGTATCTGGGTCTGGGCACGCACGGCGACGTCCTGGTGGGCGACCGCGCCTTCGAGTACTACAACGAGAAGAACCCCGAGGACTTCATCCAGATTCCCTGGGACCAGGTCGACCACGTGGCCGCCTCCGTCCTCTTTGGCGGCAGGTGGATCTCACGCTTCGCGGTGTTCTGCAAGGATGGCCAGGGGACCTACTCCTTCTCCACGCGCGACGACAAGGCCACGCTGCGCGCGATGCGCGCTCACCTCGGTGCCCAGAGGCTCGTGCGGTCTGCGAGCTTCTTCCAGGTGGTTGCGGCCGGGTTCTCGGGCCTGGTGCGGAGCCTGACGAGGCGCTAGGGGAGGCCTGCTCTTCTCGCCACGGTGCCTCGCTGCGGGGCGCCTCATCAGGGGGCCATTCCACGAAGGGGGCGTTTTTTTGATAAACCCGCGAGGATCTTGCTCCAAAGAGCGACCCTTGTTGAACGTTTTCCCAGTTGGCGGTTCACTTTTGCTGCAAAGTAGGGGCTCGTTAAATCAAAAAAATAGCTCCAATCCTCAGAAGGCCGAGGAGACTCAGGAGGCGGCGGAGGTAGCGGCGGCGGGCACCTCAGCGCGACCCTTGCGGCAACGCCAGAAAACGAGCGGCCCTCCTGCGTGTGCTAGAATAATCCCCCGTATGTGAGCGCTCGCATGAGCGGGCAGCAGGGGAAGAGAGCACATGGCAGCTATTAGCACCGCAGACTTCAAGAACGGCATGGGTCTCAAGATCAATGCCAAGTACTACACCATCGTCGAGTTCCAGCACGTCAAGCCCGGCAAGGGCGGCGCCTTCGTTCGCTACAAGATTCGCGATCTCAAGAGCGGCCGCGTGATCGACCAGACCTGCAACGCCGGCACCAAGTTCGAGAGCGTGCAGCTCATCACCAAGGAGATGCAGTACCTCTACAACGACGGCGACATCTTCTACTTCATGGACAACGACACCTACGAGCAGACCGAGGTCCCCGCCGACTTCATCGGCGACTCAGCGAAGTGGTTCAAGGAGAACGACACCGCCCTTCTGCTCTATGCGGACACCGAGCTCCTGGGCGTCGAACCCCCGATGTTCATCGAGGCCGAGATCACCGAGACCGACCCCGGCTTCAAGGGTGACACCGTCCAGGGAGGCACCAAGCCGGCCACGCTCGAGACCGGCGCGCAGATTCAGGTGCCGATGTATCTCAACCAGGGCGAGGTCGTCAAGGTCGACACCCGCGACGGCGGGAAGTTCATCTCGCGCGTCTAGGGGCCCTTTCGGAGAGCCGTCTACCGTGGCGTTGCGACCGCTCGTCTTATCCCTTCGGGGATAGGCGAGCGTTTTTGTAGTTGTAGTAGTGTTCCGCCTTATATCACTTCAGTGATTGCATTAGTGACAATTTCACTTCTCCGGCTGGCTCCTGCGTAGGTGGATGTGGGGCTGGGCGGGAAAGCATGCAGGAGCAAGAGGTAACAACAGCCCCTCTGTGTGGGGGCAAAAGCCGTCGTATGGGCTTTGACAAGGCACTTTTGCAGGTGGATGGCGGCTATGCCCTCGAGCGAACCTGCCGGACGGCCCGGGAGGTCTTCTCCCGTCTTATTCTGGTCGCCGACATCAGGGACAAATTCCCGCAGCGCGCCCAGCAAGGCTACGAGATCGTCGAGGACGAGTTTCCCCAGACGGGTCCGCTCGGCGGACTCGTCATGGCCCTGCATCACGCGACGACGCCCCACGTGTTTCTCGTTGCCTGCGACATCCCTCATATCAGCGCAAAGCAGATACGTTGGCTGGCCGAGCGAGTTCACGACCAGCAGGTGGTGGCGTTCTCGGGCTCTCACCTCGAGACGCTGTTCGCCTTCTACCATCGCAGCTGCCTGTCCGTCTTCGAGCGACGCCTGCCGGCGGGGGAGCTTCGAATCAGGACAGGCTTCTGCGAGCCGGACGTCGAGTGCGTGGACATGGGGGAGGCCGCGCTGGACAACGTCAACATGCCAGCGCAGCTGCACGAGTGGCATGAGTAGGGAGAGATCATGAACAGCTTCTCAATCAGAGAGACCATGGAGAACTTTGCCGACAAGGCCGTCGACAAGAGTGGGCTTGCGTTCTGGAAGTCGGCGCTTCTGGGCATCATGCCGGTGCCTTCATCGCGCCGGGATTTCTGGCGTTCGTCCGCGTCAGCGGGATCGTGCCCCAGGAGTGGGGCAGCTTCGACACGTTTCTGGGGGCCTGCCTGTTCCCCGCGGGCCTTCTGTCCATCGTGTCTCTGGGGGAGAGCTCGTCACAGGCAATGCCATGGTCATGATGTTCGGCGTGCTCGAGAAGAAGATCAAACTTTCTGACCTGGCCAAGAACTGGGTTCTCATCTCCCTCTTCAACATCGTGGGCGGCGTCTTGGTCGCGTGGTTCTTCGGTTACGCGCTGGGACTGACGGAGGGGAACTTTGCAGCCAAGACCATCGCGGCGGGCTCGGGCAGCCCGGTCATGGGGTCGGTCTGGGACGGGGGCGTGATCTTCTCGCTCTTGGGTGACCCGCACGCGTCCCTCGTCGACTTCCACGTGTTCTACTGGCACCTCCTGGCCCACTTCCTGGGCTTTGCGCAGTTTTTGCCCGAGGGGCGCCACGCCCGGCTCGGGCAGGACTTCCGCAGGAGGGGGACCTCACCCGCCTCATCCGAGCCATGCTTACCAATGACGTGGTCAGCTTTCCGGAGAAGGACCGCCACCTGTCCCACGGCCTCTACAACTGTATCGTCGTCCAGCCCCCGATGACAGAGCTCGCGCGCGGTCAGGACGTGTAGCTCCACACGCTGCCGCGGTGAAGCGAGGATGATGCGCGCAGGCAGATGATATTTCTTAGGAGCGCGAGCCATTTAGCATATACTGAATCGGATACCATCGCACGCCTCGGGCCCCGCGCCCGTCTCTAAAGGAGGTCCTTCATGGCCGAAAGCGAGCTCTGCGTTTCTGGCATCGGCATCTCGAGGGATGTCGTCTCCACGATCGTCTCCCTCGCCGCCCGCCGCGTCGAGGGCGTCGCCTCCGTGGGGGGCAACGACATCGCCTCGAGCCTCATCTCCGTCTTCACGAGCAGAAGCGTGGCCCCCGACAAGGCCGTCGAGTCGAGCGTCGAGGGCGACCTGCTCCACGTGAGCGTCCATCTCGCCGTGTTCTACGGCTATCCGTTCACCAAGCTCGCCGCCGACGTCCGCCAGGCCGTGTCCGAGGCCGTCTGCGAGCAGATCGGCGTTGGCGTCTCCGCCGTCGACGTGCGCATTGACAGTCTCGTCTTTCCCAAGGAGTAACTTGAGCATTCACTTTGGCGGTCGCAGCCTCGCCCGCAGCCAGGCCCTCCAGCTGCTGTTCCAGGCGGAGGCCAATCTTCGCAGCGTTGAGGAGGTGCTGGCAGGGGAGTACGCCCTGTCCGAGGGTCCTCTCGACGAGTACGCGCGCACCCTCGCGCTGGGCGCCGACGCCCGTCGCCACGACCTGGACGCCATCATTTCCCAGCGCTCTACCAGGTGGGCGCTCGGTCGCATGAACGCCGTCGATCGCAACCTGCTGCGCCTGGCCCTCTACGAGATGCTCGACGTCGACGAGGTCGACGTCGCCGTCACGATCGACGAGTGCGTCGAGCTCGCCAAGGCCTACGGCACCGACGAGTCCTCCCGCTTCGTGAACGGTCTCCTGGGTCGCGTCGCCGACGATCTTGACGCGGGCGCCGACGTCGTCGCGGGAGCCCGCGCGGCCCTTGCGGCGCGCGCCGCCGACAGGGGCCGCGAGGAAGGCCCCGAGGAGGGCAGGGAGCCCGCCTACGACGACGAGGCGTACGAGCGCGACGCCTTCGTGGACGACAGCGAGCTCATCGACGCCTCCCATGGCGGTGAGGAGCTCTGATGGGGCGCGTCGACGTATCGCGCTACCAGACGTTCGGTGAGATCTCCGAGCGCCTTGACGGCATCGTCGGCCAGGTGCGCGACAAGGACGTCTCCCTCGAGCGTTCGCTCGACCTGTTCGACGAGGCCATCGCGCTCGGGTCCAAGGCCGTGGGGCTCGTCGACGCCACGGACTTCTCGCCCGAGGAGGAGGCGCGCCTGGTTCAGGAGGCGCCCCACGCTCCCGACGGGGGCGACGCCTCGGGTGCCGGAAGCAACGACGCGCAGGACTAGCGTGCGTGCGCGCCGCCGTCTTGACGAGGAGCTCGTCGAGCAGGGATTCTTCGCGAACACGGACGAGGCCCTGCGCGCCGTCATGGCGGGCGAGGTCTCCACGACCGACCGCCGCCTGACCTCGGCGGGCGAGCGCGTGGCGCCGGGCATAGAGCTGCACGTCCGCGGCCGCGCCCCCTATGTGAGCCGTGGCGGGCTCAAGCTCGAGCGCGGCCTCGCGGCCTTTGGCGTGGACCCCGCGGGCCTGGCCTGCCTCGACGTGGGCTGCTCGACGGGGGGCTTCACCGACTGCCTGCTCGCGCGCGGCGCGGCCTCGGTCCTGGCGGTCGACGTGGGCTACGCGCAGTTCAGCTGGGCCCTCAGGCAGGATGCGCGCGTCAGGCTCCTCGAGCGCACCAACATCGTCGACGTGCCGGGGGCCGTGGGCTCCTCCGTCGTCGACCTGGCCGTCTGCGACGTGTCGTTCACCTCCGTCCTCACGGTCCTACCCGCCGTGCTCGAGCTCCTGCGCCCGCGCGGCGCGTTCCTCACGCTCGTGAAGCCGCAGTTCGAGGCCGCGCGCGAGGACGTGGGGGCGGGTGGCGTGGTGCGCGAGCGCGCGGTGCGCCTCGCCGCCCTCGAGCGGGTCGCAAGGGCCTTCTGCCGGGGTGGCCTGGGCCTGTGTGGTGCCTGCGAGAGCCCGATCCGGGGTCACAAGGGCAACGTGGAGTACCTGCTTCTGGGTGTGCGCGGAGGCGCCAGCCTGCCCCTCGACGAGGTCATGGCCGGCCTCTAGGCTCCCTCCCCCTAGTCCCCTTAGGGTACGTACACCACCTCGTCGGGTACGTATATAATTTCTTGGTTGATATTCTTCTCGCCAGGCGTTCTACCTGAGGATTCTCCGCGATGTGCCAGCTGTAAAAATGGTAACTGTGTGCGTACCGGGGGACAGCGTACGTACCCTGGCAGGCGGGAGAGGAGCAGCGCCAGCGCCCTCGGATCCTCGCGCGCGGGATGGATGGACGGCATCGGGAGGCCCCTGACGGTCGTCCGCGAGGTGCTAGACTGGGAGTTCCCGTAGCTGCTCTTGAGGAGAGGTGCGCCCGTGAAGGTCCTCATCGTTCCCAACCACTCGCGTGACGATGCCATGCGCAGCGCGCGCCGCCTCGAGCGCTGGCTGGACGACCAGGGCGTCGAGGTCTCCTGGGCCCATGACAAGCGGCTCTATCCCCGCCTGAGCGTCGACGCGTCCGACTGCGACCTCGTGGTCTCCCTCGGCGGCGACGGCACGCTCCTGCGCGCGGCGCGCATCGTGGGATATGCCGGCGTCCCCATCGTGGGCATCTCCTACGGCCACCTCGGCTTTCTCACCTCGGCGGGCCCGGCCGACCTGATCGACACCGTGAGCTGTGCCCTGTCCGGAGAGCTGCACGCCTCCCGGCGCGCCACCCTCGACATCGAGTGCGCGTTCGATCACCCAGACGGCAGCACGCACGCCCAACACAGGTTCGCGCTCAACGACTTCGCGCTCTCGCGCGGCGGCCTGGGCGACATGGTCGAGTTCGACGTGTCCGTCTCGGGAAGGCACATCGACCGTCTGCGCGGCGACGGCTTCGTGGTCTCCACGGCGACGGGCTCCACGGGCTACGCCCTCGCGGCCGGCGGCCCCATCGTGACCCCGGAGTTCACGGGCATGGTGTGCGTGCCCATCGCCCCGCACACCATCCTCGCGCGTGCGTTTCTCACCGCGCCGTCCGACGTCGTGGAGATCGAGATCTCGCCTGAGCGGCCCGTGATGCGCCACTTCTTTGCCGACGGCCGACCCATCAATGACGAGGAGGGCAGCTGCGGCATGCGCGCCTCGGTGCGTCGCGGCCCCGGTGACGTCATCCTGCTCGATCGCGGCCAGGCGAGCTTCTACGACTCCGTCTCGCGCGTCTTCTACGGTCAGGTGGGCAAGTAGATGATCGACGAGCTTCGCGTGCGCGACGTCGCGCTGATTCACGAGGCGACCCTCGAGCCGGCCAGCGGCCTCACCGTCCTCACGGGCGAGACGGGGACGGGCAAGACGGCGCTGCTCTCCTCGATCAAGCTCCTGGTGGGGGAGCGCGCCGACGCGGGCATGGTCCGCGAGGGGGCCTCGGCTCTCGAGGTCGAGGGCCGCCTGTTCTCACGTGCGGGCGACGGGCAGGACGTGGTGGTCCGTCGGCGCGTGTCCTCGGACGGGCGGGGCCGCGTGGAGCTTGACGGCCGCATGGCGAGCGTGCGCGAGCTCGCGGCCCAGGTGGGCTCGACGGTCGACCTCTGCGGCCAGCACGAGCACCAGCGCCTCCTTGACGCGAGGACGCACGTCGAGATGCTCGACGCCTGGGCGGGTCCGGCCGCGGGCGATGCGCTCGCGGCGTATCAGGACGCGCTTGCCGCAGCGTCCGAGGCGTCTGCGGAGCTCGAGCGCGTGCGGGAGCGCAGCCGTGCGACGGGCGAGAAGCTCGACGAGGCGGCCTTCGTCACGCGGCGCATGGACGAGGTGGACCCCCGTCCAGGTGAGCTCGAGGAGCTCGAGGCCCAGCTTCCGCGCATCGAGCACGGCGAGGCCCTCGCGAGCGCCGCCGCGGGCGCGCGCGAGCTCCTGTCCGCAGACGGCGGCGCGCTCGACGCCCTGTCCGAGGCCGCGCGCGTCCTCACCGAGGCGGCGCGCTACGACGCGGCCCTGGAAACGTGGGCCCAGACGCTCGAGAGCGGCCTCATCGACATCGAGGACGTGGCCTCGGAGCTGCGCTCCTATGCCGACGAGGTGGACTTCGACCCCGACGAGCTCGAGCGCATGCAGGCGCGCCTGGCCCAGATCGAGGGCCTCATGCGCGCCTACGGCCCCCGCATGGCCGACGTCCTCGCTCGGCGCGCCTCGGCGCGCGAGGTCGTGGAGGCCGCCGGCGACGGCGGCGAGCGCGAGCGCGCGGCCACGCGGGAGGCGGCCCTGCGCGAGAAGGAGCTGGCGGCTGCGGCCGACGCCCTCGACGCCGCGCGCGCCGAGGCGGCGCCGCGCCTGGCGGCCGCCGTCAGCGAGCAGATGGCGGCCCTGGAGATGGGGGGCGCCGGGCTCGAGGTCGCACAGAAGCGGCTCGCGCGCGGGGAGTGGAGCCGGCGCGGCCCCTCCCGCGTGGAGTTTCTCTACCGCCCCGCTGCCGGCCTCACGGCGCGGCCGCTGCGGCGCATCGCCTCGGGCGGCGAGATCAGTCGCGTGATGCTGGCCTGCAAGGTTGTCCTCGGGGAGGCCGACGACTGTGACACCCTCGTCTTCGACGAGGTCGACGCCGGCGTGGGCGGGGCCACCGCCGTGGCCCTGGCGGGCGTGCTCGCGCGTCTCGCGACCACCCACCAGCTCATCGTGGTCACCCACCTCGCCCAGGTCGCCGTCGTGGCGGACCGGCACTACCTCGTGGAGAAGTCCGCAGGTGAGGTTCCCGAGACGAGCCTCGTGGAGATAGACGGGGAGGCTCGCGTCCGAGAGATCGCCCGCATGCTCAGCGGCGACACCGGCGAGGCCTCGCGCGACCTCGCGCGCGAGATGCTCGCGGCCCGGGCCCGCTAGGCGCGGGGCTGTGCAGTCGGTGAACGGCGTTGGCCGCAGGCCCCCGACGCGCTAACATAAAGACCCGTAGAAACGCTTCGAATGACTACGGGAAGGGTCCCCATGACCAAGCACATCTTCGTTACCGGCGGCGTCGTCTCCTCGCTCGGAAAGGGCATCACGGCAGCCTCGCTCGGCAGGCTTCTCAAGGCTCGCGGCTACAAGGTCATGATGCAGAAGGCCGACCCCTACCTTAACGTGGACCCGGGCACGATGAGCCCGTTTCAGCACGGCGAGGTCTTCGTGACCGAGGACGGCTACGAGTCCGACCTCGACCTCGGCCACTACGAGCGCTTCATCGACGAGAACCTCACGCGCAACTCCAACTTCACTACGGGAGCCATCTACCAGTCGCTCATCGCCCGCGAGCGCCAGGGGGACTTCCTTGGCGGCACCGTCCAGGTCATCCCCCACGTGACCAACGCGATCAAGGAGCGCTTCCGCCGCATCGAGGAGCAGACCGGCGCCGACGTGGTCATCACCGAGCTCGGCGGCACGATCGGCGACATCGAGGGTCAGGCGTTCGTCGAGGCCATCCGGCAGTTCCGCAAGGAGAAGGGCTACGAGGACTGCTGCATCATCCACGTGAGCCTCGTGCCGTACATCGCGGCGGCCCACGAGGTCAAGACCAAGCCCACGCAGCACTCGGTCCGCGAGCTCAGGTCCATGGGCATTCAGCCCGACTTCATCGTCTGCCGCTCCGACCACGAGGTCGACGCCGACATTCGCGCCAAGATCGCGAGCTTCTGCGACGTCGAGTGCGACTGCGTCTTCGAGAACTCGGACTGCCCGTCCATCTACGACGTGCCGGCCCACCTGGCCGAGCAGGGCTTCGACCGCAAGGTCTGCGAGCGTCTGAGCCTGGACCCGCGCACGGGCGACATGAGCCGCTGGTACGACTTCACGTCCGCCATGCACGCCGCCAACGCACGCGCCGACGTCACCCGGATTCGCGTCGTGGGCAAGTATACGCAGCTGCCCGACGCGTACCTCTCGGTCATCGAGGCGCTGCACCACTCCGGCGTCGCCTTTGGCCGCCACATGGACATCGAGCTCGTGGATGGTGAGGAGCTCTCCGAGGACAACGTCGAGGAGGTTCTGGGAGACGCGGACGGCATCCTCGTGCCCGGCGGCTTCGGCCTGCGCGGCATCGAGGGCAAGGTCTGCGCCGCCCGACGCGCGCGCACGCTCAAGGTGCCCTACCTCGGTATCTGCCTGGGCCTGCAGGTGGCCGTCTGCGAGTTCGCCCGCGACGTCTGCGACATGCCCGGCGCCTCCTCCACGGAGTTCGTGCCCGACTGCGCCTACCCGGTGATTGACCTCATGCCCGATCAGGCCGACGTCACCGACAAGGGCGGCACCATGCGCCTGGGCGCCTACCCCTGCAAGGTCGTGACCGGCACGCTCGCCGAGGAGGCCTATGCGGAGCCGCTCGTTTACGAGCGCCACCGTCACCGCTACGAGGTCAACAATGCCTTCCGTGACCGCCTCACGGCGGCGGGTCTCAAGATCTCGGGTCTGTCCCCTGACGAGCGCCTCGTCGAGATGGTCGAGCTGCCCGAGGACGTCCACCCCTGGTTCGTGGCGAGCCAGGCCCATCCCGAGTTCAAGAGCCGCCCCGACCGGCCGGCACCGCTCTTCCGCGAGTTCGTGCGCGCCGCGATCGCCCGTCACGAGGGGTGCGACCGTCACGAGGTCACGGCGCTCGCCTAGCCGAGCGCGGGAGGGGAGTCTGAGGAGGATGGAGCTTTCCCGCGCCCGCGAGGAGTACCTGGACTACCTCGCCGTGGAGCGCGGGAGCTCGCCCAACACGCTCGACGCCTACGGACGCGATCTGGCTCGCTACGTCGCGTGGCTCGCCGAGCGCGGGGTCACGGAACCGGCCGGCGTGGACCGTGCGCTCATCGAGGAGCACGTGGCCGCCCTCGTCGAGGTGGGGCTCGCACCCTCCTCGGTGGAGCGCTCGGTCTCGGCGATCAAGGGGTTCCATCGCTTCATGGTGGCCGACGAGCTCAGCGCCGCGAGCCCCGCCGCGGACGTGCCCCTGCCCGCCAAGCCCCGACGCCTTCCGGACGTGATCTCCGTCGAGGCCGCCTCGGCCCTGCTCGACCAGCCGTTCGCCTCCACGCCGTGCGGCCTGCGCGACCACGCGATCCTCGAGGTTCTCTACGGCTGCGGCCTGCGCGCGAGCGAGCTCACGGGACTCGACGTGCGCTCCGTCGACCTGCCCCAGGAGGTGCTGCGGGTCCTGGGCAAGGGCTCCAAGGAGCGCATCGTCCCCATCATGGGCTCTGCCGCCCGGGCGCTCGACGCCTATCTCGAGCGCGGCCGGGGCGCGCTGGCGGGCCGGCGCCCGGAGCCCGCCGTCTTTCTCAACGCCCACGGCGGGCGGCTCTCCCGGCAGTCGGTCCACGCGATCGTCGAGCGCTACGGGCGCGTGGTGGGGATTCGCGGCCTGCACCCGCACACGCTGCGCCACAGCTTTGCCACGCACCTCTTGGAGGGCGGTGCCGACCTGAGGGTCGTCCAGGAGCTTCTCGGCCACGTCAGCATCGCGACCACGCAGCTCTACACGCATATAGACCGCACGCACCTGCGGCGCATCTACCTCGCCGCGCATCCCCGTGCCAACGCCACTGACGGGCGCGGGGACGGGCGTCCGGGTCCTGTCGGCCGCTCATAGATCGAGGGCTGGGGCATACTGCGAGGCGCTCTGCTTACGAGTTCGGGGGCGTGGCGCGCGCCGCGGTTCCCAGGCGTGCCCTGGCGGCCGATTCATGAGCGCGCCACGCCGGCTCCGAGCATTCCGCGCTTCGGATACCGTCTTAGGTGTGGGACGGTGTCCCACCACGGTGAGCTGGCGCTTCTCGGCTCAAAGGCAAGCATTTAGCGAGCGACCTGCGCATTCATCCCCCGAACACAAAATGTTTCGATAAAAGGGGAACGCGCAGGTTCGCTTTAGTGGCCTCTACGTATTCAAACACAACATCTGGGGTCTCATAGCGACATCTCCAACCGCTCAGGGGGCAATTCCAACCATAGGGTGTCGCAAAGTGTTTTTTGGTGTCGGAAAGTGTGGCTAATGACGTATAGTGATTGGCACGTTCCGCACAGGGTCCGTCCCTGCCGTGAGGGAAGGGAGACAAGACATGCTCATTGGCGCGTATCCGATGTCCGTGGATGCCAAGGCGCGTGTCACGCTTCCCTCCGCCTTTCGCAGGCAGATGGACAAGACGATAGTCCTCGTCCCCTTTGCAGGACACGTGAACGGCTTCACCCAGCAGGACTTCACGACGTGGCTGAACGGCCTGTTCGACCACGGCGAGGAGCGCTTCAACCCGCGCGATCGTCGCGACGCGAAGCTCAAGAGCGGCATACTCGGTGCCGCCCTGGAGGTTGACCTCGACAGCGCCGGACGCCTCGCGCTCGGCAAGCTCGACGCCTCCAAGCCCGGCTCGCGCGAGCGCCTGGGCCTCACGGCGGACGTCGTGGTCGTGGGCCAGGAGGACCATTTCGAGGTGTGGAACGCCCAGAAGTGGAACGCCGAGCAGGAGAGCTTCGAGGAGGACATCGACTCGCTGCTCTATGGCGACGAGGGAGCTCGGTGAAGGTCTTGACAAGAGAATATCGGCACGTACCCGTTATGCTCGCCGAGACTCTGACCGAGCTCGGTCCCCAGCCGGGAGAGGTGGTCTGCGACTGCACCCTCGGAGGGGCCGGACACGCGGTGGAGCTTGCGAGGCGGGTGGCTCCCGAGGGTCTGCTCCTGGGCATCGACCAGGATGACGCAGCCCTCGAGGCGGCGGCTGAGCGCCTTGGGCGCGAGGCCGCAGAGGCGAGGGTGCGTCTGCTCAAGGGCAACTTCGGCGATTTGGACGAGCTTCTGGTCGCGGCCGAGGTCCCCGGCGTGGACTGCTTCCTCTTCGACCTCGGCGTCTCGTCACCCCAGCTCGACGTCCCCGAGAGGGGCTTCTCGTACCACGAGGACGCCCCGCTCGACATGCGCATGAATTCGGGGAACCACACCCTTACCGCAGCAGAGGTCGTGAACACCTACACCGAAGCAGACCTCACCCGAATCCTTCGCGTCTACGGCGACGAGCGCTTCGCGAGTCGTATCGCCCACCGCATCGTGGAGACGAGAGCCCAGGAGCCCCTCGAGACGACCCTCCAGCTCGTGGATGTCATCAAGCGTTCCATCCCCGCAGCGGCCAGGCGACATGGCGGGCACCCGGCGAGAAAGACCTTCCAGGCCCTGCGCATCGAGGTCAACCACGAGCTCGACGTACTCGACCGCGGGCTCAGGGCGGCCGCTCGCTGGGCCAACCCGGGCGGGAGGATCTGCGTCATCTCCTACCACTCGCTGGAGGACCGCATCGTGAAGCACGTCTTCACGGAGCTCTCCCAGGGCTGCACCTGCCCACCGGATCTTCCGGTCTGCGTGTGCGGTCACGTGCCGATAGTCGAGGTCAGGACGAGAAGGCCCCTCGTCGCGTCTGACGAGGAGGTCGCGGCGAACCCGAGGTCGCGCAGCGCCCTCATGCGCGTGGCGGTCAAGCTCGACGCCGAAGGATGAGAAGAAGGATGTGGCCGGCCCGCGCCGTCTACATAGCACGTCAAACGAGGTAGCACGCAGCACCACGAAGCTTAAACGCAGCACCATCGCAGCACTCACGTCGTAGAGGCCCCAACCCTGTAGTAACTCTTAAGGTCACTCAGGTAACCCTCGAGGAAAGGCGTCAACGAGCCCTCGAGTTCCCTGCGTACCTGCAACCGTAGCAAGCACAGCGGCCCACCGGCTGCGCAAAGACGAGGAAATCGTGATGAGGTACCAGGGGTCCGAGGCATACAGCATGGAAACGCCCGTCCGCAGGCGCGAGCGTCCGGAGCTCGAGGAGCGTCCCTCCTTCGAGGTCGTCTCCGGCGGCGGCCTCGACGCGAGCGCACGTCGCGGCGTCTCGGCCCAGTTCGTCTCCCGCCTGCGCGCCATCGCGCTCGCGGCGGCCGTCCTCATCGTCTTGGGCGCCGCGCGCGTCACGCTTGCGGCGGCCACCGTCTCGCTCCTGCAGGACAACGTCTCCACCAAGACGCAGATCAGCGAGGCCCAGAGCCTGAATGACGAGCTCAAGATCGAGCGTGCCGTGCTCTCGAGCAACTCTCGCATCAGCCGGATCGCGACCCAGAACTACGGCATGGTCCTGCCGGGCGAGCACGTGACGATCTCCCTGGACGATGCGCCCGACGACACATCCTCGGGCCAGGCCAGCTCAGCTGATGGGGAAGCTGCGCAGACCATGAGCGAGCCGTCCTCCCAGAGCGGCCTGGCGCTAGACTGACGAGCGTGACGCGCAACGACAGACAGAGCCGCCCCAGGCGGAGCAGGTATCCGGAGGCCTCGTATGACGAGGCCTCTCGTGCGCGGTACCGTGAGCGCGCCGAGCGACCCGGCGGCTCGGGCGAGGGGGGCTCGGATCGGGGGCTCGTGGTCACGCGCCGCGCGCTCGTGGGCCTTCTCGGCGTGGTGGCGCTGCGCCTCGCATGGCTCCAGGTGTGCTCACCGGACCTCGCCGGGGCGGCCGAGAAGCAGCGCACGAACGTGGTGACCCTGCACGCCAGGCGCGGCACGATCTACGACCGCAGCGGCAGCGTCCTCGCCATGAGCGTGGAGTGCGACACCGTCTACGCCAACCCCCAGGAGGTCAGCGACCCCTCGGGTGTCGCCGACGCGCTCGTCTCGAAGCTCGGCGGCCAGAAGGCCGACTACATGAGCCTGCTCACGCAGGACACGACCTTCGTCTACCTCCAGCGCAAGGTCGACCAGGACGTCGCGGACTCCCTGTCCGAACTGCTCTCGGAGAAAAACCTGACGGGTGTCTACTTTCTCGCGGACACCAAGCGCGTCTACCCCTACGAGGCCGTGGGCGCGCAGGTCCTGGGCTACGTGGACTCCTACGAGGGCACGGGCCTGTCGGGTCTCGAGTACCAGTACGACGAGCTGCTCTCGGGCACGGACGGGCAGATGCTCGTGGAGACCGGCCTCACCGGCACCCCCATCGCGGGCGGCGCCTCCCAGGTCGACGAGGCCCAGAACGGCACGGACATCGTGGTCGCGCTCGACATCGACCTGCAGGAGGCCTGCGAGAGCATCATTGCGGCCGCGATCGAGACCTATGACGCCGAGTCGGGCTCGGTCATGGTCGTCGACCCTCGGACCGGCGAGGTCCTGGCCGCGTGCTCGACGCCGCTGCCGGACTTCTCCGACCTCACCGACGCTACGGCCCTGAACCTCAAGCTCGTCTCGAGCTCCTTCGAACCCGGCTCCGTCTTCAAGGTGCTCACGACCTCGATCGGCTTTGACCTGGGCCTGTTCACCCCCGACTCGACCTATTCCGTCCCCACCTCCGTGCTCGTCGGCGACGACTACGTTACCGACGACGACAGCCGCGACTACACGATGGACATGACCGTGCGCGAGATGCTGAGACGCTCGTCGAACATCGCCATGGCCATGCTCGTCCAGGACGTGATCGGCGCCGAGCGCTTCTCGGAGGGGGTGGCGCGCTACGGCATCGGGGAGAAGACCGGTATCGACTTTCCCGGGGAGGAGGCCGGCCTCGTCAAGACCCTCGACGAATACGATGGGGCCACGGCGGGCTCCATGGCCTTCGGCCAGGCCGTCGCCGTCCCCATGGTCCAGGTCGTGCGCGCCTTTGCCACCGTGGCCAACGGGGGAATCCCCCTGACGCCGCACTTCCTCGTCTCGAAGGGGGAGGAGGAGGTCGCGTGGCCGGCCGGCGAGCGCGTCGTCTCGGCCGATGCCTGCAGCATGGAGACGGACGTCATGCGCACCGTCATGCAGGAGGGCACCGGCATGAACGGCCAGGTTGACGACTACGACATCGCCGGCAAGACCGGCACGGGCGAGCAGGCCTCGGCCGAGGGCGGCTACGAGTCCTACAGCTACGTCGCGTCCCTGTGCGGCTTCGCCAACGCGAGCGATCCCGAGGTCCTCGTCTACGTGGGCCTGAACGGCCTGCCGCACCTGGCGTCCCAGTCATCCGCGCTCGTCTTCCACGACGTCATGTCCCAGGCCGTCAGCATCCTGGGCGTCACGCCGGCGAGCTAGCTTCGGGAGGGGTTCTTCGATGATTCGCATGTCCGTTACCGACCTCGCGCGCGCCACGGGGGCGTCCGTGCTCCTGGGGGGCGCGAACGACGTTGCCGGCGAGGTCGTCATCGACTCGCGCGAGGTGAGCCCGTCCGGCCTGTTCGTGGCCTTCGCCGGCGAGCGCGTCGACGGCAACGCCTACCTCGCCCCCGCGGCCCGCGCGGGCGCCGCGGCCGTCGTGGCCACCGGCGAGGTCTGTCCCGACGCGCTCGAGGCGGCGCGAGGAGCCGGCTGCGCGGTCCTGCGCGCCGCCGGCGACGACGCCGAGGAGTTCCTGCTGCGCCTCGCCGGCCATTGGCGCGCGGCGCACCCCGACTGGCTCGTCGTGGGCGTGACGGGGTCGGTGGGCAAGACCACGACCAAGGACATGCTCGCCTGCGCGGTGGGCTTCCAGCGGCGCTGCCACGCCACGAGGGGTAACCTCAACAACCTGATCGGCCTGCCGCTCACCCTGCTCTCGACCCCCGAGGACACCGAGGTCGTCGTCTGCGAGCTCGGCATGAACCACCCGCACGAGATCGAGCGCATGGCCCGGGCCTGCGCCCCCACGCTCGGCGTCATCACCAACGTGGGCACGAGCCACATAGGGCTTCTGGGCAGCCGCGAGAACATCGCGCGCGCCAAGGCCGAGCTCGTGGGCGCCCTGGTGCCCCACGGCTCCCTCACCCCCGCGCTCGCGCTCACGAGCGCGGGGGACTTCACCGACTTCATCGTCGGCGGCTTCGCGCGCCCGGCCGGCGTGGACGTCGCGCTCGTGGGCTCCGGCCCCTCCGACGCGGTCCGCGCCACAGGCGTCAAGCTCGACGACGAGGGCCGCGCCACCCTCGAGCTGACCTGCTCCGACGGCTGGTCGCGCCCGGTTCGACTGCCCGTGCCCGGCAAGAGGGTCGTGGACGACCTCCTGCTCGCCGTGGCCGTCGTCTGGCGGCTCGGCCTCGATCGCGGCGCCTGCGTGGACGCGATCGAGCGCATGAGCGCCCCGCGCATGCGTCTCGAGGTGCGAGACGCGCCCTCGGGCGTCCGCGTGATCGACGACTCATACAACGCGTCCCCGGCCTCGATGGCCTCCTCGCTCGACGTGCTCCGCTCGATGAGCTGCGCGGGCCGTCGCGTCGCCGTGCTCGGTGAGATGGGCGAGTTGGGCCGCGAGGCCGCGCGCCTGCACGGCTACGTGGGGGCCTACGCTGCCTCTACGGCTCCTGACCTGCTCGTGCTCGTCGGCGACGCCCTGGCCGACGAGATGGCCGAAGCGGCGCGCACGATGGGCCTCTCCGAGGACGCCATCGAGCGCTTCGACAGCGCGCAGGCCGCCCTCGACGTGATGGGTCCCGTGCTCGCCGCGGGCGACCTCGTGCTCGTCAAGGCGTCGCGCGCCGCCGGACTCGACAGCTTCGTGAGGGGAGTGCTCGCCTGATGATCGGAAATCCTGCCTATCCTACCTACCAGGTGTTTCTTGCCATTGCCATCGCCGCTGCGGTGACGGGCCTTCTGATGCCGCTCTTCATCAGGCTCATGCGCTACGAGGGGCTGGGGCAGCAGATCCGCGCCGACGGCCCCCAGCGCCACCTCGTGAAGCAGGGGACCCCCACCATGGGCGGGATTGTGATCCTCGTGGGCGTGCTCGTGACCTGCGCGCTTCTCGCCCGCTGGACCACCGACCTGGTCCTGGCCGTCGTCGTGACGCTCGCCACGGGGTCCCTGGGCCTGCTCGACGACGTCGAGTCCGTCGCGCACGGCCGCTCGCTCGGGCTCACGCCCCCGCAGAAGATGGCCGGTCTCGTCCTTGTCTCGGTCGCCTTCTGCCTGGTCGCCGTCAACGTCTGCGGCATCTCGGCCGAGGTGCGCTTCCCGGGAGGGGCCGCCGTGGACCTGGGCGTCATCACCTGGGCTCCCGAGGTCGCCGGCACGACCGTCCAGGTGCCCGTGCTCTACGTCGTCTTCGTCTTCCTGCTCATGGCGGGCCTCTCCAACGCCGTCAACCTCACCGACGGACTCGACGGCCTGTCCGGCGGCTGCACGATGGTGGTCATGCTCGTCATGGCGATGGTGGCCTTCAACTACGAGGAGGTCAACCTCGCGATCTTCGCCGCCTCGATCGCGGGTGCCTGCGTGGGCTTTCTCTGGCACAACTGCTACCCGGCCACGATCTTCATGGGCGACACGGGCTCGCTCGCCCTGGGCGCGGCCTTCGCGGCGCTCGCGGTGCTCACCAAGACCGAGGTCACTTCGCTCGTCATGGGCGGCCTGTTCATCGTCGAGGCGCTCTCCGTCATCATCCAGGTCGCGAGCTTCAAGCTCACGGGCAAGCGCGTCTTCCTCATGGCTCCCATCCACCATCACTTCGAGAAGAAGGGCTGGTCGGAGACGAAGGTCGTCACGCGCTTCTGGATCGTCTCGGCGGCCTTCGCGGCGCTCGGCTTCGCGCTCTACTTCCAGCTCGGCTAGGGGGCTCACGTGACCTCGCACACTTCCCAGGCACCTCTCGGCGACGTGCTCGTGCTCGGTCTCGGCCGCACGGGGACCAGCGTGGCACGCTACCTTGCCACGCTCCCCGCGGGCCGCGTGCGCTCCGTCACCCTGTACGGCGGCACCTCCTCTGAGCCTGGCGAGGCCTCTTGCGCGCTCGAGGGGCTCGGCGTCGCCGTGGCCTTGGGCACCGACGAGGTCCGCGGCCGCTTCGACCTCGCCGTGGCCTCCCCCGGCATCCCGGAGCGCTCCGCGTTCTTTCGCGCGGCCGCGGCCACCTCGACCGAGGTCATAGGCGAGCCCGAGTTCGCCTACCGCGAGAGCCCGGCGCGCTGGGTGGCCATCACGGGGACCAACGGTAAGACCACGACGACGTCTCTGACCACGCACGTCCTTTTGAGCGCCGGCCTGAGCGCGGAGTCCGTGGGCAACATCGGCACCAACGTCTGCGACCGCGTCCGCGAGCGTCCGCAGGACAGCTGGTTCGTCGCGGAGCTGTCGAGCTTCCAGCTCGCCACGACGCGCCTGCTGCACCCCCGCGTCGCGGTCCTGCTCAACCTCACGCCCGACCACCTCGAGTGGCACGGCACCCTCGAGGCCTACGCCGCCGCCAAGGAGCGCGTCTTCGCCAACCTGGACGCGCGCGACCTCGCGGTCGTCTCGGTCGACGACGAGCCCTGCCGCGCGGTCCGCGACCGCCTCGCCCAGCGCGACCTGCGCGTCTGCGAGCTCTCCGTCTGCGGCGCGCCCGAGTCTGCCTGTGCCGCCTTCCTGCGTGAGGGCATGCTCGTGGTGCGCCTCGACGGCGTCGAGCACGTCCTCGTCGCGGCCGACGAACTCCAGATCCGGGGGCTCCACAACGCCGAGAACGCGCTCGCGGCCGCGGCCGTGGCCCTCGAGCTTGGCGTCAGCGAAGAGGCCGCGGCCGCGGCCGTGCGCACCTTCTCGCCGATCGAGCACCGCATCGAGCCGGTCGCGACCGTCCGCGGCGTGAGCTTCATCAACGACTCCAAGGCCACCAACACCGACTCCGTGGAGAAGGCCCTCACGGCCTTTGCCGCTGGCACGGTCGTGGTGCTGCTCGGCGGCCACGACAAGGGGACCGACCTCGCCTCGCTCGCGCGCGCCGTCTGCGCGCGCTGCCGCGTGGCCGTCTGCTTCGGGGCGGCGGGCGAGCGCATCGCGGCCGCCCTCGAGGACGCGCGAGACGCGCGTGACGAGAAGGACCCCGCCCTCGTCGTCCTGCGTGCGGCGCACCTGCGCGAGGCCTTCACAGCTGCCGTGGCCGCTGCGCGGCCGCACGATACGGTGCTCCTCTCGCCGGCGTGCTCGTCGTTCGACGAGTTCTCCAACATGGCCGAGCGTGGCCGCGCCTTCAAGGGCCTCGTGCGCGACCTCGCGCGGGGGGGGGAGTAGCATGGCCGCAGCCGGGACACGGCGCGGGGGTCGCCCCCAAAGCGCGCCCCCGAGGCGCGGCGCGTCCGTCGTGCCCGAGCGCTTCATGCGCCCGCGCCTGATCCTCTACGTCATTGCGGCGATCCTCGTGGGCTTCGGCCTCCTGATGGTCTACTCGGCCTCGTCGGTCACGGCCCTCGCCGACATGGGCGACGCGGCCTACTATCTCAAGAGGCAGCTCGGCTTTGCCGCGGTGGGGCTCGTCTTGGCCCTTCTTCTCGCCCGAAGCGACTACCATCTGTGGAGCCGCCGCCTCCTACGCCCGATCTGGTTCGCCACGATACTCATCCTCCTTCTGGTCTTCACGCCCTTCGCGGGCCAGGACGCGCTCGGCGCGAACCGCTGGATCAACATCGGGGGCTTCGGCCTGCAGCCCTCGGAGTTCGCCAAGATCACGATCGTGCTCACGGCCGCCAACCTCGCCGAGGGCTACTTCGAGGAGGGCTCGCTCACGTGGCGCGAGTTCGTGAAGCTCTTGGTCGTTGGCGTGGGCGTCCCGCTCGCGCTCATCATCGTCCAGCCCGACAAGGGCTCGACGATGGTCCTGGGCATCACCATCGTGGTCATGGGCTACCTCGCCGGCCTGCCCAAGCGCTACCTGGTGGGGTTTCTCGTCGCCGGCCTCCTGGCCTTCTTTGCGCTCTCCCTCAAGGACGACTACTCGCGCCAGCGCTTCCTCACCATGCTCAACCCCTGGGCCGACCCCTACGGTACCGGCTACCAGCTCATCCAGGGCTTCTACGCTTTTGCCTCGGGGGGCCTGCTTGGCGTCGGCATCGGCTTCTCCAAGCAGAAGTACTCCTACCTGCCCATGGCCCACAACGACTTCATCTTCGCCGTCATCGGCGAGGAGTGCGGGCTGGTGGGCGCGCTGGGGCTTCTCGCGGGCTTCGCGCTGTTCCTCTGGGCGGGCCTTGAGATTGCGCGTCACGCGCCCGACCTGGCCGGCCGCCTCATCGCGGCGGGCTGCAGCTCGCTCGTGATCGTTCAGCTCCTGCTCAACGTCGCGGGCGTCCTGGGCATCTTCCCCCTGTCCGGCAAGCCCATCCCGTTCGTCTCGTACGGCGGGTCCTCCATCATCGCGAGCCTCATGCTCGTGGGGCTGATCGCTTCCGTGTCCCGTCACTCCCGCCTGCCCGAGACCACCCATGACAGCGCTCGCCGCTCGTGGAGGGTCTCCGAGGCCGCCGGCGCTCCTGCCGCCTACGACGCCCCGTCGCTCGTGGGCGAGCCGCGCCGTCGCTCCGAGCGCGCCACGGCCGACCGGCGCTCGTCGCGCCCGAGGGGCTTTTCGGTCGTGGCCGGCGGCGCGCGGCCGCGTGGGAGCGCCCCGGGCGGCCCCCGCGTCCGGAGTGCGACGGGAGAGGGGCCACGCAGGAGAATCGACCTCGGGCCGGGGGCTGCGGAGCGCCTGCGCAACGGCGGCTCCGGCCCGAGGACCAGATGAGAGGAGACACCATGGGCGAGGGGACCCTCGAGGTCGCGATCGCGGCCGGCGGCACGGCGGGCCACATCAACCCGGCGCTCGCGCTCGCCGAGGAGCTCAGGGAGCGCGGTCATCACGTGAGGTTCTACGGGCAGACGGCCAAGCTCGAGGGCCGCCTCGTCCCCGAGGCCGGCTTCGAGCTCGTGCCCATCGTGGTCTCGGGCTTCGATCGCTCCCGCCCGTGGACGCTCGCGACCTCTCTCGTGCAGATGCGCCGCGCCGAGCGCCAGATGCGCCGGCGCTTCGCCGACGAGGGCGCCCCCGACGTGGCCGTGGGCTTTGGCGCCTACGTCGAGATGGCCCTTCTCGCCTGCTGCCGCTCCGCGGGCGTCCCGTACGTCCTGCACGAGCAGAACTCCGTGCCGGGGCTCGCTAACAAGGCGCTCGCGTCTCACGCCGCCGCCGTGTGCATCTCGGTGCCCGCCGCGCACGTGGCCTTCGAGCACGCGGGGCTCGCCCCCGAGTCGGTCGTGCTGACGGGCAACCCCGTGCGCCGCAGCGTCGTGTCGGCGACCCGCGCCTCCGGGCGTGCGGTCTTTGGGGTCCCCGAGGATCAGGAGATGCTCGTCGTCTCTGGCGGCTCGCTCGGCGCCCGCCACGTCAACGAGGCGATCAGCCGCCTCAAGGGCGAGCTCCTCGCGCGCGAGGAGCTCGTGATCGTGCACTCCACGGGCGCCGACGACTTCGACCGCACCGTCGCCGCGCTCGCGCTTTCCCCCGTCGAGCAGCTCCGCTGGCGCGTGGCGCCCTACGTCTCCAACATGGGGGACGCGCTCGCGGCCGCCGACCTCGTGGTCTCGCGCGCCGGGGCGTCCTCGATCGCGGAGATCGCCGCCACGGCCGCGCCGAGCGTGCTCGTGCCGTACCCCCACGCGACGGCCGACCACCAGACCACCAACGCGCGCTACCTCGTGGACGCGGGCGCGGCGCTACTCGTCTCCGACGACCAGCTCGATGAGCCCGCCTTCCCCGAGGCGCTTCTCGGCCTCGTCGACGACCCCGCCCGTCGCGCGAGGATGCGCTCGGCGGCTGCCGGCCTGGGCCAGGACCGCGCCGCGTCCGCCCTCGCAGACCGCGTGGAGAGCGTCGCGCGCGCGGACGAGACCGTGGGCATGGGCTAAAGTGGAACAGTCTGCGCGCCCGAACCGGGTCGCGCACGGAAAAGAGCAGACGGAAGGTAGACCCATGTCCGAGCAGACCCACATCGCAAGCGCCCACTTCATCGGCATCGGGGGCGCCGGCATGAGCGGCATCGCCCTCGTGCTCCACGAGCGGGGCTGCAAGGTGACGGGCTCGGACCTCAAGAGCTCCCACTACGTCCGCGAGCTCGAGCGTGCCGGCGTGGACGTGCGCGTGGGTCACGAGGCCGCCACGATCGACGAGGTGGCCCCCCAGGTCGTGGTCACCTCCACCGCCATCCCCGAGTCCAATCCCGAGGTCATGCGCGCCCGCGAGCTGGGCATCCCCATCTGGCCGCGCGCCAAGATGCTGTCATGGCTCTCGGGCACCGCCCGCACCGTGGCGGTGGCCGGCACGCACGGCAAGACCACCACGTCCTCCATGGTCGCCACGATGCTCGACCGCCTGGGGCTCGACCCGTCCTTCCTCATCGGAGGCATCGTGGAGGGCTACGACACCAACGGAAGGAACGGCTCCGGCGAGCACTTCGTCTGCGAGGCCGACGAGTCCGACGGGTCCTTCCTCTACCTCAACCCGAGCGTGGTCGTGGTCACCAACATCGAGGCGGACCACCTCGACCACTACGGCACCCTCGCCAACCTCGAGAAGACCTTCTGCACGTTCATGGGCCTCGTGGGCGAGAGGGGCACGGTGGTGGCCAACGGCGACAGCGCGCGGGTGGTCGAGCTCGCCCGCTCGACGGGCAGGCGCACGGTGAGCTACGGCTTCGACGAGTCCTGCGACTACGTGTGCGTGCCCGAGGACTCCCACCATGGCCTCGAGTCCAACCTCTCGGTGCGCCTGCCGGGCGCGCGGGGGCCCGTCCACGTGACCATTCACGCCAACCCCGGCCGTCACAACATGGCCAACGCGACGGCGGCCGTCGCGGTGGCCGACGTGCTCGGCCTCGACCCCGCGGCCGCCGCGGCCGCGCTCAGCCAGTTCAAGGGCGCCCGCCGCCGCTTCACGCACGTGGGCAACGTGGCGGGCGTGACCGTCGTCGACGACTACGGACACCACCCCACCGAGATCGCGGCCACCCTGGGGGCCGCTGCCGACCTCTCCTTCGAGCGCGTGGTCTGCGTCTTCCAGCCCCATCGCTACAGCCGCACCCAGGCTCTCGCCGACCAGTTCGGCCGCGCCTTCGACCATGCCGACGTCCTGCGCGTCATGGACGTCTTCTCGGCCGGCGAGCTACCCATCCCCGGCGTGTCGGGCAAGACGGTCGCCCAGTCGGTTCTCGCGCACGGCCACGTGGACAACGTGGCCTACGTGCCCAATCGCCGCCAGCTCATCGACGACCTCTGCGAGCTCGTCCGTCCCGGCGACCTGCTCATTACGCAGGGGGCGGGTGACGTGACCTCGATCGGCCCGTCGTTTATCGCCGCGATGCGCGCGCGAGAGGGCGGGCAGCGCGCGTGAGCGTCTTCAACGCCTACATGAGCCTGTCGGGTGCCGTCGACGCGGACGTCCTGCGCGCGGAGAGCCTCGCGCGCAGGACCACCTATCGCATCGGCGGCCCCGCCGCCCTTCTCGTCGTCGCGCACGGCTACGCCGCGCTCGCGCGCACCCTTGCCGTTCTGGAGCAGGAGGGCGTGGCCTGGGTCATCGTGGGGAAGGGCTCCAACCTGCTCGTCGCAGACCGAGGCTACGACGGATGCGTGATCGTGCTGGACAAGGAGTTCGCGCGCCTCGCCGTGGGCGAGGACGCGACCATCACCGCCGGGGCGGGCGTCGTGCTCTCCAAGGTGGTCAACGAGGCGCTCAAGGCGTCTGTGGCGGGGCTCGCGTGCTGTGCCGGCATCCCCGGCACGCTGGGCGGCGCCGTCTCGATGAACGCGGGGGACCGCCGCGAGGGGCTCGGGGCGCGCGTCCGCGACCTTGTGGTCCTGCGCCCGGGGAAGGGCCTGCACCGCTACGCGGGATCCGACGTCGAGTGGGGGCAGCGCTCCACCTCGCTTCCCACCTCGGAGATCGTCCTCGAGGCGACCTTCGCGCTCGAGCGCACGGCGCAGGCAGACATCGCCCGGGACATGGAGTCGCGCCTGCGCCGCAGACGCGAGACGCAGCCGCTCGGCGCCCCGAGCGCGGGGGCGGTCTTTCGCGACCCTCCCGAGCGCTCCGTCGCCCTGCTGATCGAGTCCTGCGGGCTCGGGGGCCTTGCGGTGGGGGGCGCGCAGCTCTCCGGCGAGAACCCCAACTTCATCCTCAACCGGGGGGGCGCCACGGCCGCCGACGTCGTGGCCGTCATGGGCCGCGTCCACGACAGCGTCTGGGAGCGCTGCGGGGTGGACCTCTCCTGCGCGGTCAAGCTCCTCGGCTTCGGCGCGTAGGGGGACCCATGGCGAGAAGCGAGTCAAGGCGGCCGACGCCGCGTCAGAAGTCCCCCGCGAAGGCGGGCTCGTCGCGCACGTCGCGCACGGCGAAGACGTCCCGCGCGCCCCGAGCGAGGCCCCCGCGCTCCGCGGGAGGCTCCCGCGCCCCCAAGGCCGCCCGCCCGCTCGGCTCCATGGCGCCGCACGCGGGCACGCGTCCCGCCTTCTTGGATCGCGCCGCCTCGGGGCCCGTGTCGAGCGCTCGTCCCGCGCCCGGGCGCGAGCGACGCCAGCGCTATCAGCGCGCGCAGGCCATGCGGGTCGTGGCCCTGGTGGCCGCAGGCCTTGCGGCGCTCGCCCTGGTGGGCCTCGTCGCCTTCTTCGTGCTCCGCGGCTCGTCGGCGTTCGCGATCGCGCAGGTGGAGGTCGAGCCGACCGAGCACGTGTCGCAGGAGGACATCCAGAAGCTCGTGCAGGTGCCCGCGGGCTCGACCCTGCTCAACGTGGACACCTCCGCTCTCGAGGCCGACCTCAGGCGCAACCCCTGGGTCGCCTCGGTGAGCTTCGAGCGCGCCTTCCCCTCGACCCTCAAGATGACCATCACCGAGCAGGACGTCGACATGCTCGTGGTGATGAGCTCCGGTTCGCTCGCCTGGTACCTCGGGGACGCGGGGGTGTGGATCGAGCCCGCAAAGATCCAGACCGTCGAGGGCCAGTCGCTCGACGACGTCGCCCTCGGCATGGCGACCTCCGAGGGGTGCCTCCTGGTGACCGACGTCCCCGCCACGGTTGACCCCGAGTCGGGGGCGCAGGCGACCGACGAAGTGCTGACGGCCGTCCAGGCCTTCCGCGAGGGCTTCTCGGCAGACTTCTCCGCGCAGGTCGTGAGCTACGCGGCCCCCTCGCCCGACAGCGTCTCGTGCACCCTCAAAAACGGCGTCGAGGTGCTCCTGGGATCGGCCACGGACATCTCCACGAAGGAGCAGGTCGTCTTGCGCTACCTCGAGAAGTACCCCGACAACCTGCTGTACCTCAACGTCCGCGTGGTGTCGAACCCCGCCGTGCGCACCGTCGAGTCCGACAACGTCCAGGCCGGCAGCGGGGAGGCCGCCACGGGCGACGCGGCGTAGCCGTCCTTCTTCTCGGTCTCTTCTCGCAGGTGAGCGGTAGGGCTCCTGACGTGGTGATTCCATGATTGCTCCACACGGTTTGACGGGGGACCCTCAAGTGTGCCAAGATACGTCGCTTTATCTAAAGCGTTGAGCTTAACTTGAGCTTTAGGGTTTCTGCCAGCGCCGCGTCAAGGTCTGGCATGAAAGAGATGCAAGCGCATGCAGAGTTGCGAGAGGGTCCCAACGAGGAGGACACGATGATCAAGGACACCGACACGCTCAGTAACTACCTCGCCGTGATCAAGGTCGTGGGCGTGGGTGGCGGCGGAACCAACGCCGTGAACCGCATGATCGAGGAGGGGATTCGCGGCGTCGAGTTCGTCGCCGTGAACACCGACGCCCAGGCGCTGGCGATCTCCGACGCCGACATCAAGGTCCACATCGGGACCGACATCACCAAGGGTCTGGGTGCCGGCGCCAACCCCGAGGTGGGCAAGGAGTCCGCCGAGGACTCCCGCGACGAGCTCAAGGCGGCGCTGGCCGGCTCCGACATGGTCTTCATCACCGCGGGCGAGGGCGGTGGCACCGGCACCGGCGCCGCCCCGGTCGTGGCCGACATCGCCAAGAACGACGTGGGCGCCCTCACTGTCGGCGTCGTCACCAAGCCCTTCACCTTCGAGGGGCGCAAGCGCTACACCTCGGCCACCGACGGCATCTCCTCCCTGTCCGAGAACGTCGACACGCTCATCGTGATCCCCAACGACCGCCTGCTCGACCTCTCCGAGAAGAAGACCACCATGCTCGAGGCCTTCCGCATGGCCGACGACGTCTTGTGCCAGGGCACCCAGGGGATCACGGACCTCATCACGGTCCCCGGCCTCATCAACCTCGACTTCGCCGACGTCTGCACCATCATGAAGGGCGCGGGCACCGCCATGATGGGCATCGGGACCGCCTCCGGTGACAACCGCGCCACCGACGCCGCCGAGGAGGCCATCTCCAGCCGCCTGCTCGAGAGCTCCATCGACGGCGCCACGCGCGTCCTTCTCTCCATCGCCGGCAACAAGGACCTCGGCATCCAGGAGATCAACGACGCCGCCGACCTCGTGGCCAAAAACGTCGACCCCGAGGCCAACATCATCTTCGGCACCGTTGTGGACGAGTCCCTGGGCGACCAGGTCCGCGTGACCGTCATCGCCACGGGCTTCAACGACTCCAACGTCCAGCAGACGCTGCCCTCGATGTCGATGCCCTCCGCCCGCCCGTCCTCCTCGCCGCGCGAGCGCACCACGCACGCCCCCGCTCCCGCCGCGGCAAGCCGCCCGTCGAGCTCGTCTTCGGCCAACGACAAGGAGTTCGACATCCCGGACTTCCTGAAGCGCAGCCGCATCTAACGATGCCCTCGCTGGACAGATATCACGTGGGAGACGTGACCCTGCTCTCTGACACCGCCGGAGAGGGGGTCGCGTTCGCCTTCACCGAGCGCACGGGCGGGGTCTCCGCGACCCCCTATGCCTCGCTCAACCTGGGCTCGCGCTGCGGGGACGACCCCGCCTGCGTGGCCGAGAACCGCCGTCGGGCCCTCGCGGCCCTGGGGGCGGCCGATCTGGCCGCGCGCCTCGTGTGCCCTCACCAGGTCCACGGCGACCGGGTGGTCGTCGTGCGCTCGGGCGCCCCGGACGAGGTGTCGCGCGCCCAAAAGGGGGCCGAGACGGGAGCCGACGCCGTGGTCTGCGTGGCCGAGGACGTGCCGGCGCTCCTGTGCTTCGCCGACTGCGTCCCCGTGGTCCTCGTGGCCCCGCATGGCTTCGCCGTCGTGCACTCGGGCTGGCGCGGGACCCTCGCGCGCATCTCGGCCACGGCGGCGCGCACGCTCGCGAACGAGGCCGGATGCGCGACCTCGGAGCTTCTCGCCTACGTGGGACCGCACGTGGGGGCCTGTGACTACGAGGTGTCGGACGAGCTCGCGGCGCGCTTCGTTGCGGAGTTTGGCGGCGTCGTCTGCCAGGGACGTCACCTCGACCTCTCTCGCGCCGTGCGCGCGGCCCTCGCCGAGGCGGGCGTGGGCGCGCAGGCGGTGGCCGAGGTCACGGCCTCGACGGCGTCGAGCACGGGCCGGTTCTTCTCGTACCGGTCGGAGGACGGCGCCTGCGGACGTCACGGGGCCCTCGCGCTCATGAGGTCTCGTCCGTGGACGTGGCCCACAGGTGCGCGCGTCGAGGAGGGGGAGCGGTTTCAATGAGCATGAGCGAGGACACGTACGAGGACTTCCTCCTGCGTCGGCACCGGGAGATCGGTGCGCTGATCGCGCAGGCTGCCGGGCGCTCGGGTCGCGACGCCTCCGAGGTCCGTGCCCTGGCGGTCTCCAAGACCGTCGGATTCGAGGAGGTTCTCGCCGCGTGGCGCGCCGGGTGGCGCGCGTTCGGCGAGAACCGGCCCCAGGAGCTGGTCCGCAAGCTCGACGCCGCCCAGGCGACGCCCGAGATGGCGGGCGTGCGCTTCGACATGATCGGCAACCTGCAGAAGAACAAGATCAACCAGGTGCTTGGGCGCGCCACGCTCGTCCACTCCCTCTCGTCGGAGCACCTCGCCCGCGCGGTCTCCGCGCGCAGCGAGGCGCGCGGGCTCACGACGGACGTGCTCCTGGAGACAAACGTCTCCGGGGAGGCCTCCAAGTCGGGCTTCTCGCCCGACGAGCTGCGCGCTTCCGCGGAGCGCCTCGTGGGCCTTTCGGGCATTCGCGTGCGCGGCCTCATGACGATGGCGCCCGCGCATGACGCCACCGCCGCGCGCAGGACCTTCTCGGGCCTGCGCGCGCTGGCCGAAGATCTGCGCGAGCGCACGGGCCTCGCCCTCGACGTGCTCTCGTGCGGCATGAGCGACGACTTCAGCATTGCGGTGGAGGAGGGCTCTACCCTCGTCCGCCTGGGTAGGTGCGTGTTCGACCAGGACTATCGCCTGCATTAGGACGACGTTTGCGCGTGCAGCCGCCGCGCGACAGAAAAGGAGAAGACCATGGGCTTTCTCGACTCTCTCAAGCAGCGCATCCACGGGGACGCGGATGACAACTACTACGAGGACGACTACTACGAAGAGGGCTACGAGGGCGACGGGGACGACTACGCGCCCGAGCAGCGCGAGCGGCGCCGGGACACGGGCTCGAGCACGCGCCTTCTGGGGACCACGCCGCGCCCCGAGGCCGAGAGCGTCTCGGTCTACACGCGCTCGGGGCGCCCAGTGGGTCCCGCGACCACCGACTACGAGCCCCGCGCGACGCGCGCCCCGCGCACCTACGCGGAGCCCGCGCCGGTCGAGCCGTACGTTCCGAGCTACGACGCCCCCCTGGGCGGCTCCGGCGCTCCCACGCCCGGAGACCTGGGCCCCAAGACCATTGCCCGCGTGAGCTCGGGCCAGCTGCCCCCCTACGTGCTCAAGCCCGTCTCCTACGACGACGTCCAGACCGTCGTGCGCCGCGTGCGCACCAGCCAGCCGGTCGTCATCGTGTTCCGCAACACCAACATCGAGACGGCCAAGCGCATTCTCGACTTCTGCTTCGGGCTGTCCTTCGGCCTGAACGGCGAGGTGCGCGAGCTGGGCGACCGCGTCTTCGCGGTGCTGCCGGCCGGCATCGACCTCTCTCGGTCCGACCTCGACAAGCTCGTCGCCGACGGCGACCTTATCCGCTAGGGGGCGCCATGACCGAGAGGAGCGCGCTGGGCGCGCAGGTCGCAGGCATCGTCGGGGGAGGCTCCATGGGGGGCGCCATCGCGCGCGGCCTCGTGGAGTCGGGCTCGCTCGCGGCCGAGCGCGTGCTCGTCGCGGATCACGGGCAGGAGCACCGCCGCGCCCTGGCCGAGCTCGGCATCCGCACGTTTCCCGACGAGGGGGAGCTTCTCGCCGAGGAGCCCGGCGTGGTGGTGCTCGCGGTCAAGCCGCAGGTCCTGCCGCAGGTGATGGCATCCGTCGCGCCGTCGTGCGCGGGCAGGCTCGTGATCTCCATCGCGGCCGGCGTGCCCCTGTCCGCCCTTGAGGCGGCGCTTCCCGGTGCTCGCCTGGTGCGCGCCATGCCCAACCTGCCCGTCCAGGTGCGGTCGGGCGCCACGGTGCTCGCTACCGGCCCCACGGCCACGCCTGCCGACGTCGAGCTCGCCCGCGAGCTCTTCTTGGCCCTGGGGGCCGCGAGCGTCATGCGCGAGGACCAGCTCGACGTCGCCGGCGCCGCGGTGGGCTGCGCGCCGGCCTTCTTCGCGCTGTTTGTGGACGCCCTCACGCGCGCCGGGCTGCGCGCCGGCCTGCCGGCTGCCGGCTGCCGCGAACTCGTGGAGACCACGATGCGTGGCTGCGCCGAGCAGCTCCTGGACGAGGGGGTCCACCCGCGCGCTTACCTCGAGCGGGTGACGTCTCCGGGCGGGACCACCGCAGCCGCCCTCTTCGCGCTCGAGCCCGCCCTCGTCGAGGGATCGTACGCCGCCGTCGACGCCGCCCTCGCACGCACCCGCGAGCTCGCCGGCGCGTAGGAACATCCAGAAAGGCAGGCTCATGACGCTCTACACCGTCGCCTCGCTCATCCAGAAGATCTTCTACCTCTACGAGGGCCTCATCTTCGTGTGGATTCTCATGTCGTGGATCCCGCGCCGGCCGGGCGGCCTCGTCGAGGACATTCGCGGCGCCCTCGGCATGCTCGTGGAGCCCTACCTCAACCTCTTCAGGCGCTTTATCCCGCCCTTCGGAGGCATCGACTTCTCGCCGATTGTGGCGATATTCGTCCTTGGCCTCATCGAGCGTCTCATCCTGTCCATCATTTTGTAGAATTCTGTACTGTGCACGGTTGCGCGGGTCTCGCCCCGCGCCCCGACGAAGCGAAAGGGAACAAGAATGGCAATCACACCCGCGGACATCGAACAGCAGACCTTCTCTCCCTCCAAGCACGGCTATGACACCGAGGAGGTCGATTCCTTCCTCGAGCAGCTCGCCGGTGAGATCGACGCGATGCTCCAGAAGATCGCGGACCTCAAGGGCCGCCTAACCAGCTCCGAGCAGCAGCTTGCCTCCGCCCAGGCACAGATCGCCAACCTCGAGGAGCAGGGCACCGTGCTCGCCGCCCCCGTGCCCGCGCCGGTGGCTGCCGCGAGCGCGCCCGTCGACTCCCTGGGTGCCTCCGAGCGCCAGATCTCCCAGGTCCTCATCGTCGCCCAGCAGTCTGCCGACAAGCTCGTCGCCGACGCGCGCGACAACGCCGAGCGCATCCGCAACGATGCCGACGCCAAGGCCCGCGAGGTCATCCGCCAGGCCCTCGCCGAGAAGCAGAACGAGCTCGACGAGATCGACCGCCTCAAGCAGTCCCGCGAGGACTTCCGCGGCGCGTACCACAAGCTGCTCCAGAAGTTCATGGACGACGCCGAGGCCGTCTTCCCCACGCAGATGTCGCTCTCCTCGTCCCCCACGGGCTCCGCAGGCAGCACGCGCGACGTGACCCCCGCGCCCGTCGCGGTCTCCGCGCAGGTGTCCGCGCCCTCTGCGATGCCGCCCGCAGGTCTCGGCGACTTCGGGGACCTCGACTAAGCACTCTTCTCGCGCGTCTTCGCAGCCGCCCCGGGCATCGCGCTCGGGGCGGCTTTTTTGGCGCGCGCCGCGCCGCTTCTCTCGCTATTCTTCTCGCCGAGCCTGCCACTATGCACAGAACGCCACCCTCAGCGCGCCGTTTTGTGCATAGTGGCAGGCTCGTGGCGCGCGGGCCTCTCGTTGCCAAAGAGGCGGCGCCGGGCCAGGTACCGCTCGCCGAAGCGCCCCGTCAGCTGGGGCGCGAACGGGGGAGGATGTCGGGCCACGACGGCGCGCGGGAGGCGCAGGAGGGGAGAAGAGCATGAGCGGGAGGGTCGCCACCTTGCTCAGCGAGGCCGAGGCCGCAGGCAGCTGCCTGGCTGCCTCCCGTCGCGCGGACGCGGTCGCGCTCGAGCGACGCCTGGGCCCGACGACCCCTCTGTGGGGAGGCTCTTCTCGCCCCGGCAGGGCCTCTACGTGCGCGCGGCGCGCTGGGGGGGAGGCGCGCAACGTGCGGACGTTTTGGTCTCTGGTCAATCCATGTGGCATACCGCACGGGAATCCACCCGCACGCCATCGGGGGATTCCCGTCAGCGCTCGCGTGGGTGGCTGGAAGCCTGGCTGCGGGGCAGGAGGCCTCCTTCTGCCTGATGGAGAAAAGATCTCCTACCTTGCCGTTGCGGTCTAGGCCGCGGTCCTTCTCGCCGAGAAGGACCTGTGAGGGAGCTGCTCGAACTCCTCGAGCGTGCCACTATGCACAAAAAGACGGCTGCGTGAAACGATTCTGTGCGGGACGGCAGGCTCGCCGGCAGGGGGGCGCCGAGAAGGGCAAGAGGTGCGAGGTGGGCCGATAAGCCGGGTTCTGTCGCGGACGACCATTTATCTAGGGCGACCGTCGCCGGTCGCCTCGAGCGCGCAACCCGAGCGCGGTGCGGGCCACACCATGGCGCTCCTATTTGCGCTTGCTCCGGATGGGGCTTGCCAAGCCGTCGTGTTGCCACGACGCTGGTGGTCTCTTGCACCACCGTTTCAGCTTTTCCCTTTGCGCCCGAGGGCGCAGGTGGGAGTCTTCTTTTCTGCGGCGCTTTCCGTCGGGTTTCCCCGCCCGGCCGTTGGCCGGCATCCTGCCCTGTGGAGCCCGGACTTTCCTCATGGTCGCGACCACCTTGCGGCGGCGCGGCCCCGCGGTCGTCTGGCCCACCTCGCGCAGACGATTCTAGCACGAATCGCGTTGAACTCTGCCGCGAGTCCCGTCGTGGGCCCCGCTGCGCGCGCTCGTCTACAATGGCCCGTGGTCGCGTCGTCGTCTGGAAGGGTCGTGTCCGTGAGTCTGCCCGAGGGGGAGCCCGTCGGTACCGATGGAGCCATGGGATTTCGCACGCTGCGGGCCGGCGCGGAGGCGACCGGCACGTGCGAGGACCGTCGCAGCCGCTTCATCGCGCAGCTCGTGCGCGTCTGCGACGAGCACGAGGCCGAGGAGCATCTCGCCCGCGTTCGCGCGCAGCACCATGACGCGCGCCACCACGTCTTCGCGTGGGTCCTCGCGGACGGGCGCGAGCGCTGCTCGGACGACGGGGAGCCCTCCCGGACCGCGGGCATGCCCGTCCTGGACGTGCTGCGCGGCACCGGCCTGGCGGACGTATGCTGCGTGGTCACCCGCTACTTCGGGGGCACGCTTCTGGGCCCGGGCGGCCTCGTGCGCGCCTACGCGGCGGCCGCCTCGGACGCCCTCGCAACGGCCGAGAAGGACGGCTCGATCGCACAGATGACGCTCGTCACGCCCGTGGTGGCCCAGCTGCCCTATGCGCTCTACGAGCGCGTGGCCCGCCTCGCCACCGAGGCGGGCGGTCGGGTCGACGACGCCCTCTTTGCCGAGGACGTGCAGCTCACCTGCCTGTTTCGTGCGGGCGACGAGGAGCGCTTCTGCGGCGCCGTGCGCGAGCTCGCGTCCGGAGAGGAGCTCTGCCGCGCGCTGGGGCCGCGCTTTGCGGAGTTCTAGCGCCTGCGCTAGGATTGGACGACAGAAGCCGACGAAGGGAGTCCCCATGAAGGCCAAGCTCATCCACCACAACGTCCACGTCCTTGACCTCGAGGCCTCGATCGCGTTCTACGAGAAGGCCCTTGGCATGCGCGAGTTGCGTCGCAAGGGTCCGGAGGACGGCTCATGGGCCATCGCGTTCATGGGCAACGACGAGTCCGACTTCGAGCTCGAGCTCACCTGGAACCGCGGGCGCACCGAGCCCTACGACAACGGCATCGGCGACACGCACATGGCCGTGCGCGTGGACGACTACGATGGCTTCCATCGCCTGCACGAGGAGATGGGCTGCATCGTGAGGGAGAACCCCGCCATGGGCCTCTACTTCATCGCCGACCCCGACGGCTGCTGGACCGAGATCCTGCCGCCGGAATAGAGCATGGACACCATCGCGTCGTCGCATAGCAGCAAAAAAGGACTCCCGCGCCGAGAAGCGCGGGAGTCCTTTCGTGTGAGGAGCCAGGGGCGTGCGCTGACGCCGCTAGTCCTGGAGCGGCAGGCAGGCCCCGACGGGGTCCCAAGGGGCCACGTCGGTCGTGGGCGCCTCGTCCCACAGGGCGAGCACGTCGTCCGGGACGAACTCGCGCCTCACGACGACCTCGCCGCCGTAGGTGCGAAACCAGTCGGCGCTCGCCACGAGGTAGCCGTCCTTGCAGGCCTCCTTGCCCCAGCTGTTCTCGATGCGCCAGGCCACGGGGGAGCCGTCCGCCCCCAGCTCCACGCCCTGGAAGGTCATGGCGTGGGTGAGGCTCGTCTCGTGCAGGTCGAGCATCTGGGTGCGGTCCATTCCCAGCTTCACGCCGAGAAGGCCCTCGTAGTCCATGGTGTCGCAGGCGAGCACGCCGGGGAAGTCCTCGATGTGGCGGGGGAAGTCCTGCATCACGTCGCACGACATCGAGCACGGCTGCCCGGCGCGCAGGGAGGCCACGGCCGCGGCCTCGAGGACGCCCTGCTCCACGTTGAGCCAGCGCACGGGGCGACCGCCCTCCACGGAGTCGGTGAGCGTGGGATGCCACGCGGTGCCCCAGGGGCGCCCCTCGCCGGGCATGCAGACCAGATCGACGCAGTCGGCGGGGTCAAGGGGGACGTAGCGCTCGCAGAACGCGCGCGGGGTGAGGCCGCGGTCAACGAGGAGCCAGCGCTCGACGTCCTTGTCGGCCTTGTCGGCGCCCTGGTCGTCGGCGTCGGGCGCGCCCTCCTGGCGCACGAGGCGGCTGCGGTCGAGCCGGCACTTCTTGCCCACGGGGAGCTCGAGGTCAAAGGTCAGGGGAGGCTCGCCCAGGCAGACGCAGAGCACGCGATGGCAGGCGGCGACCATCTCGCGTCGGGCGTCGTCGAGCTCCGCGGGCGTGGCACCGGCCGCGGCGCGGGCGCGCAGCTCGCCGGCCGAGCGATGGAACAGGCGCTGGAGCTGCTGGTTCATCTGCGAGGAGTCCTTGGAGCAGGCGGTCTCGGGCATGGCGTCCTTGGGCACGAGGCCCCACTTGGCGATGAGGTTCATGGCGAAGGGGTAGAAGCCGCCGTCGCCCATGGCCTCGTCCAGCACGTAGGCGACCGCGCGATCCGAGGTGGGCCGTCCGGCGGTCTCCGCGATGCGCGCCAGGCCGGAGTTGAACTTCTCGAGCTTGTCGTAGAACATGCCGTAGGCCTGCGAGAACTCGAAGCTGTCCACGTCGAGAAGGTCCATGGTGGCCGCGCGGGCCACGTTGAGTGCCGAGAACATCCAGCAGCGGCCGGAGTGACGCTGGTTGGTGACCTCGCCCGTGCGGGGGCGGCTCACGCCGAAGGTGTCGTGGTACGTGCGCAGCGCGGAGACGTTGCGCGCCGCCTTCATGAGGTTCGACGAGGTCGCGGCGTTTCTGGCCACGCGGTTGGCGCGCTCGTCGGAGAAGCGGGCGGTGAGGTCGTCCGACCAGGCGGGGTCAAGGGCGCCTGGGACCGCGGCGGGCCGGCCGGTCTTGTTGGTATCGGTCATGGCCGCCCCCTAGCGCACGCGGGCGAGCGAGCCCATGGGGTCCCACGGGGCCAGATGCGTCGGCTCGGCGGTCTCATAGGTGCGGCGCTCGTCGTCGGTGAGGTACCTCTTATCAACGACGACCTGGTAGACGTACTCGTCGAACCAGGGGTCGGAGAGGGTGTCGAAGCCGTTTCTGCCGTGGTCCTTGCCCCAGCTGTTCTCGACCTTCCAGAGCGTGGGTGCGCCCTTCTCGTCCAGGTTGACGCCCTCGAGGACCATGGCGTGGGTCATGGCCGACTCGCCGTAGTCCAGGCGCTCGGCCTTGTCCATGCAACCTTCGACGTCAAAGCCCAGAAGGCCGTCCACGTCGAGCGCGGCGACGTCCATGATGCCCTCGTCGCGCACGTAGGACTGGTCCACGTCGCAGCCGAACCACACGGGCAGATTGTCCTTGAGCTGGGCGATCGCCACGCGCTTGAGCTCGTCCGGCGGCAGGTTGAGGTAGCGCACGCCGCCGGCCTCCACCACGTTGCCCAGCCGGTCGACCGTGTAGACGTGGCCGAAGGGCTTGTCGGCCGTGGGGGCGCTGATGAGCGAGACGTAGTCGTCGAGCTCCATGCCCACGGCCTCGGCGAAGAACTCCTGGGGCGTGAAGGTGCCGGAGAGGGCGAGCTTGTCGTCCCTGTCGCGCACGCGCGCCGAGAAGGACTGGGGCGGCTCGCCCAGGCAGGTGACGAGGAGGTGGTAGACGTCGCCCACCATCTCCTTCCTCATCTGGGAGAGGTCGGCGGCGCCCACGCCGGCGGCATGGCTCTCGCGCAGGCGCTTGGCGGCGCCGCGCAGGTAGCGCGTCAGATACTTGTCAAGCTCGTGGGTGTTCCGGGAGCAGGCGGTCTCGGGCATGGCCTCCTTGGGGGCAACGCCGTACTTCTTCACGAGGGCCTTGAACATGTCCCACTGGCCGCCGTCGCCCACGGGGTCGGTGAGCAGGTAGCTCACGAGGCGACCGTCCAGGGGCTCGTCGAGCGTGTCGAGGACGTTCTCGAAGAACCAGTTGCTCTTCTCGAGCTTGTCCCAGAACAGGGGATAGGCCTGGGAGAGCTCGAAGGTCTTGAGGTTGTACTTCTTGATGACGCGGTAGCGCATGGTGTTGAGGCTCGCGAACATCCAGCAGCGACCCGAGCGCTCCTGGTCCGTGCGCTCGCCCTGGCTGACCTCCACGTCGAAGGTGGTCGTGTTGGCGGCCACCCGCTCGGGTACGCGCGCGGCGGCGCGCAGCCCCGAGGAGCTCACGGCGTTCTTGGCCACGACGTTGGCGCGCTCGGCGAGAAAGTCCTTCCGGGCCGCCGCGAGGTCGTCGGCGGTGATGGGGGACGTCTGGTCCATGGTTTCCTCCCTGGTTGGGGTTCGGCGTTTTCCGCGTTCGAGCATAGCACGCGAGGTGGCGCGGCGCTCGTCGCTGGACGCGCCTTCGCCGCGTGTCCCAACGAGCAGCCGTGGCGTCACCGATCCTGCCGTGCGCCGATGCCGACCCTGCCATAGTGCACGGAACGGAGCTCTGAGATTACAAATTCGCGCAGGGCGGCAGACTCGGCCAGAAGGACGCCCGCGGGAGCGCGTTGGGGCTCTCGCGCCCGGCATGCTAGAATCGGCGGCATGAAGAACCTGCCAAAAGAGACAACGGGCGCGCTCGAGGCACGCCTGGCGCGCGAGCTGCCCGGCTACGCGCGGCGCGTCCTGGACGCGCTCGAGGACGCCGGCCACGAGGCCTGGGTCGTGGGCGGCTGGGTGCGCGACGCGCTTCTCGGCGTCTCGGGGCACGACGTGGACGTGACCACGCGGGCGCCCTGGCCCGAGGCCGCCCGCGTCCTGCGCGCGGCGAACATCACGGTGCACGAGACCGGTACGGCGCACGGCACCGTGACCGCCGTCGTGGACGGCATGACCGTGGAGACCACCACGTACCGCGTCGAGGGGGGCTACTCCGACCGGCGCCACCCCGACGAGGTGCGCTTCGTGGACGACGTCCGCGCCGACCTCGCGCGGCGCGACTTCACCGTCAACGCGATGGCCTTCCACCCCGCGCGCGGCCTGCTTGACCCCTATGGCGGGCGCGCCGACCTTGCGGCTCGCGTGATCCGCGCGGTGGGGTCGCCTCGCCGGCGCTTCGAGGAGGACGCCCTGCGCGTGCTGCGGGCGGTGCGCTTCGCGTGCCGGCTCGACGCGACGATCGAGCCCGCCACGCAGGAGGCGCTCGTCGCCTGTGCGGGTGAGCTGGACGACATAGCGCAGGAGCGCATCGGCCAGGAGCTGGACGGCATCCTGGCCACGGGGCGCGCGGCCTGGGCCCTGCGCCACGAGTTCGCCGTGTTGGAGGCCGCCCTGCCCGAGCTGGCTCCCCTGGCCGGCTTCGACCAGAGGAGCCCGTACCACGCCTATGACGTGCTCGAGCACACCGCGCGCGTCTGCGCGGGCGCGGAGGAGTTCGCGGGCGGCCTGCCGACGAGGGCGCTCAGGTGGGCGGCCCTTCTGCATGACGTGGCCAAGCCCGCGTGCTGGAGCGTCGACGACTCCGGTCGCGGCCACTTCTTTGACCACCCGCGGCAGGGGGCGCGCACGCTCAGGGCCGTCATGGGGCGCATGGCGCTTCCCACGGAGGTGACCAGGGCCGCGGCGGCCCTGGTGGAGCTGCACGACCTCCCAGTGTCCGCGACGAGCGTCTCGGTGCGCTCGATGCTTGCCGAGCTCGAGCGTCGTGCGTCGGGGCAGGCGAGGCCGCTTGCGTTCGCGCTCCTGGACCTCAAGCGCGCCGACGCCGTGGCCAAGGCCCCCGCCTTCAGGAGCTATGCGACCGAGCTCGACGAGGTGGGGGCGGCCCTGCGCTCGGCGCTCGCGGCGGGGCCGGTCTATCGCGTCCGCGACCTCGCCGTGGGCGGGGAGGACGTGCTGCACGCGTGCGGCATCGAGCCGGGGCCGCGCGTGGGCATGGTGCTCGAGCAGCTCTTCGCCGCGGTCATGGCGGGCGAGCTGCCCAACGACCGCGCGACCCTTCTCGCTCAGATGCGCTGGTAGGAAGCGTCTACCATATGTCCCGAGCCACTCGGGGCGGGCCATGCAAGAAATGCTACCGCCTGGGTATACAAGGGGCATGTTGTTCACCGACGAAGGGAGCGTTCATGTCAGACCTCAAGGATAAGTTTGCCAATGTGGCAGAAGCCGTCAAGGACGCAGCCGCCGACGCGGGCGAGGCGGCCAAGGACGCCGTCGTTGACGCTGGCGAGAAGGCCAAGGACGTCGCCGTGGCGGCGAAGGAAGCCGCCCAGGATGTGCTCGATGGTGCCGATGATAAGGTCGACGACGCCAAGAACAAGGCCAAGGAGGTCGCCGGCGACGTCAAGCGCGGGGCGAAGGAAGCGGCGGGCGACGCCAAGCGCGGCGCCAAGAAGGCCGCGGGCGAGGCGAAGCGCGGGGCGAAGGAGGCTGCTGACAAGGCCAAGGACGCGGTGGACTAGCCGCAACTGGTCTTGGCATCACCGACTCGTGGGGGGCGGCCTTGGCGAAGGAGCTGGGGCCGCCCTCTTGACGTGCACGAAGTCAGTTAGCGCGACCAACCACAAAAGAGAAGGGCGCGCTTCACATTATGCTCAATTCCCCTTGCGCGCGCAGACGAGTCCTGTATACTGTTTCCTCGCGCTGAGAAGCGTGAGGGCAGTTTTTGGGATGTCGTCTAGTGGTAGGACAGCGGATTCTGGTTCCGTCAACGGGAGTTCGACTCTCTCCATCCCAGCCAGTGCCCACAATCGCATATGTGGCCCGTTCGTCTAGCGGTTTAGGACGCCGCCCTCTCAAGGCGGAGATCACCAGTTCGAATCTGGTACGGGCTACCAATGCGCTTTGGCCCGTTCGTCTAGCGGTTTAGGACGCCGCCCTCTCAAGGCGGAGATCACCAGTTCGAATCTGGTACGGGCTACCAACTTTGAATTCGGCGGACTGCCCACTAGCTGGGCGTCCGCCGATTTTTTGTGCCAAATCGGGACTCTCGGAGAACGCGTTTTGGCCGCTGGCCCATGGTATCTCCACATGGACTACCCGTCATCGTTGATGAGGCAGTACGAAGCGATTGGGCTTGTTGACGGGCACGACCGAGAAGCTTTCCATGGAAGGTGCTGGATGCCATCCTCTAGAATTCTGAGCGTCCGGTCGGCATGGGTCATCGCGATGGTCGGGTCGCGTCGGTTTGGGCGTTTCTTTTCCTGCGTGGCTCAATGATCACGCTTCCAATCGTTGGCTGACTGGCCTCGTCCCAGGCCATATCTTGGTGGAAGCATGGGACGTTTTTCTTTTGAGCTAGCAGATGGCCTCCAGGGGAATCTTTATCTTCTGCATGAGGTCATTACGCCAGCTGTGCTCTAGCATCTGCTTGCGGTGCATCTCCTTAACGGCAACTCCGGGACATACCCCAGCGGCCTCGGCCGCCCCCCCTGATGTCATCCACTCGTGTTAGGCCATGGAAGTTGCCAAGCCCGGATGATTCGAAGAGCTCTTCCTTGGCGAAGCTGTTCGCGGCTTTTCCCGTTCATCGGTGCTGCTCTCTGTCCCATTGGTGAAGTCAAGTAGTACGGCGCCGTGACCGTCGTTGAGCACGTGCCCGATTTCGTGGAAGAGCGTCCAGATGAGATAGCCATCGGTTTTCCGACATCCCGTCTGCTGGATGAGCGGCACTCTGTTGTCAATCCATCGAGTAATGCCGTATAGGGGCAATCCCTTTGGCGGATCCACGAACTGGAGGATGACACCCGCTCCCAGGAGTATCTCCTCGAGATCCTCGAGCATGTCATCGTCAGAATGTGCCGCTTCGCTGCCTCAGCGCGGGAAGCGCCGTGAATCCGCCGCTGGGGCAGTGGAGAGCTGTCTGGCGACTGCCCTACCCCAGGGTTCTTGAGCAAACTCGACAAAATCGTGCCACAGGGGCGGATTCATGAGCAGCCAACGCCAGGGCCGGCGAGAAGGGCGCCCCTCGGAGCGACCTCTGCCTCGCCGCCCTACCCGCAGGCGTTACACGCCGCGCAGGCGGCGCGCGCGGAGGGCGCGACCGCGAGGCCACCGCGGGCGGTCTCGCGCAGGGACGCCGGCATCGCGTGGCCCACCTCGGCCATGGTGCGCACGACCTCGTCGAACGGCACGAGCGAGCCCACACCGGACAGCGCGAGCTGCGCGGACGAGAAGGCCGCCGCCACGCCGATAGCGTTTCTCGCCTGGCAGGGCACCTCCACGAGGCCGCCCACCGGGTCGCAGACCAGGCCGAGCAAATTGGAGAGCGCCAGTGAGCTCGCGGTCAGGGCCTCGGCGGGCGTCCCGCCCATGAGCTCGACCAGGGCCGCGGCCGCCATGGCCGCCGCGCTGCCCACCTCGGCCTGGCAGCCGCCCTCGGCCCCGGCCACCGAGGCCGAGGTCTGGATGTTGAGCCCTACGGCCGCCGCGCACCACAGGGCCGCAGCTGCGGCGTCGTCATTCGCCCCGAGCGCGTCGGCGCAGGCGAGCACGCAGCCCGGCACCACGCCTGAGGCGCCCGCCGTGGGGGCGGCCACGATGACGCCCATGGCGGCCGAGCGCTCCAGGACGGCCATCGCGCGCGCCACGGCGTCCGTCTGGGCAAACCCCATGAGCGCCGGCGCGAGGGTCGCCGCGGCCGCGTTCACGCGCCGCGCCTCGCCCCCGATGAAGCCGCCTAGGGAGCGCTGCGGCCGTGCGATCGGCTCGCTCGTCTCTCGTCGCATGACCTCGAGCACGCGGGCCATGGCCTCGTCGGCGCGCGCGGCCCCCGTGAGCTGCGTCTCACGCAGGCGCATGAGCGCCCCGATGGACGTGCCGCGCGCCTCGCAGGCATCCAGGAGCTGGGCCCCGTTGTCAAAGAGCTCCGGGGCCGTGACGCCGGGGGAGAGCATGGAGGCCGAGCCCGGCACCTGGATGAACGTCGCGTAGCTCACGTGGCGCAGCTGGCGCACCATGGGCACCACGGAGGCGTCCGGCGCCCCGTCGGTCTCGAAGACGGTGTAGGCCCGCCCGCCCTGCTCGGTGCGATAGGTGCGGCAGCGGGCTATGTTCACGTTCGCCTCGGCGAGAAGCGTCGTGAGACTGGCCAGGGCGCCGGGAACGTCCTCGTGCGCCACGAAGAGGGTGGCGTAGGCCCCCGTGATGTCCACGCCCACCCCGTTGATGCGGCTGATGCGCACCCTGGCCCCGCCGAGGCTCTCACCGCGCACCTGGCAGCGGACGCCGTCCGTGCCCTCGAGGTCGATGTCCACGGTGTTGGGGTGCATCGTGGCGTCGTCGCCGGCTACCTCGAAGCTCACGTCGAGCCCGGCCTCGCGGGCGAGCTCGAAGGCGTCCCTGATGCGCTCGTCGTCGGCGTCGAGCCCCAGGACCCCGGCCACCAGCGCGCGGTCGGTGCCGTGGCCCCGATGCGTGTGGGCGAAGGAGTTCCACAGGGTGAAGCGCACGCGCGCCACGCGGCCCTCCACGAGCGAGGTGGCCACGCGCGCGCAGCGCAGGGCGCCCGCGGTGTGCGAGGAGGAGGGACCCACCATCACGGGCCCCAGGACCTCGAAGGCCGATGTGGTGGCAAGCGTCTGCGGCGTAGAGGACACGTCGTCTCCCTTCGGTGACGGATGGGGTTATGCTCGGTGCATGTGGTCGCGACGCCCAACGAGCGCGCGTGCGGGCGGCGCGACCTCGGAATCTTCCTAGAGGGCCATCGTGCGTGCGCGCGCGACCCGAGCGAGGCAGTCGTCTTTGCCCACGAGCGCCATGGTCTCGCCGAGAGGCGGGCTCACCAGGTTGCCGCACACGGCCACGCGTACGGCCTGGAAGACCAGGCGTTTCTTGAGGCCCAGCTCCTCGGGCAGCGCCTCCAGGGCAGTGTCCACGGCCTCGGCCGTCCAGTCGGCGGCGTCCACGGTCCCGAGCGCCTCGGACGCGGCGTCCAGGATCGCGCCGGCGCCCTGCCTGGCGAGCCCCTTTGCCACGGACTTCTCGTCGTAGGCGAGGGTGGCGGCCGTGGCAAAGACGGGGGCGGCCACCCGCGCGGCGTCGGCGGACATCTTGGTGCGCGGCTTCACCACGCGGGCGAGCGCTCGCAGCCAGGCGGGGTCGCGCCTCTCGCCGGGGGCCATGAGGTGCGCGCTCACGAGCTCGGGGACCATGACCTTACGGGCGAACTCGTCGTCGGACATCGCGTTGAGGTAGGTCGCGTTGATCCAGTCGAGCTTGTCCGGGTCGAAGGTGGCCGGGTTCTTGGAGACGTGGTCGAGCGAGAAGCGCGCGGCCAGGGTCGCGCGCGGCACGATCGTGGTCTCGCCGTCCAGCGACCACCCCAGAAGCGCCAGGTAGTTCACGAAGGCGTCGGAGAGGTAGCCCGCGTCGCGGTACTCCTCCACGTTGGTGGCGCCGTGGCGCTTGGAGAGCTTCTTGCCGTCCGCGCCCAGGATCATCGAGAGGTGCGCGAAGGTGGGCACCGGCGCGCCCAGGGCCTCGTAGACCATGATCTGGCGCGGGGTGTTGGAGAGGTGGTCGTCGCCGCGGATGACGTGCGTGATCCGCATGGCGGCGTCGTCGACCACGGTGGCGAAGTTGTAGGTGGGCGTGCCGTCGGTGCGCTGGATGACAAAGTCGTCGAGCTCCTTGGCGTCAAAGGTCACGTCGCCGTGGACCGCGTCGTGGACCACCACGTCGCCGCGGTCGAGCGGCACCTTGATGCGCAGGACGTACGGCTCGCCGGCCTCCACGCGGGAGCGCGCCTCGGCGGGGTCGAGGCCGCGGCAGCGGCGCTGATAGCCCTGGAAGGGGTCCTTGCGCTCCTGCGCGGCGGCCTTGTCGGCCGCGAGCTGGTCGGGCGTGCAGAAGCACGGGTACGCCCTGCCCTCGTCCCAGAGCCTGCGCGCGGCGGCGCGGTAGAGCTCGGCGCGCTCGGTCTGCTCGTAGGGGCCAAAGTCCCCGCCGACCTCGGGGCCTTCGTCCCAGTCCAGGCCCAGCCAGCGCAGGGCGCGCAGGATGATCTGGGTGTTCTCCTCGGTCGAGCGCGTGGGGTCGGTGTCGTCGATGCGCAGGATAAAGGTTCCGTGATGGGAGCGGGCGAAGGCCCAGTTGTAGATCGCGGTGCGCGCGCCGCCCACGTGGAGCTTGCCGGTGGGGGAGGGCGCGAAGCGCACGCGGACGGGGGTGGTGCTGTCGGACATGGATGCTCCTCGGGGTGCCGTCTTCACATACGCGTGCCAGTATAGCGCGGACGGCAGGGCGAGGGAAAACACCGCCGGGGCGCCGCGCGTGCTCGCCGTGCCCGATCTTCTCGCCCCGCCTCTGTTCAGTTTTTTTGAAATGCGCTCAAAAAGGCGGCCCGGATGGTAGAATCGCCCTCGACTCAACAAGAGAGAAGGACTTCTCGTGAACATCTTGGACGACAAGGTGACCTCCCGGCTGGCCAGCGACGTCCAGAGCGTGCGCGAGGTGGCTCGCGACAGCATCGAGCAGACCGTGGCCCGCCAGGGCGCGCGCCTGCGCTCGGGCACCAAGACGCGCAAGAGTGCGGCCACCCGCGAGAAGATCATGTCCGCCGCCGCCGAGCTCATGGTCGAGCACGGCAGCACCGACTTCCAGATGAGCGAGGTCTCGGAGCGCTGCGCGATGTCGAAGGGCGCCCTCTACTACTATTTCGCCGACAAGACCGCGCTCGTGCGCTCCGTCTTCGATCGCTCGGTCGACGGCCTGGTGGACAGCGTCGAGGGCGTCGTGGCCAAGGCCCCCTCCTCGGCGGAGTCGATCTTCGGCCTCGTCCAGACCCTCGTCGAGGGCCTGCGTCCCGGGACCCCCCTCATGCTCGCCATGACGCGCGGGTCGGCGGCCGACGGCCACGACGTGCTCCCGAGCGTCGAGACGCACCTCGCGCGCATCATCTCGATCCTCACGGCCCAGTTCGAGCGGGCCAAGGAGGAGGGGCTCGTGCGCGCCGAGTCCAACAGCCGCCTGAGCGCCGTGGGTATCGTCGGATCGTTCGTGGTCTACGAGTACGTCGGGCCCGACATTGCGGCGCACGAGAGCTCCGACCTCGTGCGCGAGATGCTCGACCTGGTCTTCTCGGGCATGGGCACCGCGCGCGCCCGCACGCTCTTCTCGGCTAAGAATCCCACGACACACGAGCTTCCCCCATCAGGAAAGGATGAATGAATGTCTCACCGCAACCGCTTCTTCACCTCCGAGAGCGTCACGGAGGGCCACCCCGACAAGATCTGCGACCAGGTCTCCGACGCCATCCTCGACGCGATCATCCGCAAGGAGACCGAGCTCGAGTCTGCGGGCTACGTCTCTCCGTCGGGCATGCCGGCCTGCGTGAACAACATCCGCTGCGCCTGCGAGACCTTCGTGACCACGGGGACCGTGATCGTGGCCGGCGAGATTCGCACGGCTGCCTACGTCGACGTGCAGAGGATCGCCCGCGAGGTCATCCGCCGGATCGGCTACGACCGCGCGAAGTACGGCTTCGATTGCGACACCTGCGGCGTGCTCAACCTCATCCACGAGCAGAGCCCCGACATCGCCATGGGGGTCGACGAGTCCTTCGACGCGCAGGCCGGCGGCACGACGGACCCCATCGACGCCATCGGCGCCGGCGACCAGGGCATGATGTTCGGCTACGCCTCGGACGAGACCGACGTCCTCATGCCCATGCCCGCCTACCTCGCGCAGCGGCTCTCCGAGCGCCTGTCCGCCGTGCGCAAGGACCACACGGTGGACTACCTGCGCCCCGACGGCAAGACCCAGGTGACCGTGCGCTACGAGGACGACCGCCCCGTCGAGGTCACGGCCATCGTCGTTTCCACGCAGCACGCCGACAAGATCAAAGACATGGGCGTCATCAAGCGCGACATGATCGAGCACGTGATCGCGCCGGTCCTGGACGAGGTGGGCATCCGCTGGAGGGACGCCGACATCTACGTAAACCCCACCGGGCGCTTCGTGGTCGGCGGGCCCATGGGCGACACGGGTCTCACGGGCCGCAAGATCATCGTGGACACCTACGGTGGCATGGGTCGTCACGGCGGCGGGTGCTTCTCGGGCAAGGACTGCACCAAGGTCGATCGCTCGGCCGCCTACGCGGCGCGCTGGGTGGCCAAGAACGTGGTGTCCGCCGGCCTCGCGCACAAGTGCGAGATCGAGCTCGCCTACGCAATCGGCGTCGCGCACCCGCTGTCCATCATGGTGGACACCTTCGGCACGGGAGCGGTGGACGACGAGACGATCGAGCGCGCGGTCGAGCGCGTCTTCGACCTGCGCCCGGGCGCCATCGTGCGCGACCTCAGGCTGCGCCGCCCCATCTTCGAGAAGACCGCGGCCTACGGGCACTTCGGCCGCGAGGACCCCGACTTCACCTGGGAGAGGTGCGACCGCGTCGAGGAGCTCAAGCGCGCCGTCGCCGAGGCGCGGGTGGCGTAGGGGACCCTCCTGGCGTTCCTGCCGTCGCGACTGCCGCATGTGCCCCGCCGAGCTTCTCTCATGATTGCCCGGTGGGGCGCTTCACGTGTTCCGACGCCGAGAAGTGCCGCACCCGCCCCGTGCCATTCTTCTCGGCTTGCCCGGCGGGGCGCTTGCGGTGTTCCAACGCTGAGAACCGCTGCAACCGCCCCGTCGCGGTAGCCCTACGCCCATTCGGCGGGGCATCTGCGGCATCTCAACACCGATAAGTGCCGCAACCGCCCTGGGGCGCGGACGTCCTTGACGAACGTTTTGCGATTGCCACATGCGCCCCGTCGTATGATGGGGGCGCAATAGTTCGGCGGAGGGGGCGCCAGGGCAAACAGCCAGAAGGTCTACCGGGTGGGGTTCGCGTGGGTCTACCCGCTCTTGGTCGCCAAGGCCGAACGCAAGGGGCGCGCGCCGAGGTGGACGCCGTCACGTCCTGGCTCACGGGCTACGAGACCAGCCAATTGCCGAGCTCGCGGCCTCTGACGTCACCTACGGGGACTTTCTTCAGAGGCGCTTCGCGCCCCAACCCCAGATGAGGCCTGGATCACGGGTGGCGCGCGCGGAGGACGTCGAGGAGCCCTCATGAGGGAGAGTTGATGCGGAGAAAAACGGCGCCAGACTGCCGGTAGCGTTTAAAGACCGGGGCACGCTGTGGCGACGTTGGCGACGCTCCAGCCCAGCTATTCCGCACCCCGCACCCGCAGGATGCCGTGCAGGGTACCCGCGCACAGGGCGACTGCGACCAGACCCAGCCCGACCGCGCAGACCACGAGTCCCACGTCGAGGTCTAGCCCCTCGAAAGGAGCTACTCCGAGGGCCAGCGACGTGAAGAAGATCGAGACGAGAACGGCAAGAGCCCCCACGATCAGGGCATTGAGCATGTGAAGCGTCGCCTCGATGAGACTGACGCAGACAGTCTCCGCCGGGGTCGCTCCCAGAGATATCAGGGAGGCGGTGCTCTGACTGCGGTCCGCAGCGGACATCAGTGCGCTTGCCGTCGCGCCCACTACGCAGATGAGCAAAGGTCCACCCAGCATGATGACCGTCGGCGTCCAACCCACCATGAAATCACCGTCTGAGCCCACGTGCGTGGCATACCACACGGCCAGAGGACCTAGGGCGGAAGAGAACCCACAGATAATCTCGTAGCCTACCATGACGGGCAACTCCATGGAGGAGCTGCTGGCAAGGGAGTAACGAGCCTCCTTTCCTGCTAGGTCGGACAGGACGAGGGGTCTGAGCAGGATGGACCACGCTCGGAGTACGGTCGGCAGGATCCAGGGAGAGAGGGCGGAGAAGACGCCGATGATGGGAAGGGGGAAGACGAAGCCCCAGGTGATTACATCCTTCGCATCAGCGGTCTTCATAAGGTCGTAGAACCAGACGGCGCATGCGATAGAGAGACCCAGCAGGGCGATTCTGAGCAACGGGACCTTGGACGTGGCGCGCTCCAGCTCCGAGAGAGCAGCCAGGGGCTTTGTCTTTGAGGCCCCTCGGGCGGCACCGAATCCCCCACATAGAAAGATGAGTGCGGACCAGAACGCCACCAGGGGAGTCCCAGTGGCATCCGGAGTCACGTTAAGCGTCACGACCGATGGACCGAAGTCGCTAAAGAGGAGGAGAAAGAGGGAGGATAGAGAGCGAGTGAGACCAGGCCACCGACGAGCGAGCCGACAAGGCCGCAGGCGGCAAGCTTGAACATCCTAGGCCTCCATCAGTTCGAGGAGGTGCTCGGCGGTAGGGTGCCGCTCCTCCGAGTCGATGAGCCCGTCGCGTATGACGACGGCACGGTTCACGAGCTTGGCTGCGGACAGGTCGTGGGTGACCAGCACCACGGCCTTTTTCGGTTTCTCGCTGAATTTCCTGAGAAGGTCAACGCTGCTGCTCGCCACCGGACAGCGACTGGATGCGCTCCTTGCCACGACCACCAAGGACCACCAAGGACCACCAAGGACCACCAAGGACCACCAAGGACCACCAAGGACCACCAAGGACCACCAAGGACCACCAAGGACCACCAAGGACCACCAAGGACCACCAAGGACCACCTCGGTGAGCGGGCCCTCCACCGCGTCTTGGGGCAGGGACCTTCTCAGGAGCCGTGACGGCAGGGCGACGTTGTCCGCCACATTTAGAGAATCGATGAGGCAGAACGACTGGAAGACGAAGCCAGCGTGCGCACGCTGGAGCCTGGACAGGGCCGAGCGGCCCGGCGAGGTGAGCTCGTTGCCCAACATGTTGACCGAGCCTTCCGGCGCCTGCGTCAGCCCCGTCATGCAGTGCAGAAGGGTCGACTTTCCCGAGCCGCTCGGGCCGAAGATCCCCACGAACTCCCCTGCTCGACGCGCATGTCGATGCCGTGGAGGATTTCGATTTCCTTATGCCCCCGGCGGCCCCAACGGGGAATGACTTCCTCAGATTCCGCGTGACCATGGCCGGCGACATGGACGACACCCCTCTGAAAGTTGCTCATCAACGATGGATTCCTTTCAGAAACAGCATAGTACGAAATCAAACAGAGTATTTTTTTTCAATTAATACCGCAGGGACAGTGAGAGGGGAAAACCCCCTATTCACTTTGCTCGGCGATTTGCTGAAGGGATGAGGTCTCCAGGCAGTATCCGTAGCCCAGCGCCCGCCCTCTCGGATCTCCACTACAATCAAGACTCCAAGAATCCACGACGCAGCAAGAAACGGAGGCGCCCATGCGCTACGCGAGCGTCGCGCTCGACATACCCACGCGCGCGCTCGAGGGCACCTTCGACTACGCCGCGCCCGCCGCGCTCGGCCCCGCGCTCGCCGTGGGGGCCACGGTCCTCGTGCCCTTCTCGCACCGCGCGGCGGTGGGCTACGTCATGGCCGTCTCGGACGAGCCCCCCGCAAACGTCAGCGCCCAGCAGATCCTACCGGTGGCGCAGGTCCTGGCCGCGCCGGCCTTCGACGACGCCTCGGCGCGCGTCGCGAGCTGGATGGCGCGCGCCTACGCCTGCCCCTTGTGCGACGCGGTCCGCCCCTTCCTGGCTCCCGGCCAGAAGGTCAAGGTCACGCGCCCGTCCCCGGACGCCCCGTGGGAGCTCGTGAGCGAGAAGGCCGGGCCCCGCGACGCGCGCTGGGCGAGCCTCACGCCCGAGGCCAACGACTTCACGCCCACCCGCGCCGCGAGCCGCCAGCGCGCCGTGATCGCGGCGCTGGCCGCCGGCCCGCAGCGCGTCTCCGAGCTCTCGGCGACCATCCCCGGAGCCGCGAGCGCGGTCGGCGCCCTGGCCAAGAGGGGCGTCGTTGCCGTGGCCACCCGCCGCGAGCTGCGCGGGATCGAGTCCACGAGCCTCTCGTCGGCGGCTGCGCCCCGGCCCGCGCGCCTCACGGACGGGCAGGTCGAGGCCCTGGCCGCCATCGGGCGCGCTCGCGCGGCTGCGTTCGGCGACGTGGTCCTGGTCGACGGGGTCACGGGCTCGGGCAAGACCGAGGTCTACCTGGCCGCCATCGAGCGCGCGCTCGCGGACGGGCAGGGGGCGCTCGTCCTGGTGCCGGAGATCTCGCTCACGGCCCAGACGGTGGGGCGCTTTCGCAGCCGCTTCGGCGAGGAGGTGGCCGTGCTCCACTCCCGCCTTTCGGTGGGGGAGCGCTTCGACCAGTGGGACCTCGTGCGCCAGGGGCGCGCCCACGTGGTGGTGGGCGCCCGCTCCGCGCTCTTCGCGCCTCTCGCTAGCCCCGGCCTCATCATCATCGACGAGGAGCACGAGGGCTCCTACAAGCAGGACAAGTCCCCGCGCTACCACGCCCGCGAGGTGGCCGCGCGCATGGCGGCCGAGCGCGGGTGCGCCCTGGTCCTGGGCTCGGCCACCCCTTCGCTCGAAAGCCTGGAGCGCTGCCGGGAGGGGCGCTTCTCCGGCGCTGCTTGGACGCGCGTCAAGATGCCTGAGCGCCCGGGCACGGCCGCGCTGCCCCAGGTCACGGTCGTGGACATGGCCGAGCAGTTCCGCGGCGGCGGCCGCTCGATCTTCTCGGCCCCGCTCGTGCGCGCCCTGGAGGGCGTGGTCGAGCGTCGCGAGAAGGCCGTGCTCCTGCTCAACCGCCGCGGCTTCGCCAATTTCCTCATGTGCCGGGAGTGCGGCTGCGTGCCCGAGTGCCCGCACTGCTCGACCGCGCTGACCTACCACGAGCGCACCCACGCCCTCGTCTGCCACACCTGCGCGCGCAGCTGGCCGGTCGCGGCCTACCCCGACCCGTCCACGCGCTGCCCCAACTGCGGTAGCCGCTACCTCGCCGCCTTTGGCGTGGGCACGCAGCGCGTGGAGGACGAGCTGGGGATGCTCCTGCCCGAGGGCGTGGAGGTCATCCGCATGGACGCCGACACGACGCGCAGCAAGGGCGCCCACCAGCGGCTCCTCGAGCGCTTCGACGCCGCCGAGTGTGCGGTGCTCGTGGGCACGCAGATGATCGCCAAGGGGCTCGACTTCCCCGAGGTCACGCTCGTGGGCGTCATCAACGCGGACACCATGCTCAAGCTCCCGGACTTCCGCGCCGCCGAGCGGACCTACGACCTGCTCGAGCAGGTCGCGGGCCGGGCCGGGCGCGGCGCGCGCGCGGGCGAGGTGGTGATCCAGACGTACTGGGCCACCCACCCCGCCATGCGGGCGGTCGCCACCCACGACCGCGCGACGTTTCTGGCCCCCGAGCTTGCCGAGCGCGCCGAGGCGGGCTACCCGCCCTTCGCCCGCCTGGCCAACGTGGTCGTATGGGGCCGTCGCGAGGCCATGGTGCGCGAGGTCTCCGCGGCCTTCGCCGACGCCGTCCGCGCGCGCACGGAGGGGCTCGCGGGCTGGGAGGTGCTGGGCCCGGCCGACTGCGTGAAGGCGCGCGCGAAGGACCAGGTGCGCCGCCACGTGATGGTCAAGGCCCCCGCGGACGCGGACCTGGGCGGTGTGCTGCGCGGCTGCGCGGCATCGATCCGGCGTCCGGTGGGTAGTAACATGGCAGTGGACATTGACGCGTACGACCTGATGTGACGCCGACGGCGCGCCCGCCGGCAGAAGGAGATAGACATGGACGATTCAAGAGACGTCGTGCTCTCGCCCGACCCGCGCCTCTTCACGCAGTGCGCCCCGATCGAGAAGATCGATGACGGCGTGCGCGATCTGGCCGACCACATGCTCAGGGTGATGTACGCCTCGGACGGCTGCGGCCTGGCCGGCCCGCAGATCGGAGCGATGAGCCAGATCGTGGTCATTGACGTTGACTACGTGGGCAGGGGCAGCAAGAAGAACCCCTACGTTCTTATCAATCCCCAGATCGTGACCGCCGACGGCCCCGAGCGCGAGACTATGGAGGGGTGCCTCTCCTTCCCGGGCATCAGCGTCCCGGTGAGCCGCCCGAGCCACGTGGTGGTGCGCGCCAAGAACCTCGACGGCGACCTCATGCAGTACGAGGCCGAGGGCAACCTCCTGGCCGTCTGCCTGCAGCACGAGATCGACCACGTCCACGGCAAGACCATGGTCGACCACCTGTCGCCGCTGAAGCGCGCCGAGGCCATGCGCGCCTGCGAGGAGGCCATCGAGGCGGGGGCCCGTCCCGGCGAGACCGCGGTCGAGGAGTAGGGGGCGCGCATGCGCATCGTCTTCATGGGGACGCCGAAGTTCTCCGTCCCGTCGCTCGAGGCCCTCGCCGCGCGCCATGACGTAGCTCTCGTGGTCACGCGTCCGGATGCCGTGCGCGGGCGCGGGCGCGCGCTCGAGCCGTCCGCCGTGAAGGCGCGCGCGCTCGAGCTGGGCCTTGACGTGCTCGAGGCCAGCCGCATGGACGAGCGTGCCCTCGCGGCCGTGCGCGCGGCGGAGCCGGACGTCATCTGCGTCGTGGCCTTTGGCTGCATCCTGCCCGACGAGCTCCTCTCGGTCGCGCCCCTGGGCGCCGTGAACGTGCACGCGTCGCTCCTGCCGCGCTGGCGCGGGGCTGCCCCCATCCAGCGCGCCATCCTGGCGGGAGACGAGCGCGCGGGCGTCTCGATCATGCGCGTGGCCCACGACCTGGACGCCGGTGCATGGTGCGCCCAGGCCTCGGTCGAGGTGGGCGAGAAGGACGCTGGCGAGCTTACGGTCGAGCTGTCTGGCCTGGGCGCCTCCGAGCTCGTCGGCGCGCTCGACACCCTCGCGGACGGCACGGCCGTCTGGCACGAGCAGGACGCCTCCCGGGTGACGCTCGCCCCCAAGCTGACCAAGGCCGAGATGCTCCTGTCGCCCGAGGACTCGGCCGTGGCCTGCGCGCGGCGCGTGCGGGCCTCCGGGGACACGGCGCCGGCGCGCCTCGCGCTGTCCGGGCGCGGCCTGCGCGTGCTCGAGGCGCGCGCGGCCGACGAGTTCGTGGAGGCCGGCGCGGTGACGGCGGCGCACGGTCGCGTGCTTCTGGGGTGCGCCGAGGGGACCCTCGAGCTCCTGCGCGTGCGTCCCGACGGCAAGGGCGACCGGGACGCCTCCTCCTGGGCGGCCGGCCTGCGCGGTGAGCTCTCCTGGGAGCGCGTCTAGGTGGCGCGCGCCGTGCGGGCGCGGACCTGCGCGCTCGGCCTTCTGGGGGAGCGCCGTCGCAGGGACGCGCGCGCCCGCGACCTCCTGCGCGGCTCAGAGGCGCTGGCGGGGCTTCCCGAGCGCGACCGTGCGCTGGCCTTCAGGCTCGTCATGGGCTGCGTGGCCGCCACCGGGGAGCTCGACCGCGTGGTCGACGCGCGTCTCGCGCGCACGGCGCACCTGGAGCCGCGCGTGCGCGATGCTCTCTGCCTGGCCGCCTTTGAGCTGCTCTATCTCTCCACGCCTGACGAGGTCTGCGTGAGCCAGGGCGTGGAGCTCGTGCGCGGCGTGGCCCCGCGTGCCGCGGGGCTGGCCAACGCCGTCCTGCGCCGCATTGCCGAGAAGGACGCGCCCGCACTGGCCGCCGCGCGCGGGCGCGTGGAGGCCGGGACATTCGCCGCGGCCGACCTGGCCCGGGTCGGGGCGCTGCCGGAGTGGCTCTGCGAGCGCGCGCTCGCCTCGCTCGGGCCACGGGCCGCGGCCGCCTGGGCGTCTGCGGCGCTCGAGCCGTCTGCGGCCACGGTGGCTGCCAACCGCGCGCTCGTCTCAACTGACGAGGCCGAGCGTCTGCTGGCCGATGCTGGCTGCGGACCGGTCGCGGGACCGCTGCCGGGGTCCTTCTCGCTGGGTGCCCCCGCGCAGCTCGCGGGGTCGGGCCTGGTCGAGCGCGGCCTCGTGCTGCCGTGCGACCTGTCTGCGCAACAAGTCGCCCTTGCGGCCGCGCCCGCGCCCGGTTCGCGCGTGCTCGAGGTGGGGCAGGGTCGCGGGACCAAGACCGTGCTGCTCGAGGGAGCGGCGTGCGCGACCGGGGTTCCGTGCGAGGTCGTGGCCGTGGAGGCCGACGCTCGCAAGTCCGAGCGCGCGGCGAGGCGCATGAAGGATGCCGGCGTGGCCGACCACGTCCGGTGCGTCGCGGCTGACGCTCGGGCACTCGATGCCTCTCTCGGCAGCTTCGACCTGGTATTCGTTGACGCACCATGCACAGGGACGGGCACGCTCGCGCGCCACCCCGAGATTGCGTGGTCCCTCGAGGCCGCCGCCGTCCACGAGCTCGCCGGCCTCCAGCTCCAGATCCTGAGCGCCGTTGCGTCGCGCGTAGACGAAGGTGGGGCGCTCGTCTATGCGACCTGCTCGATCCTGGCCGAGGAGGACGAGCGCGTGGCTGAGGAGTTTCTCGCCAGCGACGCCGGCTGCGGCTTCGAGCTCGTCTCGCAGGAGCGCACCTCCTGGCCCGGCTCGGATGTCCACTTCCACGCCCACCTGCGCCGCCGCTTATAGACCACCGCCGTGCGTCTTGCTTCAGGGTGTCCTGCCTCGCCTCGGCGCACTCCACTTCAGGGTTATAGGACAAAACGTGTTGCTATGACTAGTCCCAGTCCGAACGCCAGGGGACCGACTGGTGCAGATCCTGCCAGACCAGGCCATCACCCCACTCCATCGGTTCTTCGCTTCTCTGCCCGTAGGTGATGTTGCGATATGCCCGGGCGATCTGGTCATCCGTGGGCATCACCTTCAGGATCTGCGCAGCGGGCAGGGGGCACTCCGTGTGCAGATAGCACCACCAGTAGACGGCCTTGATCCTCCTGGTGGTGCTGAGGCCCCTGTGGTCCCTCAGCATGCGTCTCAGCTGGGCGTTCACGCCGCCCTCTATCCTGTTGTTCGTGGCCGGCAGAGGCCCGAGCACGCCCGTGAGGCCAGGGTCGACGTAGGTGAAGAGCGTCCCCTGCCTGACGAGGGTCGTAAGCGAGCCTCTCGCCCTGACGAGCCTCTCGTGGGTGTAGGCCAGGTGTCCGCGCTCGTCACGGGTGCGCTCGGCCAGGAACGCACCCCAGCGCGAGCACCATGACGCGTAGGAGACCATCCAGGCGGCCGCCTGCTCGGAGCTGGCAACATGCGGCAGCCGGCACGCGAGGTCATAGGGCTCGACGCCCGCCCTAAGCTTGGGACGTGAGGTGGTGTACCTTCTGACCTGGCAGAAGGCATGGAAGGTGCAACGCTGGACCCTCGTGGTGGGCCACATGCGCCTGGCGGCCTTGGCGAACCCCGAGCCGCCGTCACCCACCACCACGCCGGGAGGGGCGATGCGGGCCAGCAGGGCCGACCAGGCACGCGAGTTCTCGCTTCTTGCCACGTACCACCCGAGGACATGCTCGTCCGTGCAGGCTATGAGCACGACGACGTCGCGAGCGACCCATATCCCGTCGACGTAGACGACATCGAAGACCTCGTCCACGAGGGGAGGCAGGGGCCATATGTCCCAGAACCTGGAGGTCCTCCTCCTGAAGGTCCTCCCGCCACCCGGCAGGTCGGACTGTCTCTCACCGGAGAGCAGCCATGTCAGGAACCCGTCCAACGTCTTCGCGGAAGCATCTATCCCATGGACGAACGTTGCCCCGCAGGCGAGGCATCTCCAGCGCTGCCTCCCTGCGGTCGTCCTGCCACTCCTCTTGGTCTTGCCCCCGCAGTAGGGGCACCTCACCTTGCCCATCGGACCGCCTGCCTCCGTCGACGTCGACACAGGCAACTAACATGGCATGCTTATGGGCATTTAGCTGGGACGATAGGCGGGATCAGCAACACGTTCTGTCCATCCTCGTAGTTGGGAGGGACCAACTATAGACCCACCTTATTGGGGTGTTACCTGCAAGAACGTGACAGATCAGCAACACGTTTTGTCCTTTAACCCCCACTTCACTGACGGTGACGACGACGGAGACAGCGGCGGTCGCGACGACAGCCCGCTCGTCCCGCGGCCCGCGAGCCGCTAGCGGTCGGGCGCGTCCTCAATCGAGCGGAGCATGCCAAAGTAGACGTCGTCGCGAGACATCGTGCAGAGCGTCTGCATGAGGTCGCGCGCCACGCCGAACAGCTCGCTGTCCACGGCGGCTCGCGCCGCCTCGAGAAACGCGTCGGAGACCTCGCGGGTGGGGGCGAGCGGGATCCCGGCCGCCTCGAGGACGGCATCAGCCTGGTCGTCGGGCAGCTGCGCCTCCCCGGACCCGCTCGCCTGCCCCACGAAGGTCACGAAGGCGAGGCCCACCGTGATGGTGGGCGCGGGGAGGTAGCGCAGGGCGCGCTGGTAGCACGCCTGGGCCGCGAGCACGTGCCCCTGCTGCCACTCGAGCTGCGCCACGCGCAGGTAGCCCAGGCCGATCGACTCCGGGTCGTGCGCGAGCGCGAGCAGGCGGCAGAGCTCGCGCTCGCTGCCCTCGACGTCGCCAGCGGCCTCGAGGCAGTGGGACAGGTGCAGGCTCGCCTGGGCGGAGAGCGGCGCGACCTCGGCCACGTGACGCGCGTGGGCGAGCGCCTCCTCTACGAGCCCCTGTGCGAGCTCGGCGGCCGACGCTATGGCGTGCGCGTCGAGGGAGGGACTGGACGCGAGCGCGCACGGGGGCTCTCCCGGGCCGACGAGGCGATTGTACAGGGCGCGGTCCGCATAGGTTCCAAAGGCGCGCTCAAGCCGCTCGCTCGCGCCCGCAGGGGAGCAGGCGTCATTCTCGGCCTGTGCGAGTCCCTCCTCCGCGACCTTCTGGGCCCCGGCGAAGTCGCGGGAAACCAGGAGGTCGTGCGCCTTCGCCGCCGCGCGAGAGAGCGGGTCCCCGTCCACGAACTCCTCCTCCACGGCGATCGGGTCGTCGGCGAGGGTCCCGTCTATGAGCTTTGCGACGCAGCGCCGGGCAGCCTGGGCGACGTCGTCGAGCGCCCCCTCGCCAGCGGCGGAGAGAAGCAGGCGGACGTTGTCCTCGGTGGAGTCGGTGAGACCGCGGGAGAGCTCGGAGGCCACGTGTCGCCGACGCTGGCCCTCGTCTATGGAGAGGCCGCTCACGCGCGCGCAGCCCAGGGCTCGTGCGGCGCTCGCGTCCAGGACGGCGTCGGAGAGTTCCACGGGGTCGTGGCGTCGGGCGGGGCAGAAGAGCTCGTCCTCGAGCGAGAAGCCCTGGCGCACGGCGGACAGCCCCCGCTCGTCGCCTTCAAGTACGGCCCCCGAGGCCCGCAGCAGGGCGAGCGGGTCGAGCGCCCCGGTGAGGTCGACGCCCACGAGACCCGTGCGCGTGAGGCGCACGGAGTAGTAGCAGGCATGGTCGGCCGCCGTGTCCACGACCCCGGCCACCCACACCTGGTCGAGCTCGGGGGCCACGGCGAACGCGTAGCCGGCGAGAAGGACCGCGAGCCTGAGGTTGTAGTCGGTCGCAGCGGCGCGCCGCATCTCGGACGTCGCGGGGACGACCCCGAGACCGCCCACGAAGGCAACCGAGGTCCACGCCCGCGGGGGGACGAGGTCGACCTCGAAGGCGGCGGCCCCCGCGACGACGTTGACCCTGAAGCTCGCGGTCAGGCGGTAGGGGAGCTGGAAGGCCTCGATGCCATAGGCGAGCGCATGGCGCACGGCCCACTCGCCATGCGCGGGCTCGTCCAGGTGAGCTGCCACGCGCTCGGCCTGGGAGACGATCGAGCGACAGATGCGCTGCTCGGCCCGGACGAGCCCAGACGCGGAGGCCCGGTTGGCGTCCGGCAGAAGACGCCCCGTGAGCAGCGCCGCGTTGAGGGCGGCCTCCACGCGCAGCACCTCGAGCTTGGCGAGCCAGGCAAGCGACTCCTCGTCCACGCGCAGGTAGAAAAGGCCGGAGGTGCGCGGCCTCACCACGTGCAGAGACGGGAGCTTCACGTCATCCGAGTCCAGCCCCGCCTCCTCGAGGCGCTCCGCCAGGCGCAGCTCGAGCGCGCCCGGCGCGCGCATGCCCTCGTGCCCCGGCGTCCCCGCGCCCTCGGCCCGCACGCGCACGTCGTGCATGAGGGCGACGAGCAGGGGAACGGGGTCGGAGGACGAGAGCAGCTTCTGGGAGAGCTCCTCGACGTCCAAGGAGGAGCCGTCAGACGAGTGCGTGCCGGCGTCTGGGGAGTCGTCCGAACCCTCGTGCGCGTCGGACGGCCCGTCATCTCCGGCGAGCGCCGCGAAGAGCCTGCCGAGCCTGCCGCGCGTCTCGTTGTCCCGCTCTGCCATGCCTCTCCTCCCTTCTTGCTTCCTGGTCGTGCGCGGGGCTAGCCGCGCGGGTCGCTCTCCATGATGCGCCGGATGAACAGGCCGCTTCTGAGCTTGGGCTCGAACCACGTTGACTTGGGGGGCATGAGCCTCCCGGCGTCGGCCACCTCCATGAGCTCCTCGACCGAGGTGGCGAACAGCGAGAAGGCCACACCGCCCTCTCCGGCGCGCCGCTCGAGCTCGGCGGGTCCGGCCGCCCCGCCCACGAAGTCGACGCGCGGGTCGCCCCGGGGGTCGTCGATGTCGAGCACGGGGCCCAGCACGCGGTCCTGCAAGATTGAGACGTCGAGCGCCTCCACCGGGCCCGCGGGGAGGCTCCCCGCAAGGGAGAGCTCGCGCCAGGCGCCAAAGGCGTACATGCCAAAGACGCCGCGGCGCTCGGGCGTGACCGGCGCGTCCCGACGGCTCCCCACCGTGAGCCCGGTGCGCTCGAGGGCCCCTACGAGCTCGGGCTCGCTGAGTCCCGCCACGTCTGCGACGACGCGGTTGTAGGGCAGGACCCTGAGCTGGCTGGCGGGAAACAGTACGCACAGGAGGGAGTCGTAGGGCTCACGAGCGCTCGCGTCCTGCGTGCCCGCGCTCCGGGCCTCGCGCAGCTCCTGGCAGACGCGGGCGGCCGAGGCGGCGCGGTGGTGTCCGTCGGCGATGTAGGTGCGCTCGACGTGCCCGAGCAGAGCGTCCAGCGAGTTCACCGCAGTGGGAAGCGCCACGCGCCAGACGCTCTGCTGGACGCCGAGCTCGTCCGTGAAGTCGTAGAGCGGCTCGGCGGACTTCTCGGCCTCGACGAGGGCCTCGCACGCGGGGCTGTCGCGATAGGCGAGAAAGATCGGGCCGGTCTGGCAGCCGGTGGCCTCGATGTGCCGCACGCGGTCGTCCTCCTTGTCGCGCCGGGTCAGCTCGTGCCTGCGGATGGTGCCGTCGGCGTAGTCGTCGAGCGCGCACGCGCAGACGATGCCGGTCTGCTCGCGCCCGTCCTGCCTGAGACGATAGAGGTAGTAGCAGGGGACCTCGTCGCGCAGGAGCGTCCCGTCGGCCATGCGCGCCTCCAGGAGCTCGCGCGCCCGCTCGTAGACGTCGCTCGCATACGGGTCGTGATCGGGGGCAAAGGAGGTCTCAGGGCGGTCGATGGCAAGAAACGAGCCCGGGTGCGCGTCCACGTAGCTCCGCGCCTCCGCGCGGTCGAACACGTCGTAGGGCAGGGACGCGAAGGCAGCTGCTACCTCAGGGCGCGGGCGGTAGCAGGTGATGGGCTCTGCGTGCATGTGTCCTCCTTGATTGACGCATATGAGATTATGATACCCTGCGCGTCCCATCGTAGACCTGCCGCGCCGGGCGCGCCCGCGCCCGTGGTACCCTGAGAAAAAAGACGAGAGGAGCGCGATGGCGCTGACGGGCATCGACGTCACGAGCTGTGAGCTCGTGATTTTTGACTTTGACGGTACGCTGGCAAACACGATGGACGGCATCACGAGGGTGGCGCGCGAGGCCCTTCTTGATCACGGCCTGGGCGAGGGCGACCTCGGCGACCTGCGCCGCCTCGTCGGGCCGCCGTTTCCCCAGGCCTTCTCGATGGTCTACGGACTCTCTGCCTCCGAAGCCGTCGAGGTCACTGCCGCGTATCGTCGCATCTACGCCACCCTGGGAATCGACGGGTGGCCCGCGTTCGAGGGCGTACCGGAGCTCCTGCGCGAGCTGCGCCGGGCGGGCAAGCGCTGCGCGGTGGCCTCGTCCAAGCGGGCGCCCCTCGTGACCCAGGCCGTCGCCGACAACGACCTCGACGGCCTCTTTGACCTGGTTCTCGGCAAGCTCAGCGACGAGGAGTCCACCAAGGCCGCCACGATCGCCCAGGTGCTCGACGAGCTGGGCGCGGACGCCTCCGACGCCGTCATGGTGGGGGACCGGCGCTTTGACGTGGAGGCCGCCTCCGCCTGCGAGGTGCCCTGCGTGGGAGCCCACTACGGGCGGACCTGCCCGCTCAGCGAGCTCGTGGACGCCGGGGCCTGCTCCATCGCCGAGACTGTCGGCGAGCTCGGCCGGATCCTTCTGGGTTAGGCGTGCCTCGGGGCCGTGCCCTGGCTCCCGAGGCGCGCTCGGCGACCACGATCGCCTTGCGGGGAAAGACCCAGCGTCTTGGGGGTACAAGGGGAGACATGTGGCATGGGGCGGGCGCATCCGGCGCGCGCCCGGAAGGGAGCGAAAGATGTCTGACTTTGACGTGACGGACGGCTTCAGGAAGCTCTTCCTCGCCAGCGTGGGTGCCGTGGCCATAGGCGCCGAGAAGTCCCAGGAGGTCGTGGGCGACCTCGTCAAGAAGGGTGAGCTCACGGTCGAGCAGGGAAAGACCCTCAACAAGGAGCTCAGCCGCAAGGCCAAGGAGGCCTTCGACAACACCTCGGACGCCACGCTGCGCTCGCGCCTCGAGGCTATGTCGCCCGAGGAGCGCAGCGCCTACGCGGCCAAGGTGGCCCAGATGTCTGCCGAACTCGACTCTGACGCGGTGAAGGTCGACGTCGAGGGCGCGGACGCCCCCGAGGACAGCGCACAGTAGGACGGCTCGTGGAGGAAGAGGCCAAGAGGGACTCGTCGAGAAGCTCGTCCTCCAGCTCGGACGAGCTTCTCGACGCGTGGTACACGAGCGTGAAGGGCGAGAAGCTCACGGATGACGAGCAGACGATCGGCCTTCTGGGAGGACGCGCCGCCGCTACGAGCGACTACGGCCTCTCCACGGCCTCGCGCCTCGCCCGCATCCGCGCGATGCTCTCGATCGTGCGCCGCTACGACATCTTTCACGGGCTCACGCCCCAGAGCTTGCGCCGCATGCTCGAGGAGCTAGGCCCGACCTTCGTCAAGGCCGGCCAGATTCTCTCGATGCGCTCCGAGATCTTGCCCGAGAGCTTCACGCGCGAGCTCTCCCGCCTGCGTACGGACGTGGAGCCCATGGACCGCGAGACGGTGCTCGGGGCCCTGCGCGCCGAGTACGACCGGCCCCTCGAGGAGATTTTCGACGCCATAGACGACCGTCCCCTGGGCTCGGCGTCGGTCGCCCAGGTCCACAAGGCGCGCCTGATCACGGGGGAACTCGTGGCGCTCAAGATCCAGCGGCCCCGCGTGCAGGAGATCATGGCGCAGGACATCTCGATCATGCGCTCGCTCGCGCGCTTCGCCGCCCGCTTCATGGGCGACGAGCACGTCATCGACCTGCAGTCCGTGGTGGACGAGCTCTGGCAGTCCTTCCGCGAGGAGACGGACTTCCTCGTGGAGGCCCGCAGCCTCGAGGAGTTCCGGCGCAACAACGTCGGCTGCGCCTTCGTGGACTGCCCCAAGCCGTACCCTGCCCTGTGCACCCGGCACCTCGTGGTGATGGACTACGTCGAGGGCATCCCGATCGACCAGGGCGCGTGCCTCGTCCGGGAGGGTTATGACCTCGCCGAGATAGGCACCAAGCTCGTGGACAACTACACGAGCCAGATGCTCGACGACGGCTTCTTCCATGCGGACCCGCACCCGGGCAACCTCGTCATTCGTGGGGGCCAGATCGTCTATCTGGACCTCGGCATCATGGGCAGGCTCTCCTCGCGCGACCGCGGCGCGCTCGCCGACATGGTCGTCGCCGTGGCGCGGGGAGACTCGGCCCGGCTCGCCGAGGGCCTCCTGCGCTTCTCGGTGTCCGGCTTCGCCGAGGCGCAGCGAGCCCATCTCCTCTCCGACCTAGACGCCATCGTGGCGAACTTCGGCCTTGCGAACCTCTCTGATCTGGACATCGGCGCGTTCATGAACGCGCTTATCTCCCTGGCGCAGAAAAACGGCATCGAGCTGCCCGGATCGGTCACCATGCTCGCGCGCTCCCTCGTGACGCTCGAGGCCGTCGTCGACTCGATGCTGCCGGACACCTCGATCGTCGACATCATTCAGGGTCACCTCAAGGCTCACGCTGAGCCGGGGAAGCTCGTCAAAGGGGAGCTTGCGGGGCTCTCCAGGCAGACGCTCGAGGCCGCGCACAGCCTCCTGGGAGCGACGGGCGAGGCCCAGCTCGCCATGCGCATGCTCACGCGCGGGCAGCTGCGCATGAACCTCGACCTGGCCGGGACCGCCGACCCGCTCGAGGACCTCTCGCGGATCGCCAACCGCCTCACCATGAGTGTGATCGTGGCGGGCCTGTTCATCGGCTCGTCGGTGGTCTACTACGCGCGCATCCAGCCGGTCATCCTGGGCGTGCCGGTCATCGGCTTCGTGGGCTACCTCGTGGCCTTTACGCTGGGGATCTGGGTCGCCTGGGACATCATCCGCGAGAACCGCCGACGCCGCCGCCACTGAGCGCGGCCGCGCTAGAATCCTGTCGGAGATAAAAACACGGCCCCGTCGGGTAGTCGGGGTGCGGCCGCGGCTTCGCGTGTCGCCAGTAACCTGCCTCCTTGGTTGTCCCTTCTCCGCGTGACGTTCGTCATACAAAAGGAGGAGAGCCATGCGCAGCGAGGGCGTCTCGTCGACGCTGACCGTCTTTCATGACGGTCAGTTCTGGGTCGGGGTCGTGGAGCATGTCGAGGATGGTCGCTACGGGGCGTGTCGCGTCGTCTTTGGCGCGCAACCCTCAACGGAGGAGCTGCTCCAGTTCGTGTTGAGACGCTGGGGCGCGCTCGAGTTCACGGAGGCGCGTCCGGGTGAGGTCGGCGTTCTGGCGAAGAATCCCAAGCGTCGCCAGAGGCAGGCCGCACGAGAGGCGTGTCAGAGAGGCCCCGGCACGAAGGCCCAGATCGCCCTCCGTGAGGAGAGGGAGCGTAGCCACGAGGAGGCCGGGGCCAATCGGAGCCGAGAAGCGCACGCGCAGGCCGAGGCCCGCTTTGCCCAGAGGTCCGAGAAGCGCAAGCGAAAGCGTCGTGGCCGCTGAGCGCGGGATTCTCAGCGGATGTGCGAGCTCTCCCATGGGGCGCGAGAGACGCGCCGCACGTCCTCGCGGACGGGCTCGCCGCTGACGGGGTGCGGACGTGGCTCGGTGGTGCGCACGTAGGTGAGGCCGCAGCGCTCCATGACGTGCCGGCTGCGGTCGTTTCCCGCGTAGTGAAGGCCCCAGACGTCCGTGAGCCCCAAGTTGACGAAGCCGTGGCGGATGAGGGCGCGCACCGCCTCGCTCATGTAGCCGCGCCCCCAGAAGGGGCGGGCGAGCCAGTAGCCAAGCTCTGCGCCGTCCGTGCCGAGCGCGAGCTCGTCGCTCGAGGCGCGGCCAATCTTGAGGCCCGCTGCCCCGATGGGCGCTTCGGTCCCGCGCTCGCAGAGGGCATAGTTCTCGGGGGCCCCGAGCACCGTCGCTATGATCTCTCGGCTCTGCTCGACGCTCTCGTGTGGGGCCCAGCCGGCGGCCGGGCCCACGCCCGGATCCCGTGCCCAGCGAAAGAGCTCATCGGCGTCGTTGGGGCACCATGCCCGCAGCACGAGCCGCCCGGTCTCGATTCTTTGCTCCGTCATGTGGTTCTCCTTGTGATCGACGTCATGCGCTCATGGTATCGGCCGCCGCTCGTACGCAGCGTCTCCCCGTATCGTTTTGGCACTTCCGAGCATGGTTGGGCCCTCAAAAGTGACAAAACCATACTGGGAGCGAGAATGTCGCATGGATGTCGCATGGATGTGCGGGGAAGGCAATAAGGGGCGGCCGCCGCTCGCATGCGACGACCGCCCCCGCGGGAACCAAAAACCGGACCCAGGCCCTACTCGAGCTCGAAGGCCCCCGTGTAGAGCTGGTAGTACGTGCCCTGCTTGGCGATGAGCTCGTCGTGGGTGCCGCGCTCGATGATGCGACCGTGATCCAGGACGATGATCACGTCGGCGTTGCGCACGGTTGAGAGGCGGTGGGCGATGACGAACGTGGTACGCCCGGCCATGAGCGCATCCATGCCGCGCTGCACGATGGCCTCGGTGCGCGTGTCGATCGAGGAGGTGGCCTCGTCGAGGATCATGACGGGCGGGTCGGCCACGGCCGCGCGGGCGATGGCGAGGAGCTGCCGCTGGCCCTGGGAGAGGGCAGCGCCGTTCTCGGTGAGCATCGTCTGGTAGCCCTCGGGGAGGCGCTGTATGAAGCCGTCCGCGCCTGCCAGGCGCGCGGCGGCCATGCACTCGCCGTCGGTGGCGTCGAGCCTGCCGTAGCGGATGTTGTCCATGATGGTGCCGGTGAACAAGTTGGTGTCTTGCAGCACCATGCCGAGCGAGCGACGCAGGGACGGCTTCTTGATCTTGTTGATGTTGATGCCGTCGTAGCGGATCTTGCCGTCGGCGATGTCGTAGAAGCGGTTGAGCAGGTTGGTGATCGTGGTCTTGCCCGCGCCCGTGGCGCCGACGAAGGCGACCTTCTGCCCCGGCTTGGCGTACAGCGAGATGTCGTGCAGCACCGTGTGGCCGGGCTCGTAGGCGAAGTCCACGTCGAAGAGGCGCACGTCGCCGGCGAGCGGGGTGTAGGTCACGGTGCCGTCCGCGTGGTGCGGGTGCCTCCAGGCCCAGTTGCCGCTGCGCTCGTCGCACTCCGAGACGGTGCCCGCACGGTCGATCGTGCAGTTCACGAGCTCGACGTAGCCGTCGTCGGCCTCGGGCTCCTCGTCGAGCAGCTCGAAGATGCGCTCGGCGCCGGCCAAGCCCATGACGACCGAGTTGATCTGGTTGGAGATTTGTCCGATCTGGGAGGCGAACTGCTTGGTCATGTTGAGAAACGGCACGGCCACGGCAATGGTGAGCGCCAGGCCCGAGAGCGAGAGATTGGGTACCCCGAGGCCCATGAGCAGGCCCCCGGCCACGGCCACGATGACATAGAGCAGGTTGCCCATGTTCATGAGGATCGGCATGAGGGTGTTGGCGTAGGCGTGTGCCGTGCGCGAGGCGTCCTCGAGCTCGTCGTTGAGCTTGGCGAAGGCCTCCTCGGTCCGACGTTCGTGGCAGAAGACCTTGACGACCTTCTGGCCGGACATGACCTCCTCGACGTGGCCCTCCACGGTGGCGATTGCCTTCTGCTGGTGGAGGAACCCCCTCGCGGAGCGGCCGCCGAGCGCCTTGGTGGCGAGGCCCATGACCCCGGCGCCGGCGATGACCACGAGGGCCAAAGGAGCGCTGTAGTAGAACATGACGACCACGACGCAGGCGAGCGAGAGCGAGGTGAAGAGCAGCTGCGGCAGGCTCTGCGAGATCATCTGGCGCATGGCGTCGATGTCGTTGGTGTAGTAGCTCATGACGTCGCCGTGCAGGTGCGTGTCAAAGTAGCGGACGGGCAGGTCCTGCATGTGGCCGAACATCCGGCAGCGGAACTTCTTGAGCGAGCCCTGCGTGATTACGGCCATGGCCTGGTTCCAGATTAGGTTCGAGGTAAGGCTCACCCCGTAGAGGCTGACGAGAATCGCCACGTCGGTCGCGATGGGCGCGGCCGCACCCGCCCAGTCGCCCGTCTGCCAGTGGTCGCCGACCACGGTGAGAGCGCGCTCCATGAAGACGTTGGGCAGGGCCTGGACCACGGCCTGGACGAGCACGCAGGCGAAGACCAGGGGCAGCAGCACCGGATAGAACTCGCGCAGCATCCCGAGCACGCGCGCGGTCGTCCTGCCTATGTTGCGCGCGCGCCGAGGCGCGTTCTGCGCGACCGCTCCGTCCCTCTCGTCGACGCTCATGCGCCCACCTCCCTGTTGCCGAGGTCTTTCTCGTCGTGGCTCTTCTTGTTCTGCGAGAGGTAGACCTCGCGGTAGATCTCGTTGGCGCGCAGGAGCTCCTCGTGGGTGCCCACGGCATCGATGTGCCCGGCGTCCATGACCACGATGCGGTCGGCGTCCTCGACCGAGCTCGTGCGCTGCGCGATGATGAGCTTGGTGGCCTCGGGCAGGTAGCTCCTGAGGCCCTGGCGGATCATCTTGTCGGTCTTGGTGTCCACGGCGCTCGTGGAGTCATCGAGAATGAGGATCCTGGGACGCTTGAGCAGGGCGCGCGCGATGCACAGGCGCTGCTTCTGCCCCCCGGACACGTTGGTGCCCCCCTGCTCGATGCGGGTGTCGTACTTCTCGGGGAAGCCCTGGACAAACTCGTCGGCGCAGGCCAGCCTGGAGGCCTCCAGGATTTCGTCGTCAGTGGCGTCGGGGTCGCCCCAGCGCAGGTTCTCCTTGATGGTGCCCGAGAAGAGCACGTTCTTCTGCAGGACCATGGCCACCTGATTGCGCAGGGCATCCAGCTCGTAGTCGCGCACGTCCACGCCGCCCACGCGGACGGTGCCCTCCGTTACGTCATAGAGGCGCGCGACGAGCTGCACGAGCGTGGACTTGGACGAGCCGGTGGAGCCGATGATGCCTATGACCTCGCCGCTCGCTATGTGCAGGTCGACGTCCTTGAGGGCCTCGCGGTCCCTGTCGGCCGCATAGGAGAAGCTCACGTGGTCGAAGTCGATCGAGCCGTCGGACACCTCGCGGACGGGTTCGGACGGCTCCTCGATCGTGCTCGTGGCGCAGAGCACCTCGTAGATGCGGCGCATGCCCTCCTCGGCCATGACGATCTGGGCAAAGATCATGGAGAGCATCATGAGGCTCATGAGCATCATGAAGCCGTAGGTGATGAGCGACGAGAACTGGCCCACGTCGATGAGCTCGCCGCGCGTGGTGATGATGGCGTAGGAGCCGAAGTAGATGATCACGACGAAGACGATGTAGACGCACAGGTTCATGATCGGGCCGTTGAGGGCCAGGATGCGCTCGACGTGCGTGAAGTCGTGGGCGACCTCCTCGGCGGCGTGCTCGAACTTCTGCTTCTCATAGTCCTCGCGCACGTAGCTCTTGACGACGCGAATGCCCGCGAGGTTCTCCTCGGCGGACTCGTTGAGCGCGTCGTACTTCCGGAAGATGCGGCGGAAGATCGGCATGACCATGCGAATGATCACGAAGAGGGCCACGCCCAGGACGGGGACGACGATCACGAAGACAAAGGCCAGCCAGCCGCCCATGAGGCACGCGGCGGAGAAGGCCGCGACGAGCATGAGCGGGCTCCTGATGGCCGTGCGGATGAGCATCATGTAGGCCAGCTGCACGTTGGTCACGTCGGTGGTGAGCCGGGTCACGAGCGACGACGTGGAGAACTGGTCGATCGTCGTGAAGGAGAAGGTCTGGATGTTGTGGAACATGTCGCGGCGCAGGTTCCTCCCGAAGCCCGCCGACGCCTTGGCGCAGGTGAGGCCCGCGAGCGCGCCGAACGCCAGGGAGGCGATGGCCATGAGCGCCAGGACGGCGCCGGTGGACAGAATCTGCCCGAGGTCCGCCCCTGCCTTGATCGTGTCGATGAGCGACGCGGTCCTGAACGGGATCAGGACCTCGAAGACCACCTCGCCCAGGACGAGCAGGGGCGTGGCCGCTGACGCCCCCTTGTATTGACGTATGCTCCCCATGAGCTTCCGGGCAACCCGCCCGTAGCCCACGTCGGCTGTCGTCTTCTCGAAGACCTGGTCGGCGGCTAGCTCTTGCTGCATGCAGTCTCTCCCCTCTTCTCCCTCTGATCGAGGTCCTCCCAGTGCGCGGCCAAGAGGTCGAGCGTCTCCGCGAGCTGCTCGACCTCGGCCGAGGAGAGGCAGGAGAACGCATGTCCCTCGAAGTCCCCCCGGCTCCGGAGCTCCTCGCGCGCCTGGCGCCCCCCCTCGTCCGTGAGCCTGAGCATGAGCGTGCGGCGGTCGGACTCGGAGCGCGTGCGCGAGATGAGCCCCTCTGCCTCGAGCTTGCTCACCACCTCGGACAGCGAGGCAGAGGTGATGTACGAGCGCTCCTGGAGCTCGCGCTGCGTCATCTCCGACCCGCTCTTGAGCAGCACGAGCAGGATGTGCTGCTTGCCGCTCCGCCCTCCGCGGTGCAGGTGCAGGAAGTGCCCGAAGTAGCCCAGGTCGTGCAGGATGCGCTTCTCGGGCGGCTCCGAGCCCTGCTCCCTGAGCAGATCGGCCTCTGTCATCGTTTGCCTCTCCTCTCCCCGTGGTTCTGAGGTTGACCGAAACACTCTGAACTCCGAGAACATAGTTGTCAAGGTACCATGCAAATACTTCACGACAGATCGCGAATAAGTTCACGAGCAGCGCCCTGACATGCGACGACGGCCTTTGGGGACCTCGAGAAGGCCACATCGGCGTGACGAGCTTTTGTAAGCTGCATATAAGGTGCCGTCAGCGATTGGTAAGAGACGGGTCGGCAGCACGAGGGCCGCGCCGGGAGGCCCTAGGATGCAAGATACCAGGAGCGGGCAGACCATTCGATTGACCGCTCACCAGGAGGAAAGGAAAAAAGATGCTCACTTTTGATAGCCTCTCCCGCCGCCAGTTCCTCGGCCTGCTTGGCAGCGCCGCCGCCGTGGCCGGCCTCGGCCTCGCGGGCTGCGGGTCCACGAGCGAAGAAGCCCCTGCGGCGGACAGCGGGGCAGCGTCCCTCACGGGATCCATCGTCTGCTCCGGGGCCACCTCGTTTCAGCCGCTCGTCGAGGCCGCGGCCAACAAGTTCATGGACGCCAACCCAGACGTGAGCATCTCCATCACCGGCGGTGGCTCCGGCCAGGGCCTCTCCGACATCAAGGACGGCACGGCCCAGATTGGCCGCTCCGATGTCTTCGCCGAGACCAAGCTGGAGGCGGCCGACGTCGAGAAGCTCGTCGACAACCAGGTCGCCATCGTGGGCATGGGCCCGATCGTGAACAGCGGCGTCGACGTGGACGACCTCACCGTCGACCAGCTCAAGGGCATCTTCACCGGCGCCATTACCGACTGGGGAGAGGTCGGCGGCACCGCCGGCACCATCCAGGTCATCAACCGCAAGGCCGGCTCGGGCACCCGCGCGACCTTCGAGGACGCGGTCCTGGCCGGCGAGACCGTGCCCGACAGCTTCAGGCCCGTCGCCGAGGAGGATTCCTCGGGCACCGTGGTCGCGAAGGTCTCCCAGACGCAGGGAGCCATTTCCTACCTGGCGTTCTCCTATTACGACGAGAGCAAATTCAAGGCCCTCTCCGTTGACGGGGTCGCCCCCACGGCTGCGAACGTCGAGAGCGGAGACTTCAAGATCTGGTCCTATGAGCACATGTACACCTCCGTCGACGCCGACGACGCTACGAAGGCCTTCATCGAGTACATGCTGTCCGACGAGGTCCAGGGCTCGCTCGTCGAGGACGAGGGCTTCATCCCCCTGACGGGCATGGAGGTCCAGAAGGACGCCGAAGGCAAGGTCAGCAAGAAGTAGACAAAACGCCCTCCCTCGTGCGCCGGCGCCTCTCGCGTCGGCGCATGCCGTGAGAAAGGTAGGCAATGGCAAGACGCATGATGCCAAAGCGACGGCTCGAGAAGGTGGGCCTCGGTATTACCGGGGCCTGCGTCTGCGTCGTGGCGCTTGTCGTCGCGGCCCTGATCGTGATGGTTGCTCAGCAGGGCCTGACCACGTTCACTTCGGATGGTGTCGATCCTGTCTCGTTTCTCACGGGCCAGAACTGGATTCCGTCCGAAGGGCGCTTCGGTGCCGCACCGCTCATCGTGGGGTCCTTCTCGGTCACGCTCCTCTCGACCCTCATCGCCCTTCCCATCGCCCTGGGATCGGCCATCTTCGTCGTCGAGGTGCGCCCCGCCTTTGGACGCAAGGTGTTCCAGCCCCTCGTGGAGCTGCTCGTGGGCATCCCCTCGGTCGTCTACGGGCTCATCGGCCTCACGGTGGTCAACGCGGCGATGCGCGCGATCTTCGGGGATGCGGCCGGCACCGGGGCGGGCATCCTCTCGGGGGCCATCGTGCTTGCCGTCATGATCCTGCCAACGGTGACCACCCTCGTCATCGACGCGCTGGCCGCTGTGCCCGACTCCTACCGCGACGGCTCCTACGCCCTGGGCTGCACGCGCTGGCAGACCATCTGGCACGTCGTCTTGAGGAGCGCCGCCCCTTCCATCATGACGGCCGTCATCCTGGGCATGACGCGTGCCTTCGGCGAGACGCTCGCCGTGCAGATGGTCATAGGCGGCGTGGAGCGCTCCATGCCCAACGGCCTGCTCGACCCGGCCGCCACGCTGACCACCGCCCTCACGAGCGGGCTGTCCAACGCCACGACGGGCTCGGTCGAGTACCACGCGCTGTGGTCTCTGGGCCTTTTGCTCATGGGGATGTCGCTCCTCTTCATCCTGATCATCCACCTCATCGGCAGAAGGGGGACAAAGAGCCATGGCTAGGGACCTCGCCGCTCACGTCACTCGCATTAGGCGACAGGACCAAGTCGCCACGAGCATGCTCACGGCCATCGTTGGCTTCGTCTTGCTGCTGCTCGCGGCCATCGTTGCCTACATCCTCTACGAGGGTCTCGGCAAGGCCCTCTCGCCCGGGTTCCTTACGACCTCGCCTTTGGCCGAGGAAAGCCCCGGCATCCTGTTCGAGCTCTTCGACTCGTTCTACATGCTCTTCTGGACCCTTCTCATCTCCGTGCCCATCTCTCTGGGCGCGGCGATCTTCCTCGTCGAGTACGCGCCCGACAACGCGGTCACCTCAGTCGCCAAGACCGCCATCGAGACGCTCTCGAGCCTGCCGTCTATCGTCGTGGGCATGTTTGGCTCCCTCTTCTTCGTGCAGGTTCTGGGCTTTGGCGTCTCCATCATCTCGGGCGCCCTGGCTCTTACGATGTTCAACATCCCGATCTTGGTGCGCACGATCCAGCAGGCTCTGGAGGACGTCCCGCGCAGTCAGCGCGACGCCGCCCTTGCCATGGGCCTCACGCGCTGGGAGACCACGATCAACGTGCTCCTGCCGGCCGCCATGCCCGCGATCGTGACGGGCGTGGTCATCTCGGCCGGCCGCGTGTTTGGTGAGGCTGCGGCCCTGATCTTCACCGCGGGCGCTGCGCCCGCGCGCCTCAACTTTGCGAGCCTCAACCTGGCGTCCCCCACCAACCCCTGGAACATCTTCCGGCCCGCCGAGACCATGGCGGTTCACATCTGGAAGCTGAGGATGGAGCCCTCCGCGGGCAACGACGTGGTTGCGTGGGGCACGGCCGCCATCCTCATCATCTGCATCCTTCTGTTCAACGTCCTCGCCCGCGCCCTGGGCAAGGCCCTCGCGAGGAGGCTGACGAGCGAATGACGGGAATGACGGGAATGACGGGCGAGACGCAGCGCGCATCCCGGGTCTCGACCAGGGACGTGACCGTGAGCTACGAGGGGACCGAGGCGCTGCACCCCACCACGATCGACTTTGCCGCCGGTGAGGTCACGGCCCTCATCGGTCCCTCGGGCTGCGGCAAGTCAACCTTTCTGCGCTGCCTGAACCTCATGAACCGCGAGATCCCGCACTGCCGGATCGGGGGTCGTATCTTCTACCACGGCCACGACATCAACGAGCCTGGCGTGGACCTCTTCTCGCTGCGCTCGTCGATCGGCATGGTCTTTCAGCAGCCCACTCCCTTCCACAAGTCAATTCGCGAGAACATCCTCTTCGCGCCCAAGAAGCACGGTCGCGTCCGCGACCGCGACGAGGCCGACGAGCTCGTGGAGACCTCCCTCAGGGAGGCGGCCCTCTGGGACGAGGTCAAGGACAAGCTTGGCAAGAGCGCCTGGGCCCTGTCGGGTGGGCAGCAGCAGCGCCTGTGCATCGCGCGGACGCTGGCCATGAGGCCCGACGTGATCCTCTTCGACGAGCCCTGCTCCGCTCTCGACCCGCTCTCGACGATGAGCGTGGAGGAGACGATTCGCCAGATCGCCGCTACGGGCATCTGCGAGGCCATCGTCACGCACAACATGGAGCAGGCCACGCGCGTCTCGGACCGGACCGCCTTCTTCTACCTGGGGGAGCTGATAGAGGTCGGTGCCACGAGGCAGATCTTCAGCACCCCCTCCGACCGACGGCTCGTCGACTACCTCACGGGGAGGTTCGGATGATCCAGGAGAGTGTGTTCGAACAGGAGCGCCATCGCGGCCTTGACGGCGCCGAGGTCTCCCTCGCCCTCAGAGACTTCAGCCTGTGGTATGACGACGGAGCCTTCCAGGCCCTCACGGGCATCAACCTGGACATCCCGCGGCAGCGCGCGACGGCTTTCATTGGCCCGTCGGGCTGCGGCAAGACGACGCTGCTGCGCACCCTGAATCGTATGAACGCCTTCGTCGAGGGAGTGAAGTGCGAGGGTTCGATTGAGCTGGACGGGCACGACATCTTTGCCATGGATCCGAACGCCCTGCGCGTTCGCGTGGGCATGGTGTTCCAGTACCCCAACCCCTTCCCCATGAGCATTCGCGAGAACGTCACGTACGGGCCGGCCCGCATGGGGCGGCTCTCCCGGGGGGAGGCCGACGAGATCTGCGAGCGCGCGCTGACACAGGCGGCCCTGTGGGACGAGGTCAAGGACACGCTCGACAAGAGCGGGCTGGGGCTTTCGGGCGGCCAGCAGCAGCGCCTGTGCATCGCGCGCGCCCTGGCGTGCGACCCCGAGGTCCTGCTCATGGACGAGCCCACGAGCGCGCTGGACCCCATCTCCACCGCCCTGTTGGAGGAGCTCATGGTACGCTTGGCCGCGGAGCACACCATCGTGGTCGTGACGCACAACATGCAGCAGGCGGCGCGCGTGGCGGACCAGACCGCCTTCTTCTACCGGGGCGAACTCGTCGAGGCCGCCCCCACCAAGGAGCTGTTCTCCCATCCGGCGGAGCGGCGCACCCAGGAATACCTTTCGGGGAGGTTCAGCTGATGGCCATCACGACACGCACCAAGTTCACCGAGCAGCTCGACGAGGTCGAGGGGCTCATCAGACGCCTCGCGGAGAAGGCCTCCGCGGACGTGCGCGCCTGCGGCCTGGCCGCCGCAGGCGACGCGGGCGCCGCCGAGGGCGTCGTCTCCGGGCGCAAGACCGAGGACCGGCTGCGCTCCGCCATCGAGGACTCCTGCCTCGACATCATGCTGCTCCAGCAGCCGCTCATCGGTGACGACCTGCGCTTCGTCACGGGATCCTTTCGCCTCGTGAGCGACCTGTCCCACATCGACGGCATGACGCGCGACGTGGCCTTTCTCGTGGGGGAGATCCCGCCCAAGGCGGCGGGCAAGCTCAAGGACGAGTTTGCCCGGATGAGCGAGCACGCCGCGACCATGGTCGAGGGGGCCATCGAGGCCTTCTGCGACAGCGACGTGGAGCGCGCCCAGAAGGTCATCGAGGCCGACGCGGTGATCAACTCCCTCTATGCGGAGTCCGAGGAGAAGCTCGTCAGGCTCATACGCGACGGCAAGTCTTCGGCACAGTACCTCCCCGAGCTCCTGATGGTGGCCAAGTACTTCGAGCGGATCGGCGACCTGGCCAAGCGCGTCGCCGCCTGGGCTATCTTCCGCGTGACGGGGGAGCACACGGTGTCCGAGAAGCCGGGCCAGGAAGAGGGGACGACGTGAGGAGGGGCCTGGTCTACTACGTCGAGGACGACAAGAACATCCGCGAGCTCACGGTCTACGCGCTCAAGCAGGCGGGCATCGAAGCCTGCGGCTGCGCCGACGACGCCCAGTTCCGCCGCGCGTGCGCCGAGCGGGTCCCGGACGCGGTCCTTCTCGACATCATGCTGCCGGACGCGGACGGCCTCGACATCCTCGCGCGCCTGCGGCGCACGCCGGGGCTCTCGGCCGTGCCGGTGATGATGCTCACCGCCAAGGACGCGGAGCTCGACAAGGTGCGCGCGCTCGATGGCGGGGCCGACGACTACCTCTCCAAGCCCTTCGGGATGATGGAGATGGTGAGCCGCACGCGCGCCCTCCTGCGCCGGGGAGGGCTCGAGACCTCGGTGCGAGACGAGCCCTCGGTTCTCTCCGCGCAGGGCGTGCGCCTGTGGCCCGCGCGTCGCGAGGTGACCGTCGGGGGCCAGGGGGTCCAGCTCACGATGCGCGAGTTCGATCTCCTCGAGTTCCTCCTGCGCTCTCCGGGCGTGGTCTTCTCGCGCGAGACCCTGCTCCAGCGCGTCTGGGGCTGGGACTTCGACGGAGGGTCGCGCACGGTGGACGTCCACGTCCAGCAGCTCCGCGCGAAGCTTGGCGCCTCGGCGGAGCTCATCGAGACGGTGCGCGGCGTGGGCTACCGCGTCCGCGGGTAGCTGCGGGGACGGAAAGGCGCGCCATGGGTGCCTCATCGAGTGCCAAAAGGTCTTTGTCCCAGCGCGTCTTCGCGGCGCTCGTCGCCGCCTGCGCGCTCGTCGCCGTCGTGGTGACGATCGCGGCGTCGGTCCTTTTTCAGTCGGCGTTCTTTGAGGACGAGCACGAGCAGCTCGCGGGGGAGTGCCGCACCGTGGCCTCCCTGCTCGACCGCACGAGCGACGACGTCTCGGTGCTCGACGGGCTCGACTTCTCCGGCATACGCGTCACCCTCGTGGAGCCTGACGGCACCGTGTCCTACGACAGCCTCGCCGACGCCGCGACCCTTCCCAGCCACGCCGATCGCCCCGAGGTCGCCGACGCGCTGAGCGAGGGGTCGGGATCGGCGGAGCGCGCGAGCGCGACCGCCGGCTACGTGAGCCTCTACGAGGCCGTGCGCCTCTCGTCGGGCGCGGTCGTGCGCCTGTCGGTCGACCGCGCCAGCGTGGGGACGTTCCTCTCCCGCGACGTCACCGCGCTCGCGGCCCTGGCGGTCGTGGTGGTGGGAGTGAGCTGGCTCGTCTCTCGGCGCCTCGCCCGCAGCTTCGTGCGCCCGATACTCCAGATCGACCCGGCGGCGGGCGACGCCGCAGCCCCCTACGAGGAGCTCGACCCGCTCGTCAACCGCCTCAACGAGCAGCGCGGCGAGCTCGTCAGGCGCATGGCCCAGCTCCAGGACGCGGACGACCTGCGCCGCGAGTTCACGGCCAACGTCACCCACGAGCTCAAGACCCCCATCGCCTCCATCTCGGGCGCCGCCGAGCTCATGCGCGACGGCCTCGTGCGCAAGGGGGACGTGCGCGACTTCGCCGGGCGCATCTACGACGACGCCCAGCGCCTCTCGGCGCTCGTGAGCGACATCCTCATGCTTTCCAAGCTCGACGAGTCCGAGCGCGCGGGCGACCGGGAGATCTTTGGCCCGGCCGAGCGCGTGGACCTCAGGTCCGTCGCCTCGGACGTGGTCGAGCGCCTGGGCGAGAGCGCGCGGCGCGCAGGCGTGGAGGTGAGCGTCGAGGGGGTCGCGAGCCCGGTCATGGGCAACGCCCGGCTGCTCGACGAGCTCGTGAGCAACCTCGTGGAGAACGCGATTCGCTACAACCCGGCCGGCGGCAGGGTCTACGTCTGGGTGGTCCCCCAGGACGGCCGGCCCTGCATCCGCGTGACGGACACCGGCATCGGGATTCCAAAGGAGGACCAGGGCAAGGTCTTCGAGCGCTTCTACCGCGTGGACAAGGGGCGCAGCCGGGACACGGGCGGCACGGGGCTGGGCCTGGCCATCGTCAAGCACGCCGCCGCCTACCATGCGGCCCAGATCAAGCTCGAGAGCGAGCTGGGCAAGGGCACGAGCGTCACCGTGCTGTTTCCGGCGTAGCCAGCTCCTGTCGGAAGCGGCTCGCGGCTCGTGTCCGGGTGTGGGCCGCACGGCGCGACCCCGGGCGCCGCAGCAGGTGCGGTGGAGGTTTTCTTGGCAGGGCCGCGCCCTTCGCGGCCAGGACGCGGCTCCTCTACAATGACGGGAGTCCCTCGCCGATCGGGGGAGGCGACCCGTGCTGCTCGTGGTGAAAGAGGAGGCCGCCATGGCGCTTTTTGGCAAGGACAAGACGAGGGAGCTGCTCTCAAAGGAGGGCTTCGAGGTCACGAGCGTCCTCTACCAGGCCATGCCCCTCTCTGCCGCTCCCACGGTCTACCAGGACGAGGTGCACCTCGCGTGGGCCGTCCGCATGCCCGCCTCGGAGCCGCGCATCTTCTCCTACGCAGACGTCCTCGCGAGCCAGGTGGTCGAGGACGACGGCACGCAGGCTCCGGACGAGGCGCAACCGGGCGCGGACTCGTTTGCGTCCTTCGTGGCGAACCCCATGCGCGCCTCGCGCCGAAACGCGGCCCGGCGCGCCGAGACGTGCTTTTCCCTCGGCGTGGCCGTGAGGGTGCGAGGAGCCGAGGGGGCCCTGCTCCAGCTGCCCTTCATCGCATCCAGGACAAGCAAGAGCTCCGACGCCTACCGCCGCATTCGCGCAGAGGCGGACGCCCTGCACGAGGCCTTCGAGGCCATGGGACGGCACGGGGAGCGCGGCAGGTGAACCCACGCGAGCTCTCCTGCGCCCCCGCGCGCGACAAGGCGGTGGAGGGCCTCAGGCACTACCTCGAGAGCCACGGGCTCGAGCCCGGCGACCGGCTTCCCGCCGAGCGCGAGCTGTGCGAGAAGATCGGGGTATCCCGCACGGCGCTTCGCGGGGGCATCGCGCAGCTTCGCTCCCGCCACGTCCTCGAGAGCAGGCCCGGCTCGGGCACCTACGTCGCCCGCATGCGCCCCATCAACGTGATGGGGCGCACCTTCGACTTCAGCGAGGCCGTGAGGCAGGCCGGCCGCGAGCCCTCGTCTCGCGTCGTGTGCGCCCAGGTCGTCCTCGCGGACGAGGCGCTGGGCGAGAGGCTCGAGGTTCGCGAGGGGACGTCCCTGTTCCACCTGCGGCGCGTGCGCCTGGCGGACGCGGAGCCGCTCATCATCGACGACTCCTACGTCAACCGCACGCTGTGTCCCGGCGTGGAGGACCACGACTTCTCGCGGCTCGCCCTGTACGAGGTGCTGCTGAGCGAGTACGCGATCCGCGTCGTGTACAGCATGGAGCGCGTGACGGTGGGCCGCCTCACGCCCGAGGAGGCCCACCTGCTCGAGGCACGCGAGGGCCAGGCGGCCCTCGTCCTCGACGGCACGGAGCGCTCGACGGCAGACGACGTCGTGGAGTACCTGCACTCGGTCACGCTGCCGGGCCGCTATCGGATCGCGAGCGTCACGAGCCTATGAGCGCGCCCCAGCACAGACGTGACGATCCGGACGCGAATCAGCCCGCAGCGCTGCCCCCCTACGTCCGCATACGCCGCGACGTGCGCCGCGGGATCGACGAGGGGGCCTATCCCCTCGGCTCGGCGATTCCCTCGGAAAGCGAGCTGTCCCAGGGCTACGGCGTCTCCCGGCTCACGGTGCGCCGAGCCCTCGACGGGCTCGCCGAGGACGGGTCAGTCCTGCGCGTCCAGGGGAGGGGTACCTTCGTCACCCGGGCCGCCCCCTCGTGCGAGGAGGGTCCCCTGGGCTTTCGCGAGAGCATGCGACTCGAGCACCGCGAGGCCTCCGTTCGCATCCTGCACCGGGTCGTGCGCGAGGCCGGCCCCTACTACGCGTCGCTCTTCGGCATCGAGCAAGACGACGCCCTCTACAACGTGCGACGCCTCAACTCCGTGGGGGGCGTCCCCGCCAGCATCGAGGACGTCTGGATACCCTGCCCCCTGCTTCCCGGCATCGAGGACGTGGACGTCTCGCTCTTCAGCCTCTATGAGGCCTATGCCCTGCGCGGCCATCGCGTGACCAAGGCGCTCGAGTACCTCGAGGTCGTCTCCCTCACGGCAAGAGACGCCCAGATCCTGCGCCTCGACGCGGGCGAGCCCGCGCTCCTGCTCGACTGCCTGAGCTACGACGCCGAGGGGCGCGTGCTCGAGCACGCCACGTCCGTCTCGGACGGCGCGACGGGCGTGTACAGCTCGTACGTGTAGGATCCGCCTGCCCCGGCGGGTGCGGGCGCCGTTTCCCATCCCTCTCGCACATGCCGTTTAGTAGCTTTTTAATACCGCTCACGAAGACGCGCCTTCTCGTGAGAATATTGGTATTAAAAACACCTAATCTCTTTCACGTGGGAAGTGGTATTTAAAACATTCCACTCATATATCTTTCTCTCGGGAAGGGGAGCTATGGAGGAGACAGAGAAGGTCGAGATTATGAACTTTGACCAGAAGGGCTACCTGAAGGACGGCGAGGAGCTCTACAAGGTCGGCAAGAAGATGGCGGCGCTGGCCGACAAGGTCGCCGAGGAGGGCTACGACGCCGTGTTCCTGCTGGGCGTCGGAGGCACCTGGGACGAGCTCATGCAGCTCGAGTACATGATGAACAAGTTCGGTGACAAGGACCTCGAGTGCTACCTGATCCACGCCGCCGAGTACAACGTCTCCGGTCACAAGCGGATGACCGAGAAGTCCGTGGTCCTCACCGCCTCCGACTCCGGCACCACGCCCGAGATCCTCCAGGCCATCACGACCATGAAGGAGCAGGGCGTCCGGGTGTTCGCCATGACCAAGCCCGAGGGGCCCATCGGCCAGGCGGCCGGGGCAGAGAACTGCGTCCAGATGGCCTCCGATCATGGCAGCGGCGGCTGCGAGGGCGGCTACTACCTCGCCGACTGCTTCGGCCTGCGCCTGCTCTACCACCGCGGGTGCTTCCCCAAGTACGACGCGTTCATCGAGCAGACCCGGGGCATCTGGTCGGACCTGCTCGACATCCGCAAGCGCTTCGAGCCCAAGGCCGAGGAGATCGCCAAGAAGTACGCCCTGGCCCCCTACACGATGTTCATCGGAGGCGGCGCCCTGTGGGGCGAGACGATCCTGTTCGCCATGTGCATCCTCGAGGAGATGCAGTGGAAGCGCACTCGATACGTCACCTCGGCCGACTTCTTCCACGGCACGCTCGAGCTTGTCGAGCCGGGCGTTCCCGTCATCCTCTTCAAGGGCGAGGACGAGTACCGCGCGCTCGACAACCGCGTCGAGGCCTTCCTCAAGAGCGGCGTCACGGGAGACGACGACGTCGTCGTGATCGACACCGCCGAGTACGCCATTGAGGGCCTCGACCCGGAGTTTCGCGTCATCGTCTCCCCGTGGATCCTCACGGTGCTGGTCACCGACCGCGTCAGCCGCTACTACGAGACCGTCACCAAGCACAACCTTCAGTATCGTCGCTACTACCACCAGTTCGACTACTAGGAGGCACTGCCGCGGCGGGGCACCGGCGTCATCGTCGCCCCGCCGCGCAGGGCAGCGCCCGAGCGGGAGGCTCCTCATGATTAGCATCAATCGTCTTATTGACTACATCCAAGCCCCCGAAGACACGTTCGATCAGTACCTGCAGAAGGCCAAGGAGCATGACTTTCGCTGCGTCTTCGCGAATCGCTTCGAGTTCGAGCAGGCGCGTGACTACCTGTTGGACTCCGACGTCATCGTGGCCGGCTACTGCGACTTTCCCAACGGCGAGGAGAGCGTGGAGGCCCAGCTCGCCGACTTCGAGGACCAGTACCGCGTGGGATTTCGCGAGATAGAGGGGATCCTCAACCAGCATGCCGTCGAGCACCGCCTCTACGACTACCTGGAGCGACAGATGACCGAGATCGCCCTCTTCTGCCGCGACCGCCACATAGACGCCAAGATCATCATCGAGACCTGCAAGATGGACGAGGAGTGCCTCACCAGGGTCTGCGAGATCGCGCTCGCCTGCAGGCCCACCTGCCTCAAGACGTCGACGGGCGAGAGCTTCAAGGGCGCCGAGCTCGACAAGGTGAAGCTCATGAAGTCCCTTCTGGGCGACGAGGTCCAGATCAAGGCCGCAGGGGGCATCCGCACCTATCAACAGGCCCAGGAGTTCCTGGCCGCGGGCGCGTCCGTCCTGGGGGCCAGTGCCGCCATCCAGATCACCCAGGAGCAGCAGGCCCTTCTCGGGGCCTAGGGCTGCGCCGGGTCCCCTGCCATTTTCTCACAAGAGCTTTCTCAAAAGAAGGTAGCGATGAGCGAACACCATGACATCGCCCCCCTGAGTGCGATGAACTGCGAGTATCGATTCTTTGGGCTCGAGGGCTTCTTCGCCGGCGCGCACGATGCCGGCTACGAGGCATGCGAGCTCTGGACGGGCCCCATGCACTACTTCGTGGACTATCAGGGCCATGACTCCCTCGAGGAGATCAAGGCCCTCGAGCGCCACTACGGGGTCAAGGTCATCGGAGTTTGCCCGGAGCAAACCAGCCCCAAGCCGTACAACATGGCCTCTCGCGACCGCCGGATGAGAGAGCGTACCTGCTCCTACTTTCGCAACGTCATCGACGTGGCCTGCGAGCTGGGCGCCCATCAGGTCGTGGCCACCAGCGGATGGGGCTATCTCGACGAGCCACGCGCCGACGCCTGGGAGCGCAGCGTGGCCATGCTGCATCGGATCGGCTCCTACGCACAGCACCAGGGCATGCCCATCGCCATCGAGGCGCTTCAGGAGTCCGAGACGAACCTCGTGCACACGACTGCCGAGCTCTCCCGCCTCATAGAGGAAGCCAAGAGCCCCGCCCTCAAGGTGTGCCTCGACACGGGCGCCATGTGGGCGGCCGGGGAGACCATCGACGACTACTTCGACGTCTTTGGCTCCGACGTCATCCATGCCCACTTCGTTGACTGCGGGGACTGGTCGCACGTGGCCTGGGGGGACGGAAAGCGAGACATGGCCGCAGATCTCGCGCGCTTCAGGGCACGGGGCTACGAGGGGTTCCTCTCCGTGGAGACGGTGGACTCCGAGCACTTCGCGGATCCCGCGGCAGCCGACGCGCGGACGATGTCCCGCTACCACGAGGCGATAAGGGAGCTCCTGCCATGAGACACGTCGTCATAGCCTCGCACGCGCACTTCGCGCAGGGCATCGCACAGAGCGTCGAGCTGCTCGCGGGCACGCCCTGCGACGTCCGCACCCTCTCCTGCTTCGTCGACGGCAACAACGACGTGGCCGTCCTCGCCCAGCGTGAGCTCGACGCCATCCCGGACGCAGACGAGGTCGTCGTCTGCACCGACCTTCTCGGCGGAAGCGTCAACAACGAGTTCCTCCAGCTCGTCCAGCGCCGACCCCGCGTTCACCTGCTCACCAACATGAACCTGCCCCTGCTGCTCACGCTCGTGCTGGGCCTTGACGACAGCGAGGACCTGGCGCCCTTTTTGCGCGAGCTCGTGTCGAGCGACGAGGTAAGGCCGGCCTACTGCAACGACGCCCTGCCCGGCGTGGACGCCGACGAGGAGTTCTAGGCGCCCCGCCCCGAGGAAAGGATAAGAAATGATTCAACTGCTGCGAGTCGACCACCGCCTGCTCCATGGCCAGGTGGCCGTGACGTGGACCTCGGCGCTTCGTGCCGACTGCATCTTCATCGTGGGAGACAAGGTGGCCAACGACAACGTCTGGCGCACCACCCTGAAGCTGGGCAAGCCACGCGGCTGCAAGCTCGTCATCAAGGACATGGCCCACGCCATCGAGGCCATCAACTCCGGCGTCACGGACAAGTACCGCATGATCATCTGCGTCCAGACCCTCGCCGAGGCCAAGCAGCTGGTTGACGGCTGCCCGCAGATCAGGAGCATCAACCTCGGCAACACAAAGGAGACGCCCACTACGAGGGAGGTGACACGGCAGATTTTCCTTGAGGAGTCCGACGTCGAGATGCTCAGGGAGCTTGACGCGCGCGGCATCGAGCTCGAGTACCGCGCCCTTGCGGATGACTCCAAGGTAAACGTGGCACGACTCCTCTGAGCAGGCGTGTCGGACATCGCAGTGAGACAGAATAAGGAGGGACTATGTTTGGACCAGCGCTGATATGCGCATTCGTCGATCTTGTGTTTGGCAGCTTCGACTATCAGTTCGGTACCTTGTACGGCTTCAGGCCCATCGTCGTGGCACCTGTGGTGGGACTGCTGCTGGGTGACGTGCAGATGGGGCTGACGCTTGGCGCGAGCCTCGAGCTGCTCTTCCTGGGCTCGGTCTCCATCGGGGCCTACGTGCCGCCCGACGCCACCTCGGCGGGCATTCTCTGCACGGCCTACGCGATCCTTCTCGGCTTCGACGCCGAGACGGCCGTGGCTCTCGCCATGCCCATCGGCTCCATCATGATTGCCCTGAGCAACCTGTTCTCGCCCGTGACCAACGGTCTGAGCGGCCTTGCCCCCACGTACGCCGCCGCCGGGCAGGACAAGAAGATCGTGGGGCTCCACTGGCTCATCGCCCTCATCTACGTCCCCATCAAGTTCGCTGTCATCTACGCGGCGGTCTACTTTGGCTCCGACGCCGTGGGATGGGTCCTTGACGTCGTGCCGGATTTCGTGCTCACCGGCTTTTCCATCGCGGCGAACATGCTGCCGGTCATGGGCTTTGCCATGCTCGGTCGCATGATCTTCACGAAGTCCCTCATGCCCTTCTTCTTCCTGGGCTTCTTGCTCACGGCATACGCCAACATCCCGGTGCTCGGCGTCGCCCTGATAGCCGTGATCATCGGCATCGAGAAGGCCGGCATCTTTGACCAGCGCAAGCCCGCGCTCGCGGCAGAGGGAGATGACGATGATGACTTCTGATAACACGACCCCCACGGAGCTCAAGGACAATGAGCGCGTGATCACCCATCAGGACCTCGTGCGGTCCGCGGTCAACGTTGGTTCCCTGGGCATGGAGTTCTCGTGGACCTATGCCAACCAGATGGGCATCGCCTTCTGTCTCATGATCATGAAGATGCTGAAGAAGATCTATCGCGACGACCCCGAGGGCTATGCCAAGGCGCTCGAGCGCCACGTCGCCTTCTTCAACATCACGCCGCAGATCGCCCCCTTCGTCGGCGGCATCGCGATCTCCATGGAGGAGAAGATCGCCAAGGGCGAGCTCGAGCCCGAGTCCGTCAACGAGGTCAAGGCCGCCCTGATGGGTCCCCTGTCCGGGATCGGCGACTCCATCTTCCTCACCTGCATCCGCATCGTGGCCGTCGCCCTGGGCATCTCCTTGTGCCAGTCGGGCAATCCCCTCGGACCCATCGTCTACCTGCTCATCTACAACGTCCCCGCCTTCTGGCTGCGCATCTGGGGCGTCCAGAAGGGCTACGAGGTCGGCGTCGACCTGCTCACCGGTGCCGAGAAGAGCGGCCTCATGGATGTGATTATGCAGATCGCGGGCATCGTGGGCTGCATGGTGATCGGGTCCATGACCAAGGACATGTTCTGGGCCACCATCAGCGTCGAGTTCGGCATCGGCGATGCCGCGACGACTCTGCAGGACGTCCTGGACGGTATCATGCCCGGCATCGTGGGCCTTGGCTTCATGGGAATCTACTACTGGCTGCTCTCCAAGAAGATCAGCCCCGTGTGGCTTATCCTGGGCACCATGGCCTTCGGCGTCATTGCCGCGTTCTTTGGCTTCATGGAGTAGGAGGGCACTCGGTTTTTCTGAGGTGGCGCGCTTCAAGAGGCTTCGAGACCGGGCGCACGCGGGAAGGTCCGCGCGCGCCCGACGCTCTGGGCGAACGGTTCACGGGCTTGTCGGCAAAAACGAGCTTTGCGGGGAAGGGTGCGTATGACGCGAGAAGACAAGGCAGCACGGCGTGCGGAGCGCCTTGCGCGCGAGCCCCTGACCTCGCCCGAGGTTCGCCTCATCGCCCTGGAGTCCTTGCAGTGGTGCGCCAACAACGCGGTCTACTTCCTCGGGCTCATCGGCATGGCCACCTACGACCTCGCGGCCGACGCCTTTGTGATCGCGGCCATCACCTTGGCGCGCAACCTAGCGACCGCGCTCGCCAACGCCGCGTCCGGCCCCGTGATCGATCGCTACGGCCCTCGTCGCACGGCGCTGGGCACGCTCGCCGCAGTCGTGGTCGTGAGCCTGGTCGTGGCCGTGCTGCCACCGTCCGTTCCCGTCCTCGTGTTCGCGGCGGTTGCGCTCGGTCTCTGCGGGGGCTCGATCAACACCTGCACGCGGACCTACCCGGTCTATCTCGTGAGCGGCAAGGAGCGCCTCTCGGTCCTGAACGGCCTCATGGTCTTCTACAGCGACATCGCCTTCACGATCGGCCCCCTCGTGGGCGCCGCCCTCGTGGGGACCTTTCCCACGCGCTACGTCTACTTTTTCATGGCGGCATGCATGGCTGTCGCCTTCGCCCTCACGTGGGGCTGTCGCGAGCAGGTGGTCCCCGAGCGCGGGGCCGGCGATCGCGAGGGGCGCATCGGCATGCTCAACGGCATGCGCGAGGGCGCGCGCATCGTCTTTGGCTCCCGCTTTTTGCGCGTGCTCTTCCTTGCGGGGTTTCTCGGCTTCTTTGCCTTTGGCGCCTTCGACTCGCTGGAGTCGCTCTTTTATAGAGACGTGCTGCAGGTGGACATCGTGTGGCTGGGCATCCTCTCCGCCGTCAGCGGGGTGGGGTCGAGCGTGGGCGCCTTCCTGCTCACCCGCGTCAACGCCAGAAAAATCACCATGGGCCTCTTGCTGGGCTCCCTCTTCTTCGTGGGCGTGGGGTCGATGGTCTACACCGGTACCGGCATCCTGACCGTCGCGATCGTGGGCCAGGCCATCACGGGGCTCGCCTTTGGCATCGAGGAGCCCGCCGAGACCGTGCTCGTGCAGGAGGCGACGCCCATGGAGTACCTCGGTCGCGTGATGGGCTTCACGCGCCTCGGCCTCATGAGCGCAGGGGTGCTCCCCCTGCTCGTGGCACCCTTCCTCGCCGAGGCCCTCGGCGTGCAGGCGGTGCTCTTCGGGGCCTCCGCCATCATCGCCGTCATGGGGGCCCTCTTCTACCTCAAGTATCGCGATCTCTCTTAGTAAGGAGCCTGGATGGACCGTCCCACAGGCGTCGAGTGCGCCCTGTTCGACTTCGACGGCACGCTCGCCGACACGGAGGCCTACAACATGCGGATCCTCGCCTCGATCTGTCGGAAGTTCGGCGTGGAGCCCACCATCTCCGAGCTGGGAAGCATTGCGTCCAGCTCCGGCGAGGAGACCGTTCCCGCCCTGTTTGCCGGCCATGGGCGTGAGGTCAGCGCCGAGGAGTTCTTCTCGGACTGGTCGGACAACAAGGACGTCTACTACGAGCTTCCGCTTAAGATCGCTCCAGGGGTGGAGGGGCTTCTCGGCAGGATTCGTACGCGGGGCGTGCGGACGTGCGTGGTCTCCACGACCGAGGCCGACCGCCTGGAGGCGGCGCTCGGGCGCACGGGGATGCGCGGCTACTTCGACGACGTGGTGGGGTGGGAGGCCACCGAGCGGCACAAGCCGGACCCCGACCCCTATCTGGAGGGGCTGCGTCGCATGGGCGCAGACGCCTTTCGTTCGGTCGTCTTCGAGGACTCCCCGGCGGGCGTCCGCGCGGGCAAGGCGGCCGGTGCCTACGTCTTCGGCTGCCACTGCCTGTCCACGAAGTTCGACGTCTCCGCCGCCGACGAGGTCATTGACACCTTCGAGGGCCTGGAGCTGTAGACCTCCGGAGCCGTCCTGCCGTCCTCGTTTCTTCCTCTAAAAATTTTATGTATGACTCCGCTCGATCATAAAAAAGTGGCAGAAGAGGACGGGCCCCCGCGCGACCTGTTGATGTTCAGATAGTTTTACTTTTTGTTAGCATTTCGAGTCGACATAAATCTTTTCAAGGGAGAGGGGAGAGGTCGGGCTAACGCTCGCGAGAATCTGCTGGCTTCCGGGGCCTCGTCGTAAGGATTGGGGCGCAATTTTTATCTACGGGGACGAGAAATCCATCTGGAACCCCTTTGGGACGGACGTTTTGCCCGTTGAGCTGCCGAGAAGAGGCCTCGGTAGGCCGTCGAGAGACGCCTACAGTCGCAGCTCCCAGAGGCTGGTCCAGCCGGGCAGGGGGAGGCCCTCGTACGGAAGCCAGATCGGGCGGTGCCGCATGAATCCCCAACGCTCGTAGAGCGCGTTGGCCGACACGTTGGAGACCGACGTGTTTATCCGCACCACACGAGCTCCCAGCTCACGCGCCGCGCGCTCGCCGGCGCAGAGAAGCGCTACGGCGACGTCGCGCCCCTGCGCCGCGGGGTCCACGGCCAGAAGGTGGTAGCTCGCGAGCTCGCCTGCGGGCAGCACCTCCCAGTCGGGTCCGCCGGTGCCGCGCCCGGCCCCGGGCAGGCTCCCGTCGCCCACGTCGGCGTCGTGGTCGACGGCGAAGGCACCCAGAAGCTCGGCGTCCGGAAGGGGCACCCCGTCGCCCACGTCGGCGGCGTCGAAGGCGCCCCAGTACGAGCCGTCGCCCAAGAGCTCGCGCGCGAGGCCCACGGGCGGCCAGACATCCTGGATCCAGCCGGAGGTGCCGGCGCGCGCGTCCACGTGCTCGTAGAGGGTGTTGAGCGCCGTCGCCCAGCGCTCCTCGCGCGGCAGGGGCACCACGGTGACGTCGGCCGGCGCGCACGAGGCGTCCAGCGAGCCGGGTACGTGGCGCACGTCGTTCAAAGCCACCGTGCCCAGAAGCTCGCGCGTCACGGCATCCGCGGCCACCTTGGGCAGCGTGTGGTCGGCCCCGCTCACCACGACCAGGCGCGCGTCGGGGACGGATGCGGCGATTCGATGGGTCTCCTCGGGCAGGATCGTGTCCAGCTCGCCGACCATGACCGTGGTCGGGCAGGTGATGCCCGCGAGAGACGCGGCGTCTATCTGCGGCTGGTCGACCATGAGCTGCAGGAGCTCGGCGACCCGGCCCGCCTCGGCGGGGGAGGGCGCAGCCGTCCCGTCGCCCAGAAGCACGCCCGCACGTCCGCCTTCCGCCCAGGCGCGGTTGGCAGCCGCGGCCTCGACCATGAAGCGCCGGTCCTCGTCGGGAAGCCCCTCCGGCGTGAGGTTCGCGCCGAGCGCGGTGAGCGAGAGCACGTGAGCCCCCCAGTCACGGGCCAGAAGGAGCCCCAGGATGGCCCCGTCCGAGAAGCCGAGCACGTGGACCTGGGTCGCCCCGAGCCGCGCGCAGGCCTCGCGCGCGTCGGCGGCCATGAGCTCGTAGCTGAGCGGAGCCGCGCCCCGCGAGCTGGCGCCCTGCGCGCGGGAGTCCACGGCCACCACGGAGCGCCCCGCGGCCACCACGGCGTCGATCGTGGGGCCAAAGATGCCGTGCTCCTCGCCGTTGCCGTGCAGCATGAGCACAGGGGGAACGCCGGCCATCAGGCCAAAGGGCGTGCCCGGCTCGTCGCGGACGCCCGCGGGCGCATAGACCCAGGCTACGATGGCGGCGCCGTCCTGGCACGGGACCTCGACACGCGCCGCGACAGGGCAGCGCGGCCGCTCGTAGGGGCGGCTCACGTGGACGGGAGGCAGCGGCGGAACGGGCGCGCCCACCGGCGGCGCCGGAGCCGAGGCGCCCATGGCTAGCGGCCCCTCTCCTGGGAGGGGTGTCTCTCGAAGAAGTCGAAGCGGGGCGGCAGAGCCACGAGCTCGTGCTCCTCGGGCCTCTCGCCGCACGCGCGGGCGAGCTCGACCGGGCCGTCGAACGCGTGGTCCCACGAGAAGAACTCCTCCGTCGCAAAGCCCAGGTGCGCGCAGATCCTCTCGCAGCCGGCGGGCACGGCGGGATGCAGGAGCAGGGTCGTCGTGCGCAGCGCCACGAAGGCGTCGGCGAGGGCCTGCGCGTAGGCGCCGTCGTCGCCCCTGGCGGCCTTGGAGGCCTCGTCCCAGCGCTTGTTGGCGGCACGGCAGAACTCCTCGGCCACGCCGATCGCGCCGTGGGCGTCGAAGCCGTGGGCCGTGCGCTCGAAGGCGAGCGTGGCCTCGCGCGCGGCATCCGTGGCCTCGGCCGCGGGCGCGCAGGCGGGGAGGTGCCCCGCGCAGACGTGGGCCGCCCCGTAGAGGCACGAGCGCGCCAGGCGGTTGAAGATGTTGGTGAGAAACGCGCCCTCCTTGAGGGCGGGGTCCACCACGCGCGGGTCGTCTCTCACCAGGACGTCGGCGCCGGTGGCCTTGTCCTTGTGCGAGACAGACGTGTCGAAGGCCTTGGGGTTGAACGAGACGGCCCTCTGGTCGAGCCCCAGGGACAGCCAGTGGGCGCGCAGCTGCTCGGCGGTGTAGTGCTCGAGCAGCTCGGAGGCCAGGGGTGGCTTGATGGCGCCCGAGGAGGACGCCTTCTTGTTCATGAACAGGATGTGGTAGTTGGCCACGGGCACGTCCTGGGTGAGGTCCCAGTCGAGCGCCTCCCACAGGGCGGGCTGCGCGACGCAGTAGAAGTAGATGTTGTCCTGCCCAATGAACTGATAGACGCGCGCGTCGTCCGCACACCACCAGTCGCGCCAGTCGGTCGAGGAGAAGCGCCCGGGCTCTGAGGCGGCCAGCGCGGCCTGAGTGAAGGAGATGGGCGCCCACAGGCTCTCCGGCCAGCACCAGACCGTGAGGCCCCCGGTACCCTCCAGGTCGGGGGCAGCCACGCCCCAGTCGATGTTGCCGGTGATGCGAAACGGCAGGAGGCACTTGCCCGTGCGGAAGCGCACGCCGGCCGCGTCCAGGGACTCGCGCGCCTCGTCGCGCGCCCGCCAGTCGGCGAACGTGAGCGAGAAGGACTGCTGGCTGCCCTCGGGCTCCGCGAGCTCGTGGGCGGGCAGCGCCTCCGCGACCTCGTCGTAGGCCGCGCGGAACTTCGTGGGGACGTAGATGACGGGGTCCACGAGCGACTCGCGGACGGTCTTGGTCACGACGCCGCGCACCTGCGGGTCGAGGTCCCACTCGTCCATGAGGAGCTCGAGCTCCTCGCGAAAGGCCGGCAGGTCGAAGTACCAGTTGTCAACCGGCCTGAGCTCGGGGGCGGTGCCGGTGAGCTCGGAGACGGGGGAGATGAGCTCCTCGGGGTCGAACTGGTGGCCGAGGTCGCACTCGTCGGCGTAGGCCTTGTCGGACTTGCAGCCGCGTACGGGGCAGTGACCGCGCACCTGCCGCCCATTGAGGAAGGTCTGGGCCTGGACGTCGTAGAACTGGCGCGTGGTGCGGCGGATGAGACGTCCCCGCTCGTAGAGGCGGCGGACGATGTGCTCGGTGAGCTCGGCGTGCACCTCGCGCGCGGGCTCGAGGCCCGAGCCGCCGAACAGGTCGAGGGAGACCTCGTAGTCCCTGAGTGCCGCTGCCTGCGCCTCGTGGTTCGCGCGGACGTAGTCGGTCAGGCTACCCTCGTAGCCCTCCTGCTCGACTTTCTTGCGGTGGCCCTCGGCGATGGGGGAGCCATAGCAGTCGGTGCCGGAGACGAACAGCACGTTTTTGGCCCCGATGCGGTCGCGCAGGAAGCGCGCAAAGAAGTCGGCGGGCACGAAGACGCCGCCGACGTGGCCGAAGTGCAGGTTCTTGTTGCCGTACGGCATGCCGCCGGTGACGACGGCGCGCGCCGGGAAGCTCGGGCGCGCGGTGGGATTCTCGCAAGCCATGAAGATGTCCCTCTCGCATAGGTCTCGGGTTCTGGTGATCGGGTCTATTCTCGCACGTCTCGCCGACCTGCGCGAGTGCGCACCGGGCGGCTCCGCCCGCGCGCTATGATGTCTGTATGCGCACGATCGTAGACATAGACGTCTTGGGTGACGCCGTCCTGCAGGCGAGAATAACGCGCTGGTCCGTGGCGATCCTGGTCGCGGGACTCGCGCTCGCCGTAGTCGTGGGCATGCTCGCGGGCGTGGGACCGCGCGGCCTTTTGGACCCGTGGTGGTGGCTCGCGCTGGCCGCCGGCTCGCTTGCGGCGCTGCCGGCCCACGAGCTCGTGCACGCGGTGGCGTTCAAGCTCGCGTGCCCGGGATGCCGGGTGAGCTTTGGCCACCAGGACGCCTTCCTCTACACCCGGACCGACGGTGCCTGCGCCACGCGCGCTCGCATGGTCTGCGTCCTGCTCGCGCCGGCGGTCGTGGTCACGGGGGCGCTGGCGGCGATCGCGTTGGTCGCCGGGCGCCCGGTTCTGGCCGTCCTTCTGGCCTTCGTGCACCTCTCGGGCAGCTCGGGCGACCTTCTCATGGCCTGCGAGACCCTGCGCGAGAGCGCCTGCACGCACGTCCGAGACACCGAGTTCGGCATCACTCTCTTGTCCGACATTGATTCCGATCACGAGGAGGCCTCATGAGAGAGCCCATGAACCAGACGATCGCCCAACTGCACGAGAGGAAGTCCGTGCGCGTCTTCACCGAGGAGCCCGTGAGCGCCTCCGACGAGCGCGCGATCCTGGAGGCGGCCTGCCAGGCACCCACGGCGGGAAACCAGCAGCTCTACTCCATCATCGTCGTGCGCGACCAGGCAAAGAGGGAGCGCCTCGCCGAGACCTGCGACCACCAGCCCTTCATTGCCAAAGCGCCGCTCGTGCTCGCGTTTGTCGCCGACGCGCGCCGCTGGTGGCGCGGCTTTGGGCTCGCCGGGGCCAAGCCGCGCGAGCCGGGCGTGGGGGACTTCGTGCTCTCCTGCCAGGACGCGCTCATCGCCGCGCAGAACGCGACCACGGCCGCCTGGAGCCTGGGGATAGGCTCGTGCTACATCGGCGACGTCCTCGAGCGCGGAGAGGAGCAGGCGCAGATCCTAGGCTGCCCGCGCTACGTGGTCCCCGTGACCCTGCTCGTCTTGGGCCATCCCACTGAGGGGCAGAGAGCCCGGCGCAAGCCCGAGCGCGCCTCCCTTGACGAGATGGTCTTCGAGGACGCCTACGTTGATGTCTCAGACGAGCACCTGCGCGCCGACCTGGGGAGAAGGCAGGGGGCCGACCTCGTGGACGCTAAGGCAGCAGACGAGCGACTGCGCGCCTTCTGCGCGCGCAAGTGGAACTCCGACTTCGCACGCGAGATGAACCGCTCGGTCGCGGCGATGCTCGCCGCCTTCGACGGCGGGCGCCGCGACGGCGACGTGCGGGGAGAAGGGGAGTAGCCGTGGGCACCGCTGGCGTCGTAGGCGTCCCTGAGACCCCCGTGGGCGGGCGCGTCCCGCTGCTGCTCCACGCGTGCTGCGGCCCCTGCTCGCTCGAGCCGGTGCGCCTGCTGCGCGAGGAGGGCTTCGAGCCCACGATCCTGTGGACAAACCCCAACATCCAGCCCCTGTCCGAGCACGACCGGCGACTCTCCACGCTCACGACGTGGGCCAGGGAAGCGGCCCAGGTGGACGTGATCATGGCGGGAGACGATCGCGCGGCGTGGGAGCGCGTGGCGGGTCCGGCCGGCTTCGACCGACGCCGGCGCTGCCGGGCGTGCTACGCGCTGCGGCTCGCCGAGCTGTGCCGCGTGGCGGTCGAGCGCGGCTTCACCCACGTTTCCACGACGCTGGTCGTCTCGCCCTACCAGCTCTTCGACGACTGCGGAGAGATCCTGGCGCGCCTGGCCGTTGCGCACGACCTCACGGCCGTGTGGCGCGACTTTAGGTCCTACTACCCCTGTGCCACCCAGAGGGCGCGCGAGCTGGGGATGTATCGGCAATGCTACTGCGGCTGCCGCTTCTCGGCCGCCGAGGCCGCCCTCGAGCGCCACGAGGCCCGCGACGAGCGCAAGCGCTCCAAGGCCGCAGCCCGCGCCGAGGCGTAGGGGTCGCGCGCGGCGGTCGGGCCGCTCACGAATACGGGGCTCGGGGCACCCCGCGAGGGGCCTTGACGTGCCCCAGCCCCGTATTCGTGAGCGGCACCTGCGAGCATCTGCAAGGAGAGCAGACGTCCCCGTTGCGCCCGTGCCTCTCCCCGTCCCGTGCGCCGTCGCTTCCCGAGCGCTATCCTTCTCGGCGGAAACTTTCGACGAGAGGAAACCATGCGCACCGATGACTTCGACTACCCGCTTCCCGACGAGCTCATCGCCCAGGCCCCGGCCGAGCCACGCGACTCGTGCCGCCTGCTCGTGCTCGACCGCGCGGACGGCTCGGTGACGCACCGTCATTTCACGGACGTCATCGACTACCTCGAGCCGGGTGACCTGCTCGTGGCCAACAAGACGCGGGTCATGCCCGCGCGCCTCGTGGGCAAGAAGCGCGAGACGGGCGGGGTGTCCGAGACGCTCCTGCTCAAGCGCCGCGAGGACCTGGACACGCTCGGCGGCACCTGGGAGTGCCTGGTCAACCCCGGCAAGCGCCTCAAGCCCGGTGCCGTGATCGAGTACCGCGCCGGCGGCCTGCACGCCCCGGACTCCTCCCCGGTCGTGCTCACCGGCGAGGTCCTCGACTTTCTGGACGACAACCGCGGCGGCCGCCTCGTGCGCCTCTGCCCGCAGGGGATGGGCGACGCCGGCCGCCCGCGCACGCTCGACGAGGCCATACACGCCGCCGGCCACGTGCCGCTGCCCCCCTACATCACCCAGTACGAGGGCGACCCCGAAAAGTACCAGACCGTCTACGCCATGCGCGAGGAGCACTCAGCCGCGGCGCCCACGGCGGGTCTGCACTTCACGCCCGAGCTCATCGAGCGGATTCGCGAGAAGGGCTGCGGCTGGGCCACGGTGGAGCTCGAGGTGGGCATCGACACCTTCCGCCTGGTGAGCGAGGACGACCCCACCCAGCACGTGATGCACACCGAGCGCTACCACGTGAGCCAGGAGGTCATCGACGCGGTGCACGCCACCAAGGCGGCAGGGCACCGCGTGGTCGCGGTGGGCACGACCTCGGTCCGCTCGCTCGAGAGCGCCTGGGAGGCCGGAGCTGCGCCGTCGGATCCGCCCGTGGTGGCGCGCCGCTTCGAGCGCGCGCCGGGGGCGGGGGAGGGAGACCTCGTCGCGCGCAGGGACGCCACGACCGACCTCTACCTCATGCCCGGCTCCACCTACCACGTGGTCGACGCGCTCATCACCAACTTCCACGTGCCGCGCTCCACGCTCATGATGCTCGTCTCGGCCCTGGCCACGCGCGAGCAGATCATGGCCGCCTACCAGGAGGCCATCGACGAGCGCTATCGCTTCCTCAGCTTCGGCGACGCCATGCTCATCGTGTAGGGCCTCTCGCTGCGCGGGGCGCTTGTGGTGTTTGGACGCCGACAAACGCCGCATCTGCCCCGCTGGGTGCCGGCGCAGGCAACCCCGCGGGGCACTTGCAGCACTAAGGTGCCGACAGACGCCGTAGATGCCCCGCAGCGGTGGGAGCCCGGAGGCCGAGCGGGGCACTTCGCGCGCCTCGGAGCTCAAAGGTGCCGCATGTGCCCTGCCGTGCGAGCGCGTCGGCAACCCCGCGGGGCGCTTGCGGCTCTTTTGTCAAGAAGAACACGGCGAGCGCCCCGTCCGTCCCGCCCGCCTAGAGCCACCAGACGAGAAGCGCCACGAGCGCGACCGCGGACGCCGCGACTGCGATGAGGATGAGCCGCTGCGCGCGGGTCGTCGACCTCAGCGCGCGCTCGTCATCGGCGAGCGCGCCGACGACCTTCTCCTGGGCGGCCACGGCCGCGCGGCCCTCGGCCACGCTCGCACGCAGCCGCGCCGTCTCCTCGGGGGTCGCGTGGACCGAGGTCGCCTCGTCGAGCAGGGCCTGGGCCTGGTCGTGCTTCTCGGCGGCCTCGTCGTGGGCGGCCTTGGCGTCGTTGGCCTGAGCCTGCAGGGACGAGACTCGCCCCTCGAGGTCCTTCTCGGCGGATTGTGCCTGGGCGAGCAGCTCGTCGTAGGCGCTCTTGAGGGTCTCGTAGCCTTCCTTGGCCGCCTCCTGCTCGCTCTTGGCCTCCTCGAGCGAGCGGTTCTGGGTCCAGAGGTGCGCGCCCGCGGCGTCCACCTTCGCCTGCGCGTCGCTCGAGACCGTCCCCACCTCGGCGCGGGCGGACTCGACGCGGGCGAGCTCTCCCACGACCTCGTCGTGAAGCTTGGAGATCGCGCGCGCCTCGGCGTGCTTCTCCTGGGCCCGGTCCAGCTCGTCCTGAGCCTTGCGCAGGCGTGCCTGGGAGGAGTCCAGGGCGCGGTTGGCGGCAGATATGCCCTGTTCGCGATGGTCGGTCGCGATCTTGACCTGGCCCTGGGCGCCGCGTACCGCGCGCCTGGCCTCGGCCACCACGCCATTCGCGTCGTCCATGCGGGAACGCGCGTCGTCGACGTCGCGCTTGTGGGGCCGCAGCTCCTGCTCGTGGTCCGAGCGCAGACGCTCGAGCTCGCCTGTGAGTTGCTCGACCTGCGCCTCCAGGGACTCCACCTGCCTCCTCTGGGAGGAGACCTCCTTTGACGCCTCTTCGACGATGGCGCTCTGCTCGGTGACGATTCCCTCGTAGTCGCGCTCGATGTCGTCGCGCCGCTCGAGGACCCTCTCGTCGTCGGCGAGCGCGTCCTCGAGTTCGCGGAGCTTCGAGCGGGCTCCCGCATGCTCGCGCGAGGCTGCGTGGACGTCACGCACGGCGGAGAGTCCCCCGTGCAGGGTCAAGGCCGCCGCCCCCGCCGCTCCGCGCGCGGCCGAGAGAGCCGTCCTACCGCGCGTCTCGTCCGTTTTCGCCACCGGGCCTTCGTCTGCCACAGGCTCCTCGTGCTTGTCACGATCGTCTGCCATAGGGGCCTCCCCACCTCATCTTTTCTGCGGGGCTCCCGCCATCAGGCGACGTCCCCATGAGTTCTCATTGTGCCGCAAGAGACGCGCGTCCCCGCCTCCGGATTGCGCGTATCCCAAGACTTTGCAGTCTCCTCAAGAACGTGCCTGCCCAAAGGCCCCATGTTTGATAGGATAGGCACAGCGCTTTCGGGGCAACAGACTGTCCCCGCCTGACAGGGAATTCTGGAAAAGGGAGTCCACAGCATGGTTTCTAAGCAGACAAGCATCATCAACGCCACTGGCCTTCACGCGCGCCCCGCGTCCGTCTTCGTGACCGAGGCCAAGAAGTACCAGTGCAACGTCACCATCAAGAACGTCGACAAGGACTCCGCGCCCGTAAATGCCAAGTCGATCATGATGATCCTGGCCGCCGGCCTGGGCACGGGCACCAAGGTCGAGGTCGCCTGCGACGGCACCGACGAGCAGGACGCCCTCGACGCCCTCGTCGCCCTCATCGAGAGCGGCTTCGGCGAGTAAGCAGCGCGCCCCCTTCTTAGGTGTGAGAGATGGCCCGGCACCCCCAGGGGTGCCGGGCCGTCGTCGCTTGCCCGTCCCCGGCGCGATCGCGATAATGGACGCCGGCCGCGCGGCAAGGCTCGGCCGAGACGAAGGGGAAGCACATGCGCGAGGGACACGAGGAGCGAAGGGCCGCGTCGGACGGCTGGGGGCGCGGCGAGGTGGCCGACGAGGGGCGCTGGTTCACCTATGACGTCGTGGCCACAGACCCCGCCACGCACGCGCGCGCCGGCGTCTTCCACACCCCGCACGGGGACATCCCCACGCCCATCTTCATGCCCGTGGGGACCAAGGCCACGGTCAAGGGGCTCCTGCCGTCCACGCTTGAGCAGATGGGCACCAAGATCCTGCTCTCCAATACCTACCACCTCTCCATGCGCCCCGGCGCGGACCTCGTGGCCGCGCGCGGCGGTCTGCACGACTTCATGCGCTGGCAGGGCCCCATCCTCACCGACTCGGGCGGCTTCCAGGCCTTCTCGCATGAGGAGTTCTTCAGGCTCTCGGACGAGGGCGTGCGCTTTCGCGCCGTGGACTACGACGGCTCCTGGGTCAGCTGGACCCCCGAGGAGAACATGCGCATCGCCCAGCAGCTCGGGGCCGACATCGTGATGCAGCTCGACCAGTGCGTGGGCTGGCCCGCCCCACGCGATAAGGTCGAGCGCTCCGTGGAGCTCTCGAGCATGTGGGCCGACCGCTGCTTTGCCGCGCACACCAGGCCCGACCAGGCCCTCTTTGGTATCGTCCAGGGTGGCATGGACCTCGACCTGCGCGTGCGCAGCCTGCGTCACCTCCAGGACTCCGGAGACTTCCCCGGCTACGGGATCGGGGGCTACTCGGTCGGCGAGGACCAGACGACCATGTTCGAGAGCCTGGCCCCCCTCGTCTCTGAGCACATGCCCATGGGCAAGCCCCGCTACCTCATGGGCGTGGGCACGCCCTCGACCCTGGTCCACGCCGTCGGCTGCGGGGTGGACATGTTCGACTGCGTGCTGCCCACGCGCACCGCCCGCATGGGGACGGCCTTCTCGAGCGAGGGCCGGCTGAACCTCAAGAACGCGCGCTTCGCCACGGACGACGCGCCCATCGACCCGGCGTGCCACTGCCCGGCCTGCGCGGGCGGCTTCACGCGCGCCTACGTCCACCATCTCGTGCGCCAGAGGGAGATGCTCGGGTCCATCCTGCTGTCGCAGCACAACGTCTGCTACGTGCTCGACCTCATGCGGCGCGCGCGGCAGGTCATCATCGATGGCACCTATGCCGACTTCGTGGCCGCCTGGGACCAGAGCCCCGCCTCGCGCGACTGGTAGCGCGCAGGCGCGCCCATCGGCCTTTTTGCCCTCGGTTCGCATTGGCGTACAATTAGTCGAATTGACCATCGGGCGCCCGACGCCCCACTGTGAGCGAAGAGGCCTGAGTCATGGCAGACAAGAGATTTGACCGCGGCGCCGCGAACGCGCGTGAGGCCGCCAAGAAGGCCCCCGCGTCTCGTCAGCCGTGGCGGAGGTCCTCCAAGCAGAGGAGGCGGTGCCTGGCCGCCCTCGCGTCCGCGCTCGTGCTCGTCGTGGTCGGGCTCGCCCTCGCCTGGCCCCCCGCCGAGCGTCTGGGCTGGGGCATCGACTTCGCCGGGGGAACCGCGAGCACCTTCATCGCGGACGACCCCTCCTCGGCAGGCGCCGCGGCCACCCTCGTGGCGAGGCGCCTCGAGAAGCTCGGGGTCACGGGCGCGCGCGTGAGCGCGGACGAGGACGGCACGCTCGAGGTCGTGGTCCCGGCGGGCCAGGACGCGACGTCGGCCGTCTCGTCCGCTACGCGCACGGGCCACGTGGAGCTCGTGCGTCTCGACGCCATCTCCGACCCCGAGGTCGTCGCCAAGATCCAGGCGGGCTCCACGGGCCTCTCGCTCGACGCGGGCTCCTACTCGGCGCTCGTCGACGGATCCGAGGTCAGCTCGGCCCAGATGGCGAGCCTCTCCTCGACGACGGACTCCTACGCGCTCACCCTGTCCTTCTCCTCCGACGCCGCCGCGCGCTTCGAGGAGGCGACCGGGCAGCTCGCCTCCGTGGGAGGCAAGATCGTGCTGCTCGTCGACGGCACCGTGGTCTCCGCCCCCTCCGTCAACGCGCAGATCACCGGAGGCCAGGTCACGGTGCCGGTCGGCACCGACGCCGCGGACGCCCAGGCTCTCGCGATCGCGCTCGGCACCGGCTCTTTGCCCGTGACCCTCTCCGTGCAGGGCACGTCCGCGGTCGCGGCGAGCGTCGGCGCCGGCGCGCTTCGCACGGGGGCCCTCGCCTGCGGCGTGGCGCTTCTCGTCGCGGTTGTCGCCCTCTTCGCGACCCTCGGTCCCCTGGGGCTTCTCTCCCTCCTCGCCCTGGTCGCGAGCGCCCTGCTGGAGCTCGGTGGCCTCGCCGCGCTCTCTCGCTCGGGTGCCTTCGTCCCCAGCGTCTACGGCTACGGCACCGCCGCGCTGTCCCTGGTCGTCCTTCTCGCCGTCTACGTGGGCGTGGTCGTGCGCTTCCGCGGCCGCGTGCGCGGCGGGTCCACGGCCGTTGACGCCGCAGGCGCGCCCCTGCGGCCCCTCTACCGCGAGCTTCTGGTCGCCGCCGGCCTTCTCGTGCTGGCCTTCGTGGTCGCACGCCTCGTGGGAGCCGCGAGCACGGAGGCCATCTGTGCCTCCTATGTGTGGCTCGTCGCCCTCGCGGCGGGGGCATTGAGCCTGCCGCTGGTCCTCGTCTCGCTTCTGCGCCTGGCGGCCAGGGGCTCCATGAGGGACAACCCCGGAGCCTGGCGGCTGGAACCTGTCGAGCGGGAGGTGCGCTAGCATGGCGGGGCTCGCCGACAGCCGTCGGTGGTCGGTGCTCGCCGCGGACGAGGCCGCCGAGCGCCGCCTGGCAGCGGAGCTCGGCGTGTCGCGCCTCGCGGCTCGCGTGCTGGTCGCGCGCGGCCTCGCGGACGCAGACGAGGCGCGCGCGTTTCTCACGCCCTCGCTCGCGCGCGACTGGGCCGACCCCCTGTGCATCCCCGGCATGGGCGAGGCGGTCGAGCGCCTCGAGCTCGCCCTCGCGCGCCACGAGACGATCGCCGTCTTTGGTGACTTCGACGTCGACGGCATGAGCGCCACCTGCCTGCTCACGCTCGCCCTGCGCCGGATGGGCGCGCAGGTGCACCCCTTCATCCCTGACCGCTTTACGGAGGGCTACGGCCTGTCCCAGAAGGCGCTCGAGCGCGTGCTTGCGGCCTCGGGCCCCGACCTGGTCGTGACCGTGGACAACGGCATCGCGGCCGCCCACGAGGTTGCGTGGCTCCGGGGCCAGGGCGTCGACGTGGTGGTGACCGACCACCACGAGCCGGCCGACCTCGTGCCCGTCGGCGTCGCCGTGGCTGACCCCAAGCTCGACGAGGACTGCCCCTCGCGCGAGCTCGCGGGCGCCGGCGTGGCCCTGAAGCTCGTCTGCGAGCTGGGCCGCCGCCGCGACCAGGGCGACCTCTGGCACGACTACGTGGACGTGGCCACGCTCGGGACCCTCTCCGACATGATGCTGCTCCAGGGCGAGAACCGCGCGCTCGTGGCCGAGGGGGTCGCCCGCATGCGCACCTCCACCCGTCCCGGCCTCGTCGCGCTCGCCGCCGCGAGCAGCCTCGACCTCTCCCAGGTGACGGCCGACGAGCTGCCGTTCTCGCTCATCCCGCGCCTCAACGCCGCGGGGCGTATGGGCACGACCGAGGTGGCCTTCGACCTCCTGCTCACCGACGACGCAGCCGAGGCCACGAGGTTGGCCGGGGCTCTCGACGCCACCAACGCCGCGCGCCGCCAGACCGAGGCCGCGCTCACCGAGGCCGCGCTCGGCGAGACCGAGCGGACCTATCGCGGTGGCCGGGTGGTCGTCGTGGGCGGCGAGGGCTGGCACGAGGGCGTCAAGGGGATCGTGGCCTCGCGCCTCGTGAACCGTTACCACGTCCCCGTGATCGTCTTCACCATCACGGACGGCATCGCCCGCGGCTCGGGGCGCTCGGTGGGCGCGGTCGACCTCTTCCACGCCGTCGAGCAGTGCTCCGACGTGCTCGTGCGCTTTGGCGGGCACGCGGGAGCGGTGGGAGTGACCTGCGAGGCCGCGCGCCTCGACGAGTTCCGCGCGCGGCTCGGGGAGGCCCTCGACGAGCTGCCCGCAGAGCAGTTCGTCGACGTCGGCGAGGTCACGGCCCTCGTGCGGCTCTCGGAGCTCACGGTCGAGGCCCTGGACGGACTTGAGGTCCTGCAGCCCTTCGGCCAGGGCAACAAGAAGCCCCTGCTCGCGGCCCGCGGCGTGACGATGAAGAACCGGGCGCGCGTGGGGACGGATGGCGCGCACCTGCGCTTCGTGGCGTCCGACGGCGTGGGCTCGGTGTCGGCGATCATGTTTCGCGCCCCCGACCCCGCTCGGGCCCTGTCCTGGGAGGGCGTCGTCGACCTCGTCTTCGAGGCCGTCAACGAGACCTGGCAGGGGCGCACCAAGCCCAAGCTCATGGTCAAGGACATCATCTACCGCACCCACGAGGGCCCGGACGTTCGCACGATCGCCGACGAGCTCGACGCCCTCGCAGACGCCGCGCCCGCTGTCGAGCAGGCTCCCGCGCCCGCCGCATCTGAGCGCGCGCGCCTCGCGTCTCTGGGCGCCGACGGCGTGGGCGACGCGCTGCGCCGCCGGATGATCGGGGAGAGCCCCCTTCTGCCGACCCAGGCCGCGGCCCTCGAGCGGCTCGCGGTCGGTCGGTCGTGTCTGGCCGTCATGGCCACGGGGCGCGGCAAGTCGCTCGTGTTCCACCTCCACGCCGCCCGCGAGGCCATCTGCCGCGCCCGCGCGAGCGTCTTCGTCTACCCCCTGCGCGCCCTCGTTGCCGACCAGGCCTTCCACCTGACCTCCGAGCTCGCCTCGCTGGGCGTCTCGGTCGAGGTTCTGACCGGCGAGAGCTCGCCCTCCGAGCGCGCCCGCGTCTTCTCTGCGCTCGGCGCAGGCGCGGCTGACGTCGTCCTTACCACGCCCGAGTTTCTCTCCCTGCATCGGGAGAGCTTCGCGGCCTGCCGGCGGGTGGGGTTTCTCGTCGTGGACGAGGCCCATCACGCCGGGCGCGCGTCGGCGGGGGAGCGTTCCGCCTACCTCGACCTGCCGGACGTGCGCGCCCAGCTCGGCGAGCCCGTCTGCCTCGCGGCCACGGCCACGGCCAGCCCTGAGGCGTCCCGCGAGATCTGCCGGCTGCTCGCCATCGAGCCCGACGACGTCCTGTGCGACCCCGCCGTCCGTGCCAACCTTGTCCTCGACGACTGCCGCGACCTGCGCGACCGCGAGACCGCCCTGGCGAGCATCGTGGCGCGCGGCGAGAAGAGCGTCGTGTACGTGAGCTCGCGCGACCAGGCGGTCTCGCTTGCGCGGATGCTGCGCCATCGCCTGCCGGAGCTCGCCGGGCGCACGGCCTTCTACCACGCCGGTCTTTCTCGCTCGGCGCGCGACCGCGTGGAGCGGGCCTTTCGCGCAGACGAGCTCACCTGCATCGTCTCCACGAGCGCCTTCGGCGAGGGGGTCAACCTCCCCGACATCCGCCACGTCGCCCTCTACAGCCTGCCCTTCGGCCAGGTGGAGTTCAACCAGATGAGCGGACGGGCCGGCCGCGACGGCGAGCCGGCCACGGTGCACGCGCTCTTTGGCTCCCGTGACGTGCGCATGAACGAGCGCATCCTCTCCTCGTCGTCGCCCGACCGCGCGGCCCTCGTGTCCCTGTGGCGCGCCCTGTCCTTTCTCGGGGCCGGCGGCTTCGAGATCGCTCTCGACGACGAGGGCATCGCCCAGGCCGCGCGCGACCTCGACCTGTCCTCGCCGCTCGCCGCGCGCGAGGTGGCCAGCGGCGTGTCGATCTTCTCCGAGCTCGGGCTCTGCTCGATCGCGGGCTGGGGGGACTCCCGCCGCGTCCTCGTGGCGTCGCCTCCGGCCCACGTGGAGCTCGCGCGCTCGGCGCGCTACGTCGAGGGGGAGCACGCGCTCGACGCCTTCGCGCGCTTCAGCGAGTGGGCGCTCACAGCCCCGGCCGACGAGCTCATCGCCCGCGTCAACCGGCCCATCATGCCCGACTTCGGTACCATCGTCTAGAAGAGGAGGAGCCCATGGACACCGACGCCAGAAACGAGAAGGTCCCCGAGCGTGGGGCTTCCCCGTTGCAGCAGGGCCCCGTCACCTCCAAGAAGGCGCCCCCCGATGCCGCCAACTTCCGCCTGCTCGAGGCCGCCTGTGCCGCCTACCTCGACGAGGAGGGCTGCGAGAAGGTCGAGCGCGCCTATCGCTTCGCGGCGGACTATCACCGCGACCAGCGTCGCCGCTCCGGCGAACCCTACATCAACCACCCCGTCGAGGTGGCACTCATCCTGGCACATGACCTGCGCATGGATGAGGACACGATCTGCGCCGCGCTCCTGCACGACACCGTCGAGGACACTCCCGCCACCCTCGACCAGATCGCGGGGCTGTTCGGCCAGACGGTCTGCGAGCTGGTGGACGGCGTGACCAAGCTCACCTCGATCGAGGTCACCTCGATGGACGAGAAGCAGGCCTGGAACCTGCGCAAGATGTTTCTCGCCATGAGCCAGGACATCCGGGTCGTCATCATCAAGCTTGCTGACCGTCTTCACAACATGCGCACCCTGGCGGCGCTCCCGCCCGACCGGCGCCTGTTCAAGGCGCGCGAGACCATGGACGTCTACGCGCCCCTGGCCGACCGCCTGGGCATCTCCTCGGTCAAGTGGGAGCTCGAGGACCTGGCCTTCTTCTGGCTCGAGCCCAAGGAGTACCAGCGCGTTGCCCGCATGGTCCAGGACTCGCGCGCCCAACGCGAGGACGACATCGACCGCGCGATAAAGACCCTGGACGACGAGCTCAAGAGCGTGGGACTCACGGACTACCAGATCACGGGCCGCCCCAAGCACCTGTGGAGCATCTACCAGAAGATGACCCGCAAGGGACGCGAGTTCTCCGACATCTACGACCTCATCGCCCTGCGCGTCATCACGCAGTCGGTGGGGGACTGCTACTCGGTCCTGGGGGCCGTCCACTCGCTGTGGCACCCCATGCCGGGCCGCTTCAAGGACTATATCGCCACGCCCAAGGCCAACCTCTATCAGTCCCTGCACACCACGGTCGTGGGACCCGACGGCCGGCCCATAGAGATCCAGATCCGCACCTCCGAGATGCACGAGGCGTCCGAGTACGGCATCGCCGCGCACTGGCTCTACAAGAAGGCCGGCAACTCGCGGGGCAAGATGAGCGCCGACGACCGCGCGATCGACTCCACCATCACCTGGATCAGGAGGAGCCTCGACTGGGCGACCGAGGACGACATCGACGACCCTCACGAGTTTCTCGACAGCCTGCGCGTGGACCTCTTCGAGCACGAGATCTTCGTCTTCACCCCCAGGGGAGAGGTGATGAGCCTGAGGCGCGACTCCACGCCGCTCGACTTCGCCTACGCCGTGCACACCGAGGTGGGCAACCACTGCGTGGGTGCCAAGGTCAACGGCTCGGTGGTGCCGCTGTCGTACCGGCTCAACATGGGAGACCGCGTCGAGATCCTCACCAACAAGAACGCTAAGCCCTCGCGCGACTGGATGAGCCTGGTGGTCATGCCCTCGACGCGAGCCAAGATTCGCAAGTACTTCTCGACGCAGACCAAGACCGACGACGCCGAGCAGGGTCGCACCGAGCTCGCCCACGAGCTGCGCCGGCGCGGCTACGGCATCTCCACCAAGCGCACGATCAAGGCGCTCGCGCGCGTCGTGGGGGCACTCGACTACCACGCGACCGACGACCTGTTCGCCGCCCTGCACACGGGCAAGGTCTCGGTCAAGCACGTGGCCAACAAGGTCGAGGAAATCCTCGAGGAGGGCTCCTCCGAGCAGCTCGCCGCCGCCGCCGCCGAGGCCGAGCGCCAGGCCGCCCACGACGAGGCGATGAGCTCCGGCAAGCCGATCATGCAGTCCTACGCGATCACGCGCACGGCGCGCGGCAAGAAGCGCAGGAGCAACTGCGGCGTGGTGGTCAAGGGTGACCCCGACCTTCTCGTCCACCTGGCGCACTGCTGCAACCCCGTGGCCGGCGACGAGATCGTGGGCTTCATCACCCGTGGCCGTGGCGTCTCGGTGCACCGCGCGAACTGCCCCAACGTGCGCTCGCTCATGGAGCACCCCGAGCGGATGATCGAGGTGGCGTGGGACACCTCGGGCGCCACGGAGTTTCGCGTGGAGATCGTCGTCGAGGCCACGGACCGCATGGGCCTGCTCAAGGACATCACGATCGCCATCGGCGACGCGGGCGGCAACATCTTGTCGGCCGCGACCCAGACGAGCGTCCAGGGCGTCGCGCGCCTGCGCTTCTTGGTAGCGATCTCCGACGCGAGCCTTCTGGACGCCCTGCTCGCCACCGTGAGCCGGGTGCCCTCGGTCTTCGACGCGCGCCGCATCATGCCCGGTGAGGGCGCAAACCAGATGAAAAGGAGGATCTAGCATGGACATCATCAGCGAGAAGGAGGTCGCACTCGGCTCCGACGAGCTGCGCCGCTTCGAGGTGACCCTTCTGGCCACCAACTGCTACGCCTACCTCTCCGAGGGCTCCTGCATGGTCGTGGACCCCGGCGGCTCCGGCGCCCAGCTGGCCGAGAGGCTCTCCGACGTGTCCGTGGAGCTCATCGTGGCCACGCACGGCCACGGGGACCACGTGGGCGGCGTCGCGGCCCTCAAACGCGCGACGGGAGCCCCCTACCTCATCTCGGCGGCCGACGCCGAGCGCGCCCGCCACGCCGGCGAGCGGGCCGAGACAGGCTACGTCTACGACGAGAACGCCCCCGCGCCGGACCGCACGCTCGCCGAGGGCGATGTCGTTACGGTAGGGACGGCCTCCTTCACGGTCATGGAGACGCCCGGGCACACCCCGGGCGGAATCGTGCTCGTGGGCGAGGGCTCGGCCAAGGGCATAGCCTTCGTCGGGGACACCCTGTTTCCCTCGAGCCACGGGCGCACCGACCTCACCGGGGGAGACGAGCGGGCCATCATGCGCTCGCTCGCGCGCATGGCCGCAAAGATCGACCCCACCACGGCGCTTCTGTGCGGTCACGGCCCCTCCACGACCATGGCCGACGAGCTGGCGAACAATCCCTACCTGCGCTAGCCGCGCGTCGGGCGGGCGCGCACATCTGCTATAGTTCTTCTCGCTCGCTACGCGCGTTGCGGGAGCTAGCCCGAGTGACGGAATGGCAGACGTGACGGTCTCAAAAACCGTTGGGGGAAACCTCGTGTGAGTTCGAGTCTCACCTCGGGCACCATGATCGAGCTGCGGCCGGGTTTTGCCCGGCCGTTTTCAGGTGTCGTGCCACGCAACAAGTGCGCTGGGTAGAATAAGAAGCGCATGACGCAGTGGGGCGGCAGGGGCCGTCCGACGTTCGAAGAAGGGAACACGCTCATGGCACTCTCCGACAAGGTAACCTCCGTCCTCAACGAGCAGATCAACAAGGAGCTCTACTCCGCCTATCTCTACCTCACCTTTGCCGACTACTACGAGGACCGCGGCCTCAAGGGCTTCGCCAACTGGTACATGATCCAGGTGCAGGAGGAGCGCGACCATGCGCTGGCGCTCCGTCGCTACCTGCTCGACAACGACTTCACCCCCAAGATGGCCGCCATCGCCGAGCCGGACCTGACCTTTGACAACGACCTCGCCCCGCTCGAGGCCGGCCTCGAGCACGAGGAATACATCACGGCCAGCATCCACCACTGCTACGAGGTCGCCCAGGGCGAGAAGGACATCCGCACGATGCAGATGCTCGACTGGTACGTCAAGGAGCAGGGCGAGGAGGAGACCAACGCCCGCGACAACATCACCAACATGAAGCTCTTCGGAAGCGACCCCAAGGGCCTGTTCGACCTCGACCGCGAGTACCAGACGCGCACCTACGTCGCGCTGACCGCACTTCCCATGTAGAAAGTCCGCAGCTTTTCCGAGTCGGCCTAGGCAACGCACGGTGGTTGTCCCAGGCCGACTCTTGTGCTACCATACACAAATGTGCTCTTACGAAGCGGGACCGCAGAGGTCCCCACCTACACGGCGCCTCAGGCAGCTGTCTGGTCAGACAAGATATTTCTCGCGCCCTCAGGTGCGTATGTCTCCCGGATGCCGCTTGGTGCCGGGGGCTTTTTTATGCGGCGTGAGCCGCGATGAGAGGAAGGTGTAGAAGATAGCCAGAAACGACGGTCCTCGTATCAACGAGGAGATCACCTCTCGCACGTGTCGCCTCATTGGCGTCGACGGGTCGCAGATGGGCCTGTTCGGAGTGCGGGACGCGCTGCGCATTGCCCACGACCAGGGGCTTGATCTTGTCGAGATCGCCCCTAACGCGGACCCGCCGGTCTGCAAGGTGCTCGACTACAAGAAGTTCAAGTACGAGCAGGATCGCAAGGCCAAGGCCGCTCGCAAGAACCAGGTCAAGGTCGAGATCAAGGAGATGAAGTTTCGTCCCAAGATCGACGTGGGGGACTACGAGACCAAGAAGGGTCACGTCCTGCGCTTCCTCAAGAAGGGTGCCCGCGTCAAGATCACGATCATGTTCCGCGGCCGCGAGATGGCCCACCCGGAGCAGGGGCGCATCGTGTTGGACCGGCTCGCCGAGGATCTGAAGGACTGTGCCACGGTCGAGCAGCAGCCGCTCATGGAGGGCCGCAACATGCACATGCTCATCGTCCCGATCAAGGGCGCCTTCGACGAGAAGGCGGACGCCGACGCGGACGAGGATCTAACGATGGAGAAGGAGAACTAGGTATGCCCAAGATGAAGACGCACAAGGGTACGGCGAAGCGCTTCCGTCGCACCGGCACTGGCAAGATCATGCGCGCCAAGGCGTTCAAAAGCCACATCCTGTCCAAGAAGTCGCCCAAGCGCATCCGCGGGTTTCGTCAGGAGACCACCCTCACGGCGGCCGACACCAAGAACGTCTCTCAGCGCATGGGCTCCAACTAGACAAGGCGCCCCAGAATTTTTTTCAACGAGGAGTTGATCAGATATGGCACGAGTCAAGCGCGCCGTTGCCGGCCGTAAGAAGCGTCAGACGCTCGTAGAGCGCACCAAGGGTTATTACGGAGTTCATTCCCGCACCTTCCGCGGCATGAAGGAGCAGTCCCAGCACTCCGGGCAGTACGCCTACCGCGACCGCCGCAACAAGAAGCGCGACTTCCGCTCCCTGTGGATCCAGCGCATCAACGCCGCGGCCCGCATGAACGAGCTCTCCTACAGCAGGCTCATGCACGGGCTCAAGCTCGCCGGCGTCGAGCTCGATCGCAAGGTCCTCGCCGAGATCGCCTACTCCGACGAGCAGACCTTCTCCGAGATCGCCGACGTCGCCAAGAAGGCCCTCGCCGACGCCGAGTAACCTGCGCTCTCCTGCGTTTTGAGCGCCTCGAGCCCCTGCGGCCCGGGGCGCTTCTCTGTGGGCCGGCTGTGCGTGTCACCCTTGCCGCTCGCAGGAGAAAAGCGACCGCTTGTGGGGGACGGGACGTCTCGCGTCTAAAGGGAACCCAGGGGGGAACAAAGAGAGTAAGCAAACGCGTCGCTACCCAAGAAGCGACCGACCAAGGAGGCGAGTCCAGTGAACAGCGAAGAGATAGCAGCTTTTGGGCCCGTTGGGAGCGCGACCGAGGTCTTCTAACATTCGGGCGAGCGCACTCGCCAACATTTTCCGATACTGCATCGGATGGGACCCTTGAAGGAAGCGCCGAACGGGCCCAAAGTTTAAGACAGAGCTCCTTTCCCATCGAGAAAGAGAACAGAGGCGATTCCGAAGTAATACCACACAGACATGGGGCGGAGCAAAGGGGCTCCGCCCCTTTTTCATGGCTCGAGGCTGCGTGACGCGTGCTCTTGGGCATATGACCCCTATCCCTTCCGGCATGCAACCCCCGCTCCTTCCGGTCAGGATTGGGGCGCTTTTTATGCAAGGGCCGCCGAGAGCGACGCCTTTTCTTCTAAGGGCTCACGTTTTCCCAGTTGGGAGCTCTTCTCAGCGAGAGGAGCATCAAAAGAGAGCCCCAATACTGGAGGGGGCGGCAGCCGGGAAAAGGGGCCCGATCGCAGCTGCGGTCGGGCCCCAAGCAAAAGACGAGCCTGTCGAGAAGCCCTAGTCCTTCTTGATCCAGCTGAACATGGAGCGAATCTTCTCGCCGGTCTTCTCGATCGGGTGGGTGTTGATTTCCTCGCGCTTCTCGAGGAGCCACTTGTGGTCGTTGTTGCAGTCCGCGACGAACTCGGCGGCGAAGGAGCCGTCCTGGATGCGGCCCAAGATCTCCTTCATGGCAGCGCGGCTCTGGTCGTTGATGACCTTGGGACCGGCGTAGTACTCGCCGTACTCGGCCGTGTTGGAGATCGAGTAGTTCATGAAGTGGATGCCGCTCTCGTACATGAGGTCGACGATCATCTTCATCTCGTGATAGACCTCGAAGTAGGCCAGCTCCTCGGGGTAGCCCGCCTCGGTCAGGGTCTCGAAGCCGGCCTTGACCAGCTCGACGAGGCCGCCGCAGAGCACGGCCTGCTCGCCGAAGAGGTCCTCCTCGGTCTCGTCCTTGAATGTGGACTTGATGACGCCGGAGCGGGCGCCGCCGATGCCCCAGCAGTAGGACAGGGCGATGCCCCAGGCGTCGCCGGTCGCGTCCTGTGCGACGCAGGCGAGGTCAGGCACGCCGGAGCCCTCGGTGTACTGGCGCCTCACGATGTGGCCCGGGCCCTTGGGGGCGCACATGATGACGTTGACGTCCTCGGGGGCCTTGATGTAGCCGTAGTGGATGTTGAAGCCGTGCGCGAACGCGAGGGTGTCGCCGGCCTCCAGGTTGGGGGCGACGAACTCCTCGTAGACGGCGGGCTGGGTCTCATCGGGCACGAGCATCATGATGACGTTGGCCTCCTTGGCCGCCGTCATCATGTCGCAGACCTTGAGGCCGGCCTCCTGGGCCTTCTGGGCGGACTTGGAGCCCGGGCGCAGGCCCACGCGGACGTCGCAGCCGGAGTCCATGAGGTTCAGGGCGTGGGCGTGGCCCTGCGAGCCGTAGCCGATGATGGCGACCTTCTTGCCCTGGATAACCGAGGGGTCGCAGTCCTTCTCGTAGTAGATCGTGACGGCCATGTTCTTCTCCTTTTTGTCGAGGTACTAGTCTGAAACGAACCGCCGAGGCGGGTGGTTCCCATGAGGGAGTGATGGGGCTGGGACCTACGAGTCGTGGCCCCCGCGCGCCATCGCGATCTTGCCGGTGCGCGTGAGCTGGCGGATGCCGTAGCCGCGGAAGAGGCCCTCCATGGCGTCGAGCTTGCTCTGGGTGCCGGTGGCCTCGATGGTGAGCGTGTTCTTTCCCACGTCGACGACCTTGGCGCGAAACACGTTGGCGATCTCGATGAGCTCGTGGCGCCGCTCGGGCGTGGCGGTCACCTTGAAGAGCACGAGCTCGCGCTCGACGGCGTCCTGCTCGGTGAGGTCAGAGATCTTGAAGACGCTGACGAGCTTGTGGAGCTGCTTGGTGATCTGCTCGAAGCCGACCTCGTCGGCCTCGACGATGATCGTCATGCGGGAGAGCGTCTCGTCCTCGGTGGGGGCGACGGTGAGCGACAAGATGTTGAAGCCGCGGCGGCTGATGAGCCCCGTGACGCGCGACAGGACGCCGGACTTGTTCTCTACGAGAACCGAGAGCAGGTGCTTCATCACTCGTCATCTCCCTTCGCAGGCTCCGTGGGCGCGCCCGGGTGCCCCGTCGTGCCAAAGCCCTTCTCGCTCACGCGCACGCCGCCCAAGGTGACGTCCAGGGCTCCGATGATGTCATCGAGTGGGGCGCCGGGGGCGACCATGGGGTAGACGGTCTGGTCGGTGGGGATCACGACGTCGAGCAGGTATGGTCCCTCGCAGGCGAGCATCTGGTCGAGCGCCGGGCCGATCTGGTCGGGCCGAGAGATGCGCGCGGCCTGCCAGCCGTAGGCGTCGGCGAGCTTCACGAAGTCGGGGGTGTCGGCGAGCTCGGTGAAGGAGTAGCGCTGGTGGTAGAAGAGGCTCTGCCACTGGCGGACCATGCCGAGGGCGCGGTTGTCGATGATCATGACCTTGATGGCGGCGTCGTTGATGGCGGCGGTGGCCATCTCCTGGACGTTCATCTGAAACGAGCCGTCGCCGGCGACGCAGACGACCTCGGCCTCGGGGCAGCCGACCTTGGCCCCGATGGCTGCGGGAAACCCGAAGCCCATCGTCCCCAGGCCGCCCGACGAGATGAACGTGCGCGCGTGCTCGCGGTGGATGTTCTGGTGGGCCCACATCTGGTGCTGCCCGACCTCGGTGGTGACGATCGAGGCCTCGGGGTCGAGTCGGTCAGACAGGGCCGAGAGCACGACCTCGGGCGCGATCTTGTCGGGATAGTCCGCGAAGGCGTCCGTGTAGAACGGCCAGCGCTCGCGCCACTCGAAGACCTCCCTGGTCCACGCATCGTCCACGGGATGGGCGTCGGCCTTGGCCAGGCGCTCGTTGAGCGAGGCGAGAACCACGCGCGCGTCGCCCACGATGGGCACCGCGGGGTCGACGATCTTGCCGATCTCGGCGGGGTCGATGTCGACGTGGATGATCTTGGCGCGGCGCGCGAACTCGGAGACCTTGCCGGTCACGCGGTCGGAGAAGCGCGCGCCCACGGCGATGAGCAGGTCGCACTCCGTGACGGCCCGGTTGGCGTACTTGGAGCCGTGCATGCCCACGGGGCCCAGGTTGAGCGGGTTGGAGCAGCGCATGGCCCCCTTGCCCATGAGCGAGGTCACGACGGGGATGCCCATGCGCTCGGCGAGCTCGGTCAGCTCGGCGCAGGCATGGCTGGCCACGATGCCGCCTCCCGCGTACAGAAGCGGACGCTGTGCCTCCTGGATGAGGGCAGCGGCCTGCTTGACCTGCTTCGCGTTGCCCTTGTAGGTGGGGCGGTAGCTGGGCAGGCTCACGGAGTCGGGGTAGTGGAAGACCATCTCGGAGCCCGACAGGTCGCTCGGGACGTCGATGAGGACGGGACCGGGACGCCCCGTCGAGGCGATGTAGAACGCCTCGCGGAAGGTCCGCGTGAGGTCGGCGTTGGACTGCAGGAGGAAGCTGTGCTTGACCACGGGCATCGTGATGCCCACGATGTCGGACTCCTGGAACGCGTCGGTGCCGATGACGCCGCGCGTGACCTGGCCCGTAATGACGACGAGGGGGACGGAGTCCATGTAGGCCGTGGCGATGCCGGTCACGGTGTTGGTGGCGCCGGGGCCGCTCGTGACCAGGACGACGCCGACCCTGCCCGTGGCTCGCGCGTAGCCGTCGGCCATGTGCGTGGCCCCCTGCTCGTGGCGGGCGAGCACGTGGCGGACCTTGGTGGAGTCGTACAGGGCGTCGTAGATCTTGATGGCCTGCCCCCCGGGGTAGCCGAAGATCGTGTCCACGCCCTCGGCCTCGAGCGAGGCGATAATCGCCTGCGCGCCCGTCATGGTCTTGCCCTCGTGCTCGGTCTTGCTACCCGGGCCGAGCGGGCGTCCCCCAAGGGCGCGCTGGCGCAGGGCGATCTTCTCCTCGGTGGTCATCATGAGAGGTAGGCCCCCTTGTCTGCGCTCGTGACGAGACGCGCGTAGCGGGAAAGGACTCCGGTGGCGTATCTGGGCGCGGGTGGCTCCCACGACGCGCGGCGGCGCCCGAGCTCGGCGTCGTCGACCTCGAGGGTCAGCGTGCCCGCGTTGATGTCGATGCTGATGGTGTCGCCCTCACGCACCAGGGCGATGGGCCCGCCGGCCGCGGCCTCGGGAGAGACGTGGCCGATCGCGGGGCCCTTCGTGGCGCCCGAGAAGCGCCCGTCGGTGATGAGGGCGCAGGACTTGTCGAGGCCCATGCCGCAGATGGCCGAGGTGGGCGTGAGCATCTCGCGCATGCCGGGGCCCCCGGACGGGCCCTCGTAGCGAATCACGAGCACGTCGCCCGGGCAGATCTTGCCGCCGAAGATGGCCTCGCAGGCCTCCTCCTCGCTCTCGAAGACGCGCGCGGGCCCGCGGTGGACGCGCATGTCCGGGGCCACGGCGCTCTTCTTGACGACGCCGTAGTCGGGGGCAAGGTTGCCGCGCATGACCTTGAGGCCGCCGTCGGCTGAGTAGGCGTCGTCGACGTGCCGCACGATCTCGCCGTCAGCCTCGGGGCACTCCCTGACCCAGTCGGCCATGGTCCCGTGGCAGGTGAGGGCGTCCAGGTCCAGGTGGCCGGTGCGCCCGAGCTCGCCGATGATGGCGGGGACGCCGCCGACGGCGTTGAGGTCCTCGATGTGGCGCGGGCCCGCCGGCGCGATGCGCACGATGTTGGGGGTCTGAGCGCTCATGCGGTCCCAGTCCCCCATCGTGACGGGGCAGTCGGCGGCGTGCGCGATGGCGGTGAGGTGCAGCATCGTGTTGGTGGAGCCGCCGAAGGCCATGTCGAGGGCCATGCCGTTTCTCACGGAGTGCTCGTTTATGATCTCGCGGGCCGTGATGCCCTGCTCGAGGAGCCTCATGACCTGCATGCCCGTGTGCTTGGCTAGGCGGATGCGCTCGGAGTAGACGGCGGGCACCGTGCCGTTGCCGGGCAGGGCCAGTCCGAGCGCCTCGGCGAGGCAGCAGATCGAGTTGGCCGTGAACATGCCCGAGCAGCTGCCGCAGGTGGGGCAGGCGGTGTTCTCGAGCCAGGAGCACTCGTTCTCGCTCATGGTGCCGGCCGTGACCGCGCCGACGGCGTCGAAGAGGCTGTTGAGGTCGGTCTGGCTGCCGTCGCGTCCGCGCCCGGCGAGCATGGGGCCGCCCGAGACGAGCATGGTGGGGATGTTCAGGCGGCAGGCGGCGATGAGCATGCCGGGGACGATCTTGTCGCAGCTGGGGATGATGACCATGGCGTCGAACTGGTGGCCCTGGATCGCGCACTCGACGGAGTCCGCGATGACCTCGCGGCTCGTGAGGGAGTAGCGCATGCCCTCGTGGTTCATGGCGATGCCGTCGCAGACGCCGATCGTGTTGATCTGCAGGGGGGTGCCGCCGGCCATGCGCACGCCCGCCTTGACGGCGTCGGCGATGGACTGCAGGTGGATGTGACCGGGAATGACCTCGTTCTGGGCCGAGATGACTGCCACGAAGGGACGGTCGAGTTCCTCGTCCGTGAGGCCGTCGGCCTTGAGGAGGCTCCGGTGAGGCGCGCGGGCCAGCCCCCGCTTGATGGCATCGCTTCTCAGTTGCACGTCGTCCTTCTTCCCCTCATGGCAGACAGATGCGCTACGCGTGAGTCTGCGGAGGGGGACGTGCCCGCTCGATGCCCCGTGACGGTGGGCTTCCGGCTCGAGGTACTGATCATCCGCAGACGCTCGGGGGTCTCCCGGCGCAGGGGGCGACGTTCTCGCGAGCTGCTCGAGGGGGTGTTCGGGGCCGTCCGCCGCGGGCTTCTCAGGTGTGCCCGCTTGCTGTGGGACGGGTGCGGCTCGTACGTGCCCTGTCATCGCAGATACTCAGTGCCTGGTAATGTACGTGTCCCCCTGTTTCCGCCGTGTGACCGCACGGGGGCGGTCTTGTTACGCTTGGTCTCGGCGGACGGGCGCGGGCGCGCTACAGCGAGGTCTGCACGAGGGTGGGGGAGAAGCCCGCCTCCTCGAGCGCGCCCACGATCTGGGCCCTGTGCTCCTCTCCGTAGGCCTCGATGGTGACGCGCAGCTCGACGGCGGCGTTTCTGTTGGTGCTCACGAACTGGTTGTGCTCGAGCTTGATGACGTTGCCGTTCTTCTCGGCCACGACGCTCGCCACGCGCACGAGCATGCCGGGGCGGTCGGGGAGCAGCACCGAGACCGTGAAGATGCGCCCGCGCTGGATGAGGCCGTGCTGCACCACGGAGGACATCGTGATGACGTCCATGTTGCCGCCCGACAGGATCGAGACCACGCGCTTGTTCTCGGCGGGGAGGTGCCTCAGGGCGGCCACACTGAGCAGCCCCGAGTTCTCGACGATCATCTTGTGGTTCTCGACCATGTCGAGAAAGGCCACGATGAGCTCCTCGTCGGGGACCGTGATGACGTCGTCGAGGTTCTCCTGCAGGTAGGGAAAGACGAGGTCACCGGGCTCGAGTACCGCCGTGCCGTCGGCGATGGTGCTCGCGGAGGGGAGCTTGACCACGTGTCCCGCCTCGAGCGAGGCCGTGAGGCACGCGGCCCCCTGGGGCTCGACGCCGATGACGCTGATCTTGGGGTTGTAGAGCTTGGCGAACGTGGAGGCGCCGCAGGCCAGGCCGCCCCCGCCCACGGGCACCAGGATCGTGTCGACGAGCGGCAGCTCCTGGATGACCTCCATGGCGATCGTGCCCTGTCCGCAGGCCACGACGGGGTCGTTGAACGGGTGGATGAACGTGTAGCCGCGCTCCTCGGCGAGCGCGCGGGCGCGCTCGCACGCCTCGTCGTAGACGTCGCCGTAGAGGATCACCTCGGCGCCGAGGGCCTTCGTGCGCTCGACCTTGATGAGCGGGGTCGTCGTGGGCATGACCACGACCGATGAGGCGCCGGCGCGTGCGGCAGCGTAGGCCACGCCCTGCGCGTGGTTGCCCGCGCTCGCCGTGACGAGGCCGCGCCCGAGCTCCTCGTCAGAGAGGGTGGAGATCTTGTAGTAGGACCCGCGGACCTTGTAGGCGCCCGTGCGCTGCATGTTCTCGGGCTTGAGCCACACGCGATTGCCGGACTGCGCCGAGAAGTACGGGCTCGCCACGAGCTTGGTCTCCTGCGTGACCTCCTTGACCTTCTCGGAGGCTTCCTCGAACGCCTCGAGCGAGAGCGTCTCTGGCATGGTGGGTCCCTGCTTTCTGAGCGGCACGGCTTTTCGATTTGCCTATAGTAGACCCCGCGGCGCGCTCGCGCCGGCTCGTCTCAAGGAGGTTCCATGGACGCTCGCGCGTCGGCCCCGCTCTTCTGGATTCGTGACGCCAGCGTGGTGCGCGCCGGTCGCACCATCCTGCACGTCGGCGACTTCTCGCTCTCCGAGGGGGAGCACGTGGCCCTCTTGGGCCCCAACGGCGCCGGGAAGTCGACGTTCATTCAGCTGCTCACCCGCGAGGTCTTCCCCCTGTGGCGCGAGGAGCCCCCCGTGCGCTTCCGCGGGCAGGAGCGGCCTCTGCTCTCCGAGATCAAGGGCGCCCTGGGCATCGTGAGCTCCACGATGCACGATCAGGTGCGCGTTCACCTCCCGGTGGAGGACATCGTCGTGGGAGGCCTGTTCGGGACGCTCGGGGTGCCCCTGCACGCCGAGGTGGGAGGCGCGCACCGCGAGCGCGCCCGCGCGGCCCTCGACCGCCTGGGCATCGTCGGGCTTGCCGGGCGCGACGTCATGACGCTCTCCACGGGCCAGGTCCGCCGCGTGCTCGTGGCGCGCGAGCTCGTGCGCGACCCCCGGGTGCTCATCTTCGACGAGCCGTGCACGGGGCTCGACCCCGAGGGGATGTACCACGTGCGCCAGACCATGGGGGCGCTCGCCTCCGAGGGCCGCTCGATCGTGCTCGTGACGCACTACCCCGAGGACATTATCCCGCCCATCGCTCGCGTGCTCCTGGTCAAGGACGGCGAGGTCTTCGCCGACGGCCCCAAGGCCGACCTGCTCACGAGCGAGGTCATGAGCGACCTGTTCGACGTACCCCTCGTGGCGGCCGAGCAGGACGGCTGGTACTCGCTGCGCGGCTCGTACGCCTAGGGCCCCTGTGCATCAAAAGGAAGGCCCGGGTGCCAGCCGAGGCATCCGGGCCAAACGGTCTCTGGTGGAGATGAAGGGATTCGAACCCTCGGCCTCTGCCTTGCGAAGGCAGCGCTCTCCCAGCTGAGCTACATCCCCAGGCGCGTAGCGCGCTGGTAATTGTGGCAGCGCCCCCGGCGGCTGTCAAGCGGCAATCGAGAAGCGATCGGCGGCGCGGCACCGGCGAGTGGCGTCGGCGCCGCGCGGGCATGATTGGGGCGCTTTTTTGATACGAGAGGCTCCTTCTCGGCATCCGTGAGCCTCGCCAGCTGGGATAACGCTATGCAGGGTGGCACTTTGACGTGCTTTTCTCGCAGATCCATCAAGAATGTGCCCGATCGTGGCAGAGGGTCGCGACAGGTGAGAAGCGACAGAAAAATCGTCCCCTGCGGTGCGGTAATGAACCCACCTCTCAAAAGGTGGGTGTCCCCATCGTGTGTTCCGGCTTTCTCAACAACGGAGAATACCCGTACTGAACACGAGATGTCGGACTCCCTCGTAGTGCTTGTCGGTTCACCCAGTTTGCACCGCAGGGCGACGACAACACCTACTATAGGTGAGCCGTCCGGAGAAACCAGTCTTGACTTGCGAGGCGTGGTCGGTGAAAGTAAAAGGTACGTGCGCGCGAGCGCCCCCGGTCCTCTCCACATACCCGCGTCCCTCGGCAAGGCGGCGGTCGTTTCCGCTATCATGAGCTGAGCAAAAGGCGTCAGCGCGTTCGGGGAGGAGACGAGGCAGTGCCACACTGGATGCCGTACCTGTGCCTCTTCGCGACCGCGCTTCTCACGACCGTCGCCGCGACCCCGCTCGCGCGTAGGATCGCCGTGGCCGTCGACGCGGTCGACTACCCCAGCGCCCGTCGCATCAACCGCACGCCCATCCCGCGCATGGGCGGCATCGCCTTGTTCTGCGGCATCGTTGCGGCGTTCGTGGTCCAGTACCTGGGCACGAAGTTTCTTGACTGGCCGGTCGTGCTCGTGCCCTCACCCAAGCTGCAGATCGACTACTGGCTGCTCGTAATCGCCTTCCTCGTGATCTTCCTCACGGGCCTTCTGGATGACTACCGCTCGCTGAAGCCGCTTCAGAAGCTCCTGGGCCAGACGCTCGCGGCCACCATCGCCGTGGCGGGGGGGCTCGTGATCGGTGACATCGCCGACCCCTTTTCCCTGCACGGCATCATACAGCTGGGGTGGCTCGCATACCCGGTCACCGTGGTCTACCTCGTGTCCTACGTCAACATCATCAACCTCATCGACGGCCTCGACGGCCTCGCGGCCGGTATCTCGGCCATCGCGAGCTTCACCATGTTCGTGCTCTCAGTGTGGGCGGGGCGCCCCGACGCCGCAGCGCTCTCAATCGCGGTCGCGGGCTCGTCCGCGGGCTTTCTGCGCCACAACTTCTATCCGGCCTCGATCTTCATGGGGGACTCGGGCGCCCTCACCCTCGGCTTTGCGCTCGGGACGGCGTCTCTGCTCTCGGTCACGCGCTTCGCGGGCCTGACCACCATCATCGTCCCGCTCGTCATAGCGGCCGTGCCCATCATCAACACCTTCTCGGCCATCGTGCGGCGCCTGCGTGCGCATGTGAGCGTCGGACAGGCCGACCTGGGCCACATCCACAATCGCCTCATGGCCGAGGGCTACAACCAGCGCCAGGCCGTGCTGCTCATCTACGCCTGGACCGCGCTTCTGTGCGTGGGTGCCGTCGTCATGACCAAGGTCTCCACCTGGCCGCGCATTCTCATCTTCTGCGTGCTCATGGCCCTCTCCGCGGCCTTCGCCCGGCACCTGCGCCTGTTCGACCCGGTGCTCCTGCACCGCCGCGATCCCAAGGACGGCGCGGGTGAGGTCGAGGGCCCTGCCGACGGGTCCCCCGAGGAGACCCACGAGCGGTCCCGGCGTCACGGGCGGGGGCGCCGCCCGTGACAGCTCCCGCATCGCCGTGGCCCTGCGAGAGGGCCTACGCATCCTGCGAGCTCTGCCCGCGTCGCTGCCATGTCGCGCGTCTCGGCGGCGCGGCCGGCGTCTGCGGGATGAGCGCCCAGCTCAGGGTGGCCCGCGCGGCCCTGCACTTCTGGGAGGAGCCCCCCATATCCGGCGCGGCCGGCTCGGGCGCTATCTTCTTCTCGGGCTGCCCCCTGCGCTGCGTCTTCTGCCAGAACCACGAGATCTCGAGCGAGGGGTTCGGCGCGGCCGTGAGCACGGAGCGCCTCGCCGAGATGATGCTCGAGCTTCAGGGGCAGGGCGCGCTCAACGTGAACCTCGTGACGCCCCTGCACTTCGCGCCCCACGTGCGCAGGGCCGTGGAGCTCGCCCACGCGGCCGGTCTCACGCTGCCCGTCGTCTGCAACACGTCCGGCTACGAGCGCGCCGAGGTCGTGCGTGCGCTCGGCGAGGTCGTGGACGTGTGGCTGCCCGACTTCAAGTACGCCGACTCTGGCCTGGCATCCGCGCTCTCGGGAGCGCCCGACTACCCCGACGTCGCCGCGCAGGCACTGGCCGCCATGGTGGGCTCCGTGCGCGAGCGGGGAGGGCGCGCGGTCGCCCCCGACGGGGCCATGACGCGCGGGGTCATCGTGCGCCACCTCGTCCTGCCCGGACACGTCCAGGACTCCTGCGCCGTGCTCGATCGGGTCTGGCAGATCGCGGGAAACCAGGTCGACCTCTCGATCATGAACCAGTACACCCCCAACGACGTCTGCCGCAGTGCCGGTGGGCCCCTCTCCCACGGCGTCTCCGAGGAAGAGTACGAGATCGTGCTCTGCCATGCCGACGACCTCGGCTTCGAGCGCCTGTGGTGGCAGGAGGGGGGCACGGTCTCGGAAAGCTTCGTGCCGCGCTTCGACGCGACGGGGGTGGCCGGGCCCGAGCTCCGGGGCCCCGGGCCCGACAAAGGGGTATAACTGTGGGCACTGTCGACGAGCGGGACGGAGGGCGTATGTCCGAGGACGAGGGCCTGAGCGAGGCGGAGCGCGCCGAGCTGGAGCGCCTGCGGGCCGAGAAGGCCGAGCGCGACGAGGCCGCGCGAGCCGCCGCCGAGCGCGCCGAGCTGGAGCGCCTGCGCGCGCAGAGCGACGCCGACGAGGCAGCCCGCGAGCAGGAGGCCCATGACGCCAGGGCACGCGAGCGGGGCCGCAAGATGATGGAGCCCGACGAGGACGACCTCAAGATGGCCCCTGGGCAAAAGATCGTGATTCTCGTCATGGTGGGGGTGGCTCTCATCTGGCTGCTCGCCACGCAACTCGGATAGGGGGACGACGTGTCACTCACCGACCGCACCAAGCCCACCGACGTCTGTCTCAACACGGATCTTTACGAGCTCACGATGGCGCAGGGCTTCTGGGAGTCCGGCCTCGCGGACGCCCAGGGCTGCTTTAATGCCTTCTTTCGCGAGAACCCCTTCGAGGGCGGCTACGCCGTCTGCTGCGGCGTGGGCCAGGTCGCCGAGCTCGTGGAGAACTTCGTCTTCGACGACGAGGACATCTCCTACCTCTCGGAGCTCGAGGCACCCGGCGGCGGCCCCATGTTCAAGCCGGGGTTTCTCGAGTACCTGCGCGACCATCACCTCGACCTCACGATACACGCGGTGAGCGAGGGGGAGGTCGTTTTCCCCCGTGAGCCCATGGTGCGCGTCGAGGGTCCCGTGATCGACTGTCAGCTCGTCGAGACGGCCCTGCTCAACCTCGTTAACTTCCAGACGCTCGTGGCCACCAAGTGCGCCCGCGTCGTGCGTGCCGCCGAGGGCCACCCGGTCTCCGACTTCGGGCTGCGCCGCGCCCAGGGCCCCGACGGGGGCCTCGCCGTGGCGCGCGCCTCCTACGTCGCCGGAGCCTCGTCCACCTCCAACGTGCTCGCCGGCAAGATCTACGGCATCCCGGTCTTTGGCACGCACGCGCACTCCTGGGTTATGGCCTTTGGCTCGGAGCTCGAGAGCTTCCGCGCCTTCGCTGCCTCGAGCCCCAAGAACTGCACCCTGCTCGTGGACACCTACGACGTCCACCAAGGCATAAAAAACGCCATCGTCGTGGCCAGGGAGATGGAGCGAGCCGGCGAGCGCCTCGCGGCCATCCGCATCGACTCGGGTGACCTCGCGCGCCTGTCCAAGGAGGCGCGCTTAGCCTTCGACGAGGCCGGCCTGCCCTACATCAAGATCGCCGTCTCCAACGACCTCGACGAGTACACGATCCAGTCGCTGTTCGCCCAGGGGGCGCCCATCGACTCGTTCGGGGTCGGCACCAAGCTCGCGACCTGCGACCCGCAACCCTCCTTGGGAGGCGTGTACAAGCTGTCGGCCATCCGGCGCGACGCGGACGGCCCCTGGACGCCCGTCATCAAGCTCTCCGAGCAGGCCTACAAGCGCACGCTCCCCGGGATTCAGCGCGTTCTGCGCTACCACGACGCCCTGGGCCGCCCCACCGGCGACCTCATCGTGGACGACACCGTCGCGCACGAGGGCGTGGCCCATCGGATGGTCGACATCCTCGACCCCTATCGCACCTACGACCTCGCGGGCGAGCCAAGCGGGCTGCTCGAGAAGATCGTCGAGGGCGGCCGACGCACCGCACCCCCCGAGGGGATAGAAGCGGCCCGGCAGCGCTGCGCCGACGCGCTCATGCGCCTCGATCCCGCGGTGACACGCTTCTTGAACCCGCAGGTCTATCCCGTGGGCCTCGAGCGCGGCCTCGCGGAGCTCCTGCGCAACCTCGCAGAGGAGGAGGGCGCGCGCTCCGGTCGCCCGACCGTGGCCTAGCTCGCCCGTCGCGCGCTCTGATACACTTCCTGCGGGCGCAGCGCCCTTGCGCCCGGCCCCTTCACGCCCCACGATGGGAGAGAACATGCCCGACAAGATCGAGGAACTCGTCCGAGCCGCCCTGGCGGCGGCCCAGGCCGCAGGAGAGCTGCCTGAGTTCGAGGTGGGAGACCTCGGGTTCGAGCGACCTGCGGACTCCGGAAACGGGGACTGGACCTCGACCGTCGCCCTGCGCTCTGCCAAGCTCGCGCACCGGTCCCCCGCGCAGATCGCGGCCGTGATCGTGAGACGCCTGGACCACGACGCGAGCGTCGAGCGCGTCGTGGTGGCAGGGCCCGGCTTCATCAACTTCTACCTCGCCGCCGCCTCGGCCAACGAGGTCTTCCGCACCGTCCGCGACCAGGGCCGCTCCTACGGTCGCTCGAACGTGGGTGCGGGTCAGAAGGTCCAGGTGGAGTTCGTCTCGGCCAATCCCGTGGGCCCTCTGCACGTCGGCCACGGGCGCTGGGCGGCCCTGGGGGACTCCCTGTGCCGCGTGCTCGAGCATGCCGGCTACGACGTCGAGCGCGAGTACTACATCAACGACCACGGAAGCCAGATGGACGTCTTCGGCCACTCCATCTCCAAGCGCTACCTGCAGCTCTTTGAGGTCATGGGGGAGCGCGCGTGCACCCTGGACGAGGCGCGCGCGGCCCTTCTCGCCGATCGCGAGGCCTACGTGGCCGACGAGGCCGACGAGCGCCCCCAGACGCATCCCCTCACGAACGCCTTCAACGAGGACCTGGGCGACAACGCCTATGGCGGCGACTACATCGTGGACCTCGCGGTGCGCTTCGCGGAGTCGGACGCTCGGCGCTGGCTCGCGGTCGCGGAGGACGAGCGCATGGCGGAGTTTCGCGAGCGCGCCTACCATTGGATGCTCGAGTCCATCCGCGACACCTGCCACGACGCGCGCTGCGACTTCGACGTGTGGTTCTCCGAGCGCAGCCTCTACGAGAAGGGCCCGAGCGGCATCTCCGCCGTCGACCGCGCGCTGGCCAGGCTCGACGAGCTTGGCCACCTCTATCGCGACGAGGCGGGTGCCCTGTGGTTTCGCTCGACGGACTTCGGCGACGACAAGGACCGCGTGCTCATCAAGACCAACGGCGACTACACCTACTTCGCCTCCGACGTAGCCTATCACTGGGACAAGTTCCAGCGCGTCGACCACGTGATCGACATCTGGGGGGCAGACCACCACGGCTACATCCAGCGCGTGTCGTCTGCCTGCGAGGCGCTCGGCTATCCGACGCAGTTCGAGGTCCTTCTCGGCCAGCTCGTCAACCTTCTGCGCGACGGCCACCCGGTCAGGATGTCCAAGCGCAAGGGCACGATGGTGGGCTTCGACGAGCTCCTTCGCGAGGTGGGCACCGACGCGACGCGCTACACCCTGGTCTCCAAGTCGTCCAACCAGATGATCGACTTCGACATCGAGCGGGTGAAGCGGCAGGACAACACGAACCCCGTCTACTACGTGCAGTATGCGCACGCGCGCATCTGCTCGATCCTGCGCCGCGGCGCGGGCGTCAGCGCCGAGGAGGCGGCCGAGCTGGGCATGGACGAGGTCTCTCGCCGCGCGGTGGGAGACGACTACGACCTCTCCCTGCTCACCGAGCCTGCCGAGGCCGCGCTCGCTCGCGAGCTCTCCGAGTTCGGGGCCCTCGTCGAGAGCTGCGCGCGCGATCGGGCTCCCTTCCGTCTCACGCACTACGCCGAGGAGCTCGCGGGCGAGTTCCACTCGTTCTATGCCGTCTGCCAGGTGCTCCCTGGCAAGGGGCGGCCGCTCGACCAGGAGCTGTCCCACGCCCGACTCGCTGCGGCAGACGCCACGCGTCGCGTGCTCGCGCTCACGCTCGAGATGATTGGGGTGTCCGCACCGCAGTCCATGTAGGGCGCGTTCAGGCGCTTTTCCCGTGAGAGCTCCCCCGCCTTGCCAGGAGGCGGGGGAGCTCTCATAGATGCCGAAGGGTGATATGTGGGAATTATCTACGTCTTTTATAAATTCCTTTGCATTAGCAATGGTTGAGTGGTTCGTTGTCTTGTATACTGCGTGGCTATAAAGAAGTATCTTAACTAAGCTGTTGTACTGGAGTTTGTTTGACTCTAAGAAAGGCCAGGGACCGTGGATCTCAAGGAATTCATGTCCGTGAGAAGGGCATATAACATCGTTCGGCAGATGGTTGACTCCAAGGAGCGACTCACCTTCGAGGAGTTCGCGATTCTCTGCCGCCTTGACGTCGCGGGGGCTCCGGTCAAGACCTCTGCCATCGCCGAGTACCAGGGCGCGCTTCGCCCCACCATGACGCATCGGACCAACCATCTCGCAAACCTGGGCTTCATCGTGCGGACCGAGGGCGACGTCGACCGCCGCAACGTGGTCTGCTCGATCTCCGACGAGGGCAGGGCGCGCGTGGCGCATCTCTCGGGCCTCACGCGCGCGCAGATCCCGGCCGGCCGCGCCCTGTCGCGCACCTCGGCCGACCGCATCCGCAAGTACGTCGACGCCATGGGCTCGCTCTTCTGCAAGGCCGGTGACCTCGTGGTCCTTGGCATCTACGCCTCCTCGGGAGACACGCTCACGATTATGCAGCTCGTCGAGGCGCTCGGCCTTCTACAGCCGACCGTGTCCATGTCAGTGTCCTCGCTCGTCGAGCACGGCCTCGTCACGCGCTCCCATGACGCGGGCAGCGCGCACACCACGAGCGTGAGCCTGACCCCGGAGGGCACGGCCTATGCCGAGGAGTTCGCCCAGAGGATTGAGCAGCTCGTCGTGAGGCGTAGGCTGCGCGGCGCGAACTAGGGGCCTTTCGAAGACATGCAATTGTTTCGTCTTGTCAGAATCTCATGAGTGCTATAATATACGAGTGGTTCCGTCTGGTAGATGCCAGAGGAGCCGCCCGTAATCTTATGTGAGCATACTTGCTCAAAACACATTGTGTCAGAGGGCATAGGCCCCGGACCTGAGCTCGGCAGACCCGCTTCGGTGCTTGGGTGCCCTGTGTGGGTGCCACAAAAGAGAGGTAACCATATGTCGGACGACGTAACGCCCGTTTCCGCCTCGGCTTCGGCCGACGACCAGCCGGCAAAGCCCCGGAGGCATCGACGGACCAAGGCGGAGATGGCGGCCGCACGCGCGCAGGAGGCAGCTGCTCGGGAGGCCGCGGAGAAGGCGGGGGAGCCCTGGCCGCCCAAGCGTCGTCGCACCCGCTCGAAGGCGAGCGCCCCTGAGAAGCCCGCGCCCGCGCATGAGGAGTCCGCACCTGCGCGCGAGGACTCGGTGAAGCAGGTCCCGAGCGTCCCCGAGCCCTCTGCGGAACCTGCCTCCGAGGCGACCCGCCCCGTCGCGGGCGAGCCCGCGTCCCACAAGACCGGAGCCCCCAAGCGTCGCCGAACCCATCGCCACGACGAGGTGCCCGCCTCGTCCCCCACTGCCTCCGCCTCTGCGCCCGACGAGATGACGCAGCTCACCCAGGAGGCAACCAAGGCCAGCTCAGAGCCAACGCAGATGCCTGCGCAGACGCTGGGCGCACCCTCCTTCGAGCATCGTCGCGAGACGAGCGCTCACGCTCCTGTGCCCGCGAACAGGCAGCCCCAGGCGGACTCCTCTCACATGAGCCGCAAGCACCGTCGCCCGGGTGACCACTCCGGCAGCGGCAACGGCTATCAGAGCCGTCGCCAGGCAAACAATCAGGGGGGGCAGAACAACCAGGGACGTCATCGCAACCGACGTCAGCAGGACTCCTCGTTGTCGCCCTCTCTCACGCGCGACGAGCTCATAAAGCTGAAGGTCGCGGAGCTGCGCTCCAAGGCGGCCGAGCTGGGCGTCGAGTACGTGGGCGTGCGCAAGCCCGAGCTCGTCGAGGCCGTCTACGCCGCCGCCGCCCAGGCCGAGGGGTTTCGCCCCGTCGAGGGCATCCTCGAGATCGGGAACGAGGGCTACGGCTGGATTCGCACGGGCAACTACATGGAGGGCGACGGTGACGCCTTCGTCTACCAGCAGCTCATTCGCTCGCTTGGCCTGCGTCCCGGCGACCGCGTGGCGGGAACCGTGGGCCCCGGTCGCTCCAACAGCAAGTATCCGCCCCTTCAGAGCGTGAGGACCGTCAACGGCCAGCCGCCCGAGGGGCTCAAGGTACGCCCGCGTTTTCGCGACCTCACGCCCGTCTTTCCCAATGAGCGCCTGGCCATGGAGTGCGACAAGAGTTCGATCACGGGTCGCGCGATCGACCTCGTCTCGCCGATCGGCAAGGGCCAGCGCGGCCTTATCGTCAGCCCCCCCAAGGCCGGCAAGACGACTGTTCTCAAGAAGATCTGCCAGTCCATCGCCGCCAACAACCCCGAGGTGCACCTCTTCTGCCTGCTCGTGGACGAGCGCCCCGAGGAGGTCACGGACATGGAGCGCTCGATCAAGGGCGAGGTCGTGGCCTCGACCTTCGACATGCCCGCCGACAACCACACGCGCGTCTCCGAGCTCGTGATCGAGCACGCCAAGCGGCTCGTGGAGACGGGCGAGGACGTCGTGGTGGTGCTCGACTCGATTACGCGCCTCGCGCGCGCCTACAACCTCGCACAGCCCGCGAGCGGCCGCATCCTGTCCGGCGGCGTGGACTCCGCCGCGCTCTACCCGCCCAAGAGGTTTCTGGGCGCGGCGCGCAACATAGAGAACGGCGGCTCCCTCACGATTATCGCCTCTGCGCTCGTGGACACGGGATCAAAGATGGACGAGGTCATCTTCGAGGAGTTCAAGGGCACCGGCAACATGGAGCTCAAGCTCGACCGCGACCTCGCCGACAAGCGCATCTTCCCCGCGATCGACCCGGTCTCCTCGGGCACGAGGAACGAGGACCTGCTCATCGATGCCGAGTACCAGCCGTTCGTCTGGGGCATCCGTCGGGTGCTCGCCAACATGAACAACACCGAGCGCGCGGCGAACGCCCTCATCAAGGGCCTGCGCGAGACGGAGTCCAACTCCGAGTTCCTCATCCTCAGCGCCAAGAAGGCCCAGAAGACCGGCTACATCGCCTAGAGGCCGCCGGCCCTAGACGCCCGACAGAAGCGTGAACAGCAGGTCCTGGGCGTGCAGGGTGAGGGCGGACGGCAGGAGCTTCACGGCCACGTGAATGAACTTCGCGTCCCAGGAGGGGACGCAGGTGGCGCTGCCGCGCCCGGCGGCCGCGAGCGCCTTTCTGACCACGCGCCGCGGCTGCTCGTAGCCGATTGTGGTCATGCGGCGCACGGCGCGCGCGTCGCCCGCGTTCGCGAGGAAGCCCGTGTCCATGAACTTGGGGCAGACGGCGCACACGTGGATGCCCACCGGTTCCAGCTCGTAGTTGAGGGTTCGCGAGAGGTCGAGCACGAAGCGCTTGGTGGCCGAGTAGCAGCTGAGCTCCGGCTGCGGGGCGAGGCCGGCGACCGAGGACATGTTGACGATGCACGAGCCGCCGTCCATGTGCGGCAGGGCCAGGTGGCACAGCCCGACCACGGCGCCGCAGTTGAGCCTCACCATGTTGACCTCATCGTCGCGGGAGATGCTCCCAAAGGAGCCGAATCGCCCGAACCCCGCGCTGTTGATGAGCCAGCGGACCCGCGCGCCGGCCTCGTCGAGCGCCTCGGCGAGCGCGTCGATCGACTGGGGCCTCGTGAGGTCGAGCGCGAAGACGCGACAGGGCGTGGAGCACTGGGCGCGCGTGGCCTCCAGGCGCTCGGCTCCGCGCGCCACGAGCCACAGCTCGTCGAGCGCGCCTCCCGCGCCCTGGTCGAGCTGGCGCGCGAACTCCCCCCCGACCCCCGAGGACGCCCCCGTGACGATGGCGATGCTTCGCATGATCCGGCTCCTCTCGACGTCTGAAAACACCTTGCAAAGTTACCCACAGTATAGGTATAGTCAACGTATATTCGAGCAATCGAGTGTCGCTACGGTACCCGAAGATGAAACGATGCCCAAGCCGTTGACACCCGCCCCGTCGCGTTTTTCGCCGGCGGAATAACGTGGTTTGACGTTCGTTTTGTCTTCCGCCTCTGGGAGGAGCGGGAGCACATGGTGCAAAGGAGAAACCCGGCCGTCGTCGCCGGTCTCGCAGGCGCTTTTGCCTGGGGCGTGCCCGCGTCGGCACAGGCGCTTTCCGTCTCGGACCTCGCGCGCGCCGCCGTCTCGCCCGAGGGCTCCTTCGTGGCCGGCCTGGTCTGCGGCACCGTCCTCACGGGTGGCGTTGCAACGACGATCGCGCTCGCACGTCGCCATCGCCGCACGCGCGCGCAGGCGCCCCTCGCTCCCGCGGACCCCGAAAAGACCAACGGGCGCGCGCTGGAGGGCAAGCCCGCGTCCGAGCAAGGGGACAAGCCTTCTCGGCGCCCGCGTCACCTGGCGCCCGAAGCCTCCGATCCGGACCCGGCGCGCGGCGCCGACCGGCCCGAGGACGTCTCCTCGCCTCGTCAGGGACCGGGCCACGCCGCCCGGGACTACGAGGACATCGCCGAGAACTACGTGCGCCGCGCGAGCTTTCGCGAGCGCATGTCCCGTCGCGCCCAGGGCGTCGCTGCCACGCTCAAGGAGCGCATGGACGCCGACATGATGGATGGCCTGCCCGTCATCGAGCGCGCCGACGGCTCGGTGGGCGACGTGGGCACGAGCTGGTGGCAGACGGCGGTGGGGTCGGGCAGTATCATCAGCGACGCCGGCTTCGCGCCCGACGACGCCATCCCCTCCGACTTCTCGTCCACGGGCCGCGAGCTTCTCGTCAACGTCGAGCGCGCTCGCGAGCGGGACAGCATCGCGCGCCGGGTCGCCTTCGTGGACAACGGCGTCTACCCCGAGCGTCGAGGTGAGGGCGAGCCCGAGGACGTCTGGACGTCCGCCCTGCGCTCCCTCGACGAGAAGATCGCCGCCGAGTCGCCCCTGCAGGACCCGATCGGATTTGTCGACGCCGCCGGCGACGCTGACTCCCTCGACGAGCCCGACGACCTCGAGGCGCAGACCGCGTTCATCCCGTTCAAGACGCCCGCCGGGCACCCCGAGGTCGTGGACACCGACACCTACGTGGACTACCTGATCGAGGACGAGTTCGGCAAGAACGCCTCCAAGGCCGTGCGCCGCAGCTCTCGCAGGTTCCTGCGCGTCCTGGAGGGCGGCACCCAGACCTCGAGGCACTTCGCGGACACCGCGCCCTCGCACGCGACCTACGCGCCCCGGCACTTCTCGACGTCCGAGGCCGCCGAGGCGTAGGCGCGCGGGCACGCTCTCTCGCTTCCGCGGCCCCAAAGTGTTTCGGATGCACGAGCTGCGTCACAGGATGATTAACAATTCCTTCACACGAGGTTCCGAGCGTCTGCGGTCGGGCTACGGTAGCTCCACGCTTTCGCAAGGGAAAAGCGACGGGAGGAGTTTAATCATGTTCGAGAACGTATCCAGGCGTCAGTTCCTGCAGGCATCGGGCGCGCTTGTTGCGGGTTTGGGTCTTGCTGGCTGCGGCGGTGGCTCTGATACGGGCACCGCCTCCGACGGCGGGGACGCGAGCAGCATCAAGGTGGGCGTCATGGGCCCCTACTCGGGCGACGTGGCCCAGTACGGCCTCGCGTGTCGCAATGGCGCGCAGCTCTACTTCAAGCAGATCAACGCAGACGGCGGCGTCAACGGCAAGCAGATCGAGCTGTCCGTCCAGGACGAGAAGGGCGACGCCACCGAGGCGCTCAACGTCTACAACAAGATGGTCGAGGACGGCGTCTCCGCCATCGTCGGTGACGTCACGTCCAAGCCCACGATCGCCGTGGCGCAGGCCTCCGTCGCGGACAACATGCCGTGCGTGACCCCGTCCGCCACGACGGCCGACGTCATCAGCTTCGGTGACAACTACTTCCGCGCCTGCATCACCGACCCCTTCCAGGGCAAGGTCATGGCCGACTTCGCGGCCAAGCAGGGCTACAAGACCGTCGCCACGATCTACAACAGCCAGGGCGACTACGAGACGGGCGTCAACGGGGCCTTCGTCGAGCAGGCTGCGGCCAACGGGATTACGCTCACCTCCGAGCAGGGCTACGCGCAGGGCGCCACCGACTTCAACGCCCAGCTCACCGCTATCATGAGCGACAACCCCGAGGCCGTCTTGTCCCCGAACTACTACCAGGACACGGGCAAGATCATCACCCAGGCCCGTCAGCTCGGCTACAAGGGCGTCTTTCTGGGCGCCGACGGCTGGGCCAACATCGTGGGCTCGGACCAGGACTACGCCTCGCCCGAGGACCTCGAGGGCTGCTTCTACGACTCCTCCTTCGTCGCCTCGAATGATGACGAGAGGGTCAAGAAGTTCGTCGAGGACTACAAGGCCGAGTACGACGAGGATCCCACGAACTTCTGCGCGCTGGGCTACGATGCGGCCATGATCGTGGCCGCGGGCCTCAAGGCCGCCGAGGAGGAGGGTGCCGAGGCCGGCTCCGACGACTACAGGCAGGCCGTCATCGACGCCATCGCCGCGGGTACGGTCGAGGGCGTCACGGGCTCCATCTCCTACAAGGGCACCGGCGACCCCGCCAAGTCCACGTTGATCATCACGTTCAAAGACGGCGCCGAGGAGATCTTCGACACCATCTCCGCGTAGGCGCGCGACACAGAAGACTGGCCCCGGGGCACCGAACGGACACGCGTCCGCTCGGTGCCCGGGCTTAGAAGAGACGACGGACGGGGCGCGGGCGCCCCTCAGGCGAAGGGAAGTGAGAGCCGTGACGTTTTTGATGCAGATCCTCAACGGGCTGCAGCTGGGCAGCATCTACGCGCTCGTCGCGCTGGGCTACACGATGGTATACGGCATCATCTTGCTGCTCAACTTTGCGCACGGTGACATCATCATGGTCGGCGGCTACCTCTCGTGGATCGTGATGGCACGACTCGGGCTCAACCCGGCCCTCGCCGTGCTCCTCTCGGTCGTGGGATGCATGCTGCTCGGCGTGCTTATCGACAAGATCGCCTACGCGCCCCTGCGCGAGGCGCCGCGCCTGTCGATCCTCATCACCGCCATCGGCGTCTCGTACTTCTTGGAGAACGGCGCGCAGCTCGTCTTTGGCGCCGACGCCAAGGTTGTCCCCGCGTTCGGAGACTTCGGTACCGTCTCCGTCGGCGGGGCCAACCTGTCCGTCACGGCGCTCATCATCGTGGCCGTGACCATCGTCTCGACCGTGGTCCTGACGTTTCTCGTCCAGAAGACGAAGTTCGGCAAGGCCATGCGCGCCGTGTCCGAGGACATGGGCGCGGCCCGCCTCATGGGCATCAACGTCAACAACACGATCTCGTTCACGTTCGCTGTGGGGTCGGCCCTGGCCGGCATCGGCGCCGTGCTCTACTGCATGGCCTATCCGCAGGTGAGCCCCACGATGGGCATCATGCTGGGCACTAAGGCCTTCGTCGCGGCGGTCCTGGGCGGCATCGGGTCCATCCCCGGCGCCGTCATCGGCGGCTTCGTCGTGGGCTTCGCCGAGGTGGGCGCCTCCGCGCTCGGCCTGTCCGTCTGGCAGGACGCCGTCGTGTTCCTGCTGCTCATCATCGTCCTCGTCGTCAGGCCGACGGGTCTTCTCGGCCGGCCAATGACGGAGAAGGTCTAGGGGGTGGCGCACATGAGCAAGAACAAGCAGGACGAGCGCGAGGACAGGCCCGTCATCATGACGCGGCTCGGCAAGGCGGCGTCCGACGCGTCCGTCGCCTATCGTCGTCTTCCCATGGTCGCGCGCTACGCGATCAACGCGGTGCTCGTGGCGCTCTTCCTCGTCGCGGGGGAGGCGCTCATCGGCGTTAAGGTCGTCAGCCGCTACCAGACGGGCGTCCTCGAGCAGGTGGGCATCTACATCATCATGGCGGTGTCCCTGAACATCGCGACCGGCTACCTGGGCCAGCTCCCACTGGGACACGCGGGCTTCATGTCGGTGGGCGGCTACGCGAGCGCGATCTTCATCACGCGCATGATGCCGACGATGGGCCTCGCGGCTAAGGACATGGCGACGGGCTCGCCGGCGGCGGTCGCGCTGTTCGTGGGCGGCATCGTGTTCGGAGGGCTGTGCGCCGCGGTCTGCGGCCTCGTCATCGGCATCCCGGCCCTGCGCCTCAAGGGCGACTACCTCGCCATCATCACGCTGGGCTTCGCCGAGATCATCCGCGTCGTGATCACGAACATCGACTCGGTCCTTGGCTTCACGCTCACGGGGGGCGCGGCCGGCCTCACGGGAATCCCGGCCTACTCGAGCTTCCTGAACGTCTTTCTCGTCGTGGCCGTCACGATCTTCCTTATCCACACGATGATGAAGTCGCGCCACGGCCGCGCCGTCCTCGCCATCCGCGACAACGAGATCGCGGCCGAGGCGTCGGGCGTCAACACGACCTACTACAAGACCCTCGCGTTCGTGGTCTCGGCGTTCTTCGCCGGCGTGGGCGGCGCGCTCTACGCAGGCTGCATCGGCGTCATGGACCCCTCGAAGTTCGGCTTCATGAAGTCGGTCGAGATCCTCGTCATGGTCGTGCTGGGCGGCATGGGCTCCATGCTCGGCTCCGTCATCTCCGCGACGGTGCTCACAATCCTGCCCGAGGCCCTGCGCGCCTTCGCGGACTACCGCATGCTGGCCTACTCGATCGTTCTCATCCTCGTCATGATCTTCCGCCCGCAGGGGCTTCTGGGCTCGTACGACTTCTCGCTCTCGCACGTGATTGAGCGGGTGATGAACCGCGACTTCCCCTGGAGGCGCAGGCGGACCAAGAAGACCACAGAGGAGGTCCAGGATGCCTAGCGAGAAGAGCAAGAAACGCCCCGTGCTCGTGCAGGTCGAGACGCCCAATCTCATTCCCGAGCGCGACCTGGGGACCATCCCGGTCCTGCAGGCCGAGCACCTGGGCATCGACTTCGGCGGCCTCACGGCGGTCGATGACTTTAACATTGCCATGGGCCACACCGAGATCTCGGGGCTTATTGGCCCCAACGGCGCGGGCAAGACCACGATCTTCAACCTGCTCACCAACGTCTACAAGCCCACGCGCGGCACGATTCTGCTTGACGGCTACTCCACGGCCGGCAAGTCCGTGACCGAGGTCAACAAGATGGGCATCGCGCGCACCTTCCAGAACATCCGCCTCTTCGATCAGATGACGGTCGAGGAGAACGTGCTCGTGGGCTTTGGCAACGCGATGTCCACCCACCTTTTGACGGACCTCCTGCGCCTGCCCAAGCACTGGCGCCAGGAGGCCGAGTTCCACGAGAAGGCCTTGGAGCTGCTCGACATCTTTGACATGCGCCGCTACGCGGACGCTAGGGCGGGCAACCTGCCCTACGGCGCCCAGCGGCGCCTGGAGATCCTGCGCGCCCTGGCCACCGGCCCCCAGGTGCTTCTGCTCGACGAGCCCGCGGCTGGCATGAACCCGGCCGAGACCGAGGAGCTCATGGAGAACATCCGTCAGATTCGCGACCGCTTCAAGATCGCAGTCCTCCTGATCGAGCACGACATGTCGCTCGTCATGGGGGTCTGCGAGGTCGTGGGCGTGCTCGACTACGGGCGCATCATCGCCAAGGGAACGCCCGAGCAGATTCAAAGCGACCCTAAGGTCATCGAAGCCTATCTGGGCAAGCAGGGGGTGAAGTAATGGCGGCGATGCTTTCTGTGCGCGACCTCCACGTCTCCTATGGGGCGATCAAGGCGGTTCGCGGCATCTCGTTCGGCATCGACGAGGGCGAGATCGTGACGCTGATCGGCGCGAACGGCGCCGGCAAGTCCACGACGCTCAACACCGTTGCGGGGCTGATCAAGGCCGAGAGCGGCTCGATCGAGTTTCGCGGCGAGGACATCGCGGGCGTGAAGGCTCACAACGTCTTGAAGCGCGGCCTCGCGCTGTGCCCCGAGGGCAGGCGCGTGTTCACGCACATGAGCGTGGCCGAGAACCTCGAGATGGGCGGCTACACGCGCTCCGACGAGGAGAACAGGGAGACGCTCGCGCAGGTCTTTGACCACTTCCCCCGCCTCAAGGAGCGCCGCGAGCAGCAGGCCGGGACCCTGTCCGGAGGCGAGCAGCAGATGCTGGCCATGGGGCGCGCGCTCATGAGCCGTCCGACACTGCTCATGCTCGACGAGCCCTCGATGGGCCTGGCACCCGTGCTGGTGGAGGAGATCTTCGCCATCGTGAAGCAGCTCAACGAGGCCGGCACCACGATTCTGCTGGTCGAGCAGAACGCCAACATGGCCCTGACCGTGGCCGACCGCGCCTACGTGCTCGAGACCGGCACCATCAAGAAGTCCGGCACCGGCGCCGAGCTCCTCGTGGACGATGACGTGCGCAAGGCGTATCTCGGCGGGTAGGCGTTCTTGCCGGCCCCGGTGCCACGCCCCTGGGATCCTTTCTCGTCCGTGGCCCCTCACGTACGATTGGGGCGATATTTTGATGCTCGAGGGCTTCTCACCAGCGCCCAACAGGCATTTTGCGAGGCGAGAAGGACGAGAACGTACACTTGGGGTCGATTCCCATCAAAAGAGCGCGCCAATCGTGCGGGGAGGGGAGAGGGGGCGTGGCGAGAGGGGCGCGGAGCAGGCACGCCGAGAAGGACCGCGGCCCTTAGTGCACCTCGACGGTGGTACCGAGGGTGTTCGCTGACAGGGTACGCAGCCAGAAGCCCGGGCGCGCGGCCGCGAGCGCGTCGGCGACCCGCGCGGCCCGCTCGTCTCCGTCAGCGATGGCGAGCATCGTGGAGCCCGAGCCCGAGATGACGAACGCGCACGCCCCCGCCGCGAGCGCGGCCGCGCGCAGGGCATCGTAGTCGGGTATGAGCGCGGCGCGGTAGGGTTCGTGGAGCCGGTCGTGGCAGGCCTTGGCAAGAAGCTCCGCGTCGCCCTTCTCCAGGGCGCGCACCACGGCCACGCAGCGTCCCATCTGCCAGACGGCCGTCTCCAGGCTCACCTCTTCGGGCAGGACGCTCCGCGCGTCGGCGGTGCGCACCTCGTAGGGCGGCGCCACGGCAGCGAAGCGCAGGTTGGGAGCCACGCTCAGGGTCGTGGAGGTGGCGCGTCCATCCTCCATGAACGAGCTCACGAGTCCGCCCAGAAGCGCGGGCGCCACGTTGTCGGGGTGCCCCTCGAGCGCGCAGGCGAGCTCGAGGGCCCGCGCGCGGTCGAAGCCGTCCTCGGAGAGGGCCATGGCCGCGGCGACCCCGGCGATCACGCACACGGAGCTGGAGCCGAGCCCGCCCGAGAGGGGGATGGGGGACAGGATGCTCATGTGCAGCGGCTGCGACTCCAGGTCCAGGGCGCGGCAGGCAGCGAGGTAGCTCTGCCATGCGAGGTTGTCCTCGCCGCAGAAGCGCTCCTCGCAGCCGTCGATCAAGAGCCGCTCGGCCGGCGTCACCAGAAACGTCGCCGTGAGGTCGAGCGCGATGCCCAGGCAGTCGAAGCCCACGCCCACGTTCGCGCTCGTCGCGGGGACGCGCACGATCACGAGAGGACGCGCGCCGCCGGCGTCATCCACGCTCACAGAAACACCCGTGCGCAGGCGGACTCCATGAAGCCGGCCATCTTCTCGCGGTCGCACACGTCATCGTGCAGGACCTCGCCCTCGCGCAGGCTCGAGAGCTGGGTGGGCGCGACGGTGCCGGTGAGGTGCTCGAGCGCGTCCATGCACGCGAAGCCGTTCATGCCCGTGACCACGACGCCGAGCGCTTCGAGCACGTCGGACGAGAACTTGTAGGGGCTCGCCGTGGACAGGCAGACGCGTGCCGCGCCCGTGCGCGCCTCGCGCTCCAGGACGCACGTGGCCACGGCGGTATGCGGGTCTATGAGCACATGCCGGTCCTCCCAGCAGGAGCGAATCGTGGCGCGCGTCTCGTCGTCGGAGGCCCTCCCACAGGAGAAGGTCGCGCGAATCTTGTCCATGAGGGCGGCGGGCACGGTGTAGGCACCCTTCTCGGCAAGCTCGCCCATGAGGGAGGCCACGAGCTCGCAGTCACCGTCGGACGCGAAGTAGAGCAGGCGCTCCAGGTTGGAGGAGACGAGAATGTCCATCGAGGGAGAGATGGTCTTGTGAAAGGGGCGGCGGCGGTCGTAAGTGCCCGTCGTGAGGAAGTCCGTGAGGACGTCGTTGGCGTTGGATGCCACGATGAGGCGGCACACGGGCAGGCCCAGGCGCTTGGCGTAGTAGCCGGCCAGCACGTCGCCGAAGTTGCCGGTGGGCACGCAGAACTCGACCTCGTCGCCCGCGCCGACGGCTCCCGTGCGCACGAGCTGGGCGTAGGCGTCGAAATAGTAGGTGACCTGCGGGGCGAGACGCCCCACGTTGATCGAGTTGGCGCTCGACAGGACCACGCCGTGCCCGGCGAGGCGCCCCGTGAGCGCGCGGTCGGCGAAGATGCGCTTGACCTCGCCCTGGGCGTCGTCGAAGGTGCCGCGGATGCCGCAGACGGCCACGTTGTCGCCCGGCTGGCACACCATCTGCAGGTGCTGGATGTCGGAGACCTTGCCGTCGGGATAGAAGACGCAGACACCCGTGTGGGGCACGCCCGAGAAGCCGTCGAGCGCAGCCTTGCCGGTGTCGCCCGAGGTGGCGCACACGATCATGACGTCGTGGCCGTCGCCGGCGCGCGCCACGCTCATGAGCTGCGGCAGCATCTGCAGGGCCACGTCCTTGAAGGCGCAGGTGGGGCCGTGGTAGAGCTCGAGGAGCCAGTCGTCGCCGAGGGGGGTCACCGGGCAGATGGCGGGGCTGTCCCACTGGCTGCCATAGGCGCTGCCCACGCAGGCCGCGAGCTCGTCTTGGGTGTAGTCGGGCAGGAGCGTCCGCAGCACGGTGAGGGCGGTCTCGGAGAATCCCTGCGCGCAGACGCGGGACAGGTCGATGCCGGCCTGGTCGAGCGCGTCCGAGACGTAGAGCCCCCCGTCGGGTGCGATGCCGGCGAGAATAGCTTGCTTGCTTGTTACGGAAGCCCCTCTTGAGCGCGTGCTGTGATACAAAGAAGTCACTGTGGCCCCTGCTCCTGTGTTGCGACCGGTTTCTTTATGCACGTATCATAGCCGCCCCGCAGGCAGCACGGTCCCAAGGACACATATTCGAAAGATTGGACGCCCATGAAGATCGCCCTTCTCGGCTACGGCACGGTCGGCCGCGGCGTGGACCAGATCATCTCCGAGCGCGTGAGCGAGGCGGAGGTCACCCGCATCCTCGAGCTGCCCGACCGCCTGACGGACGCGCGCATGACCTCGGACTACGACGACATCGTCGACGATTCCTCGGTCGAGCTCGTCGTGGAGTGCATGGGCGGCCTCGAGCCGGCCCACGCCTTCATCATGCGCGCCCTCGCGGCGCACAAGCACGTGGTCACCTCCAACAAGGCCGTCGTGGCCGCGCACCTCGCCGAGTTCATCTCGGCGGCGGCGCAGGCGGGGGTGAGCCTGTACATCGAGGCGGCCGTGGGCGGCGGCATCCCCTGGATCGCGAGCATCGAGAAGGTCCGGCGCATCGACGAGGTCACGTCGTTCTCAGGCATCATGAACGGCACGACGAACTACATCGTCGACGCCATGCGCCGCCAGGGCGCGGAGTTCGCCGACGTCCTGGCCCGCGCGCAGGAGCTGGGCTACGCCGAGCGCGACCCCTCCGCCGACATCGACGGCATCGACGTCAAGAACAAGACGATCATCTCGGCGGCCGTGGCCTTTGGCGTCAACTGCACGCCTGACCTGCCGGTCTCGGGCATCAGGAACCTCACCAAGGCCGACCTCGACCTCTTTGCCGCGCACGGCCGCACGGTGAAGCTCCTGGGGCGCGGCGTGCGGCAGGGCGGACGCTACGCCGCGGCCGTGGAGCCGGTGGCCGTGGGCGAGGGCACGCTCGAGGCGCAGGTCCCCTCCAACTTCAACCTCATGACGCTCGACGCCACCACGGTGGGCGAGCTCAAGTTCTATGGCCAGGGCGCCGGCAGCCTCCCCACCGGCAACGCGATCGTGCAGGACGTGCTCGACTGCGCCTCTGGGACGCTCCGTCCGACCTATGACCTCTCCCGCGCGCTCGCCTACGCGCCCGAGCTCCTGCGCTCGGACTACGTCGTGCGCACGTCGGCGGCCGTCGAGGGCGCCGAGCCCTTCGACGAGGGGGCGCTTCTCGTCCGCGACCTCGCGGCCGCAGACGCCCGGGCCCTGCTCGCGCGCGCCTGCGAGACCGACCACACCTCGTTCATGGCCGCGCTCGCGCAGGAAGGCTAGGCCCCCGCATGATCAAGATCGCCAAGTTCGGCGGGTCCTCGGTTGCCTCCGCGGAGCAGTTTCGCAAGGTCAAGGGGATCGTCGAGTCCGACCCCGACCGGCGCTTCGTGGTGGTTTCGGCCATCGGCAAGCGCTTTGCCGCGGACAACAAGGTCACCGACCTGCTGCTGCTTGTGAACGCCCACGTCCAGTACCACGTGGACTGCACGGCGCTTCTCGCCGACATCGAGCAGCGCTTCCTGGACATCGCCTCCGAGCTGGGGCTCTCGTGGCCGGTGGCCGAGCGCTTCGAGACCTTCGCCAGGAACATCAGGAAGCACTCGCCCGAGTACATCGTGAGCCGGGGCGAGTGGCTCACCGCCCATCTCATGGCCGAGTACCTGGGCGTTCCCTTCGTGGATGCCGCCGACGTGGTGGTCTTTCACCACGACGGCAAGGTGGACATGGAGCGCACCGCCGCGCGCCTGCGCGACGTGATGGTGCGCGAGGGGGCATTCGTCCTGCCGGGCTTCTATGGCGCCACCGTCGACGGTCAGATCAAGCTCTTCCAGCGCGGCGGGGGAGACATCACCGGGGCCATCCTCGCGCGCTGCGTGGACGCCGGCCTCTACGAGAACTGGACGGACGTCTCCGGCTTCCTCTCCGCCGACCCGCGCATCGTGGAGAGCCCGCGCTCCATCCGGCGCATCACCTTCGACGAGATGCGCGAGCTGTCCTACATGGGGGCCTCGGTCCTTCAGGAGGAGGCGATCTTCCCCGTCCGCGAGGTCAACATCCCCATCCAGATCAAGAACACCAACCGCCCCGCCGACGAGGGCACGATCATCCGCGAGAACGCCGAGCCGGGCGTGGATGAGCACCTCATCACCGGCATCGCGGGCAAGCGCGATTTCGTCTCCGTGCACGTCAAGAAGGCGCACATGTCCAACGAGGTGGGCCTCGTGAGAAGGACGCTGTCCATCTTCGAGCACTACGGCGTCTCCGTGGAGCACATCCCCACGGGCGTCGACTCCTTCAGCGTGGTCGTCGCCGGCGATGACGTGCGGGAGTCCGTCTACTCGATCATCGCGGACATCCGCCGCGAGGTCGAGCCGGATGACATCGCCCTGTCCGACGGCCTCGCCCTGCTCTCGGTGGTGGGCCGTAACATGTCCAAGCGCTCGGGCACCTCGGGCAAGATCTTCGGGGCGCTCGGCGACGCGGGCATCAACATCCGCATGATCACGCAGAGCTCCCAGGAGATCAGCATTATCATGGGCGTCAACAACGTGGACTTTGACCGCGCCGTGCGGTGTATCTATGACCGCTTCGTGCGCAACGAACTGGTCGCGGCAGGTGCCTAGAGCTCTGCGCGGATAAGAGACGATAAGAAACGGGCCCTGCCCGACGGGAGGAGAACGTCACATGAGCGATAAGACCGTTGCCATCCTCGGTGCCACCGGCGTCGTGGGAACCCAGATGCTCGTCAGCCTCGAGGAGCGGGGCTTTCCCGTGGGCCGGCTCGTGCCACTTGCGAGCGCGCGCTCGGTCGAGGCCGGACGGGTCGTGCGCTTCCGGGGCGAGGACGTGCCCGTGGAGCTCGCGCGCCCCGAGGCCTTCGAGGGCGTCGACATCGTGCTCGGTGCAGCCTCCGACGAGCTTGCGGGCAAGCTTCTGCCCGAGGCCGTGAAGCGCGGGGCGACTTGCGTGGACAACTCGCACGCCTTTCGCCTGGACGCGGACGTGCCCCTGGTGGTGCCCGAGATCAACGCCGCAGACATCGCGGGAAACAACGGCATCGTCTCCAATCCCAACTGCGCCACGATCATCGGCCTCGTTCCGCTGTGGCCGCTGCACCAGGCCGCAGGGCTCACGCGCCTCGTGGTCTCCACCTATCAGGCGGCCTCGGGCGCGGGCATGGCCGGCCTGAGGGAGCTCGAGCGCGAGACGCGCGCGGTGGCCGCTGACGAGCCGATGGGCCAGACCGACCCGTTCGCGCACCAGCTAGCCCACAACCTCATCCCGCAGATCGGGGGCTTCGACGAGATGGGCTACACCTCCGAGGAGATGAAGATGCAGAACGAGGGCCGCAAGATCATGCACCTGCCGGACCTGCGCGTGAACTGCACCTGCGTGCGCGTTCCGGTGGCTCGCTCGCACTCCGAGTCCATCACCTGCGAGTTCACCCGGCCCCTCTCGGTCGACCAGGCGCGCGAGCTCCTCGAGGCCGCCCCGGGCGTGCGTGTGGTCGACGATCCCGCGGCCGGCGTCTATCCCATGCCGCTCGATACCTCTGACCAGGACCTCATCTGGGTCGGCCGGCTCAGGCGCGACCTCTCCGCCCCCGAGGGCGCAAGCGCGCTCACCTTCTGGTGCTGCGGGGACCAGATTCGCAAGGGCGCGGCCACCAACGCGGTCCAGATCGCCGAGCACCTGCTCTAGGGGGAGTTGATAAGAACATGGCGCTTCTCGCCCACTACTACCTTCCCGGCCTGGCCGTGGAGGACCATGCAATCGACGTACCGCTCGACTGGCGGAAGACCTCGCCCGCGCGCGCGGCCGCTGACGGCCTGGATGCGGGCGCGCGCCTGCGCCTGTTCTACCGCGTGGTCACGACCCCCGAGAACGTGGGACGTGACCTGCCGCTTCTCGTGTTCCTGCAGGGAGGCCCAGGCGGGGCCGGCCCGCGCCTCACCGGGCCGGACTCCGACGGCTGGCTCCCCGAGGCGCTGCGCCACTTTCGCGTGGTCCTGCCGGACCAGCGCGGGACGGGACGTAGCAGCCACCTGAGCCGCCACGGGCTCGCGCGGGTGGGAGACGCCCGCGCGCAGGCCGACCACCTCAAGCGCTTCCTGGCCCGCTCGATCGTGTGCGACTTCGAGTACCTGCGGCTCGTTGTGTTCGGGGGTCGGCCCTGGGTCACGCTTGGCCAGAGCTACGGGGGCTTTCTGACCCTCTCGTACCTGTCGCTGTTTCCCGAGGGCGTGGCGGCGAGCTTCACGGCGGGTGGCATCCCCCACGTGCCCGCGAACGCGGCCGAGGTCTACGCGCGCACCTTCCCGCGCATGGCCGAGAAAACCCGCCAGCTCTACGCGCGCTACCCGGAAGACGCCGCGCGCGTGGCGGCGGTGGCGGACCTTGCCGCCTCGGGTGACGTGTGCCTGCCCGACGGCGCGCCCCTCACGGCAAGACGCCTCCAGCTTTTGGGGAGCGGGCTCGGCATGAAGCCGGCCTTCGAGCGGCTGCACAGCCTCTTTGACGTCGCCTTCGAGGACGGAGACGGCACGGGTGGCAAAACGCTCACGGACGGCTTTCTCATGGGGGTGCTCCAGAGCACGACCACGGCCTCGAACCCCTTGTACTGGACGCTCCAGGAGCTCATCTACGCGGACGGCGCGCTCGGCGAGCCCCTAGGCTGGGCGGCCGAGCGCGTCTACCAGGGTCGGCCCGAGTTCTCCGCTGACGCGCGTCCGCTCCTGTTCACGGGCGAGGCGGCCTTTCCCTGGATGTTCGAGGAGGATCCGCTTCTGGTGCCCCTCGCGCCTGCCATGGACCTCCTCATGGCCGACGTTGACTTCGACCGGGTCTACGACGCCGAGCGCCTTGCCGCGAGCGAGGTCCCGCTCCAGGCCGCCGTCTACTTCGATGATCTTTACGTTGACTCCGGCCTGCAGCTCGACACGCTCTCGCGCGTGGGGGCGAGCCACGCCTGGGTCACCAACGAGTTCGAGCACGACGGCCTGCACGGCACCGTGGTGTTCAAGCACCTCTTCGACGAGGCCCTGAACCGCGGCGACCTCGAGGCCGTCCTGCGGGGGTAGGGGGGCTGCTCTTCTCGGCGCGTCTCTCACCTTGCCAGCGCGCGAATCTCTCCTCCAAGGTCCCTGGGTCTCTTCCCCGGAATCCCACCTCCTGGATTGGGGTGCTTCTCTGATGTTCAAGGCCCTCTCGATCTTGGTCAACAGGCCTTTTGTTAGCCGAGAAGGCCACAAACCGCGCCCAAAGCCCGTATTACATTAAAAATAAAACTAGTACCAATCGTGAGGAGGGATCGTAGCATCATGGAGACGGGCGGTCCCTGCGCATAGGTAACTTGCGTTTGTGCGGCCGCAAAAGTCAGACTTGACGCCGCTGGCGAGAAGTTCTTTGCAGCGCTGCAGGTAGAGATGACGCGGGTTCTTGTCAGCCAAGTGTTCTTGTCATTTGCGGACGCACATATAGCATGAGCCCGCCCTGAGCGGGAGAGTCCGAGGGGGGTTCTCGCCTTCCTGCATCTGCTCTTTCCTTTTGCCGGATTGGGGCACGTTTTTGATGTGAGGGGGGTCCAAGCTCGGGCCGCCGTCCTTCTCGCCCGACAAAACGTCTGCTGGCGGCTTGCGAGAGGCCCAAGAGTATCGCCGAGAGGCCCGCGAGCATCAAAAGCTTCCCCAATCGTGGAGGGAGGGGGCCGAGGAGAAGGCTTCGCAACGGCCCTGCAACGGGATCACCGCCAGCGCGGCCTTGCCTGTGCGCCCCGCGAGGAAAATGCGCGTCGTGGCAAAATAGTCCTTGCATCGGACCCGCTCGTTTTGCATAATAGTCAGGCTGCTTCAAGAGGCGGCGGGATGGTGGGTGTAGCTCAGTTGGCAGAGCGACGGACCGTGGCTCCGTAGGTCGAGGGTTCGAGACCCTTCACCCACCCCATTCAACTGAATATGGATCGTTAGCTCAGCTGGTAGAGCAGGGGACTCTTAATCCCAAGGTCCAGGGTTCGAACCCCTGACGATCCACCATTTCACGGACCGTTAGCTCAGCTGGTAGAGCAGGGGACTCTTAATCCCAAGGTCCAGGGTTCGAACCCCTGACGGTCCACCATGAATGAGCAGACCGGACGTCTCAGACGTCCGGTCTTTTCGTATGAGGGGACGCCCCCGAGGGCCCCTTCGAAAGGGGACGCATGACGCATAGGAGGCCCGTCCGTCATCGAGGTCGCGCCGTCGTGCGGCCGCGCGGACCCCTCGCGCTTCTCGCCGTGCTCCTCGTCGCTCTGGCGACGTTTCTCGGCGGCGCGCCAACCCCGACCGCCCTGTCCGGCCCGTCCGCGACCCAGTCTGCCCCGAAGCAGCTCTGCGAGCGTCAGGACGGCTACACGAGCTGGGACCCCGAGGCCAGCCCGGACTACTATCGCGTGGTGGGGACCGCCGTCGTGGATGTCGACGTGGCCGCGGGCACCGTCCGCTACGAGGTCCTCGACGACCTGGGGCGAACTGGCCGCGCGATGGCTAAGGTAACCTATGACATGATGGAGGCCGGCAGCGCCCGCGAGCGCGGGGACATCTCCTCCCTGCACCCCTCGGGCTGGGGGCACAACGCCGAGGTCACGATCGCGAATCCCGGTGCCCGCGACTACCACGGAGCCCTCTACAACAGGAGCCACCTCGTGGCCAAGTCCCTGGGTGGCGCCGACGCCCAGGAGAACCTCGTCTGCGGCACGCGCACCCAGAACGTCGGCGACAACCAGGGCCAGGACGGGGGCATGGCCTACACCGAGGGCCTCGCGCGCACGTGGCTCGCCGCGCATCCGGACGGCGCCGTGTTCTACTCGGCCACGCCCGTCTACGAGGGCACGGAACTCCTGTGCCGCAGCGTCATCGTGGACGTGCGATCCTCGGACAATAGCCTTGACCTCGAGGTGGAGGTCTACAACGCGGCGCTCGGCTTTGACGTTGACTACGCGACGGGGGAGTTCAGGGCCTCGTGAGCGAGGCCGCGTGCGGTTCTCGTCCCCACGCCCCACGACATGCTCTAAAATGACGGTCGCGTCGCCGCAGGACGTCAAGCGCCCTTAGCTCAGTTGGATAGAGCCGCGGACTTCTAATCCGAAGGTCGGGGGTTCGAATCCCTCAGGGCGCACCACAAGCACCCGGGCCAGGCACATAACGCACGGTGCCTGGCCCGCTCCAGCTCCGGGATCGGCGCTGTTTTTTGCGACTATCCGCGCGCGTTATGCGGCATACTAGGGCCTGAGGCAACCGGTCGGAAGGAGCGCGTGTTGATTTACACGATGACGTTGAACCCTGCCCTTGACTACGTTATGCATCCTCTTACGCTTGACATGGGCTTCACCAATAGGTCCTCCTCCGAGGAACTCCACTGCGGCGGCAACGGCATCAATGTCTCGTCGCTTCTCAACGAGCTCGACGTCCCCAACATCGCGATGGGCATCGCGGGCGGCTTCACGGGCGACTACCTCCTGCGTCGCCTCCAGGAGAAGGGCATCGCGAGCAACTTCGTCTGCCTCGACCGCGGCAACACCCGCATCAACGTCAAGCTCAACGGCATCGTCATGACGATGGTCAACGGCATGGGCCCCAAGATCGCCCCCAAGAAGGTCGACGAGCTCCTCGACCGCATGGACGTCGTCACGTCGGGGGACATCCTCGTCCTCACGGGCTCGATTCCCAGCTCGCTTCCGTCGGACATCTACACCCAGATCATGCGCAAGCTCGGCGGGCGCGGCATACAGTTCGTCGTGGACGCCCCCGGCCAGCTCCTCATGGACTCGCTCGAGGCGCACCCCTTCCTCATCAAGCCCAACAACCACGAAGTCGGGCGCATCTTCGACGTGACCATCGAGTCCCCCGAGGAATGCGCCCCCTACGCCCACAAGCTTCACGAGGCGGGTGCGCGCAACGTCATCATCTCCTGCGGCGCGCACGGCTCGCTGCTCTTGGACGAGAACGGCGTCGAGCACATCGTGCCCACCGCCCACGTGCGCCTCGTCAACGCGACCGGCGCCGGAGACTCGATGGTCGCGGGCTTCCTCGCGCAGGTCACGCAGGGCGTCGACTACGAGACTGCGCTGATATTCGCCTCTGCGTGCGGAACCGCCACGGCAGCGAGCAAGGGAATCGCCCATCGCGAAAGGATCGACCGCGTGGTCTCCGCGCTCTACAAGAAGATGGGCCGTGCCATCCCGGGTACCATCGCACGCGACATCGAGGCCAACAAGGCTCGCGTCGCGGCGGAGGACTCGGGGGAGTCCTCCGAGGGGGACAAGTAGGCTCGAACGGGGCTCTCCGCGCCCCTGAGGGCGCATCGGGCGTCGTGATACGGCCGTACGCACGGCCAAGACCAAGGGGGATACATCATGTACGAGGGAGTCAACGCATCTGACGGTATCGGCATAGGCGTCGCGCGCGTCGCCGTCGAGCCCGACCTCAGCTTCACGCCGCATGTGCCCGCGGACGCCGGCGACGAGAAACAGCGCTACGCCGACGCGCGGGCCAAGTTCACCGAGCAGACCAACGCCCAGATCGAGCGCATGACCAAGACGGTGGGCGAGGAGGCTGCGGCCATCATGGGCGCCCACATCGAGTTTGCCGAGGACGAGGGCATCCGCGAGATGGTCGAGGGCTCCATCGACTCCGGCATGTGCGCCGAGCAGGCGGTCAGCGAGGCCTACGACACGTACTACAACATGTTCTCCAACATGGAGGATGAGCTCTTCCGCGAGCGCGCCGCCGACGTCGCCGACGTCAAGAACGGGCTTCTCGCCGATCTGCTGGACAAGGAGGTCGTCGACCTCTCCACGCTCCCCGAGAACTCCATCGTGGTCGCCCGCGAGCTCACGCCGTCCATGACCGCCGACATCGACAAGGACAACGTCGCCGGCATCATCACCGAGACGGGCGGGCGCACGTCGCACTCCGCGATCATCGCCCGCGCGCTCGAGATCCCCGCGGTCCTCTCGGTGGCCGATGTCACCAAGAACATCAAGAACGGCGACCTGCTCGTGGTCGACGGCACCAACGGCAATATCATCACCTCGCCCAATGACCACGACCTTGCTCACTACCGTGCCAAGGCCCGGCAGTTCGCCCAGGACAAGGAGGCCCTCGAGGCCTACCGTGGCAAGCAGACCGTGACCGGCGACGGCGACTCCGTGCTGCTCGTGGCCAACATCGGCAACCCCGACGACGCCAACGTGGCGGCCGAGCACGACTGCGAGGGCGTCGGGCTGTTCCGCTCCGAGTTCCTCTTCATGGACGCCAAGGAGCTCCCGACGGAGGACGAGCAGTTCGCGGCCTACCAGAAGGTCGCCCTGCGCATGAAGGGCCAGCCGGTCATTATCCGCACGCTCGACGTGGGCGGCGACAAGGAGATCCCCTACCTCAACCTTCAGAAGGAGGAGAACCCCTTCATGGGCTACCGGGCGGTGCGCTACTGCCTGGGCAACCCCGAGCAGTACAAGGTCCAGCTCACGGCCCTCTTGCGCGCGTCGGCCTTTGGCGACGTCAAGATCATGGTGCCCCTGGTGACCAACATCGACGAGATTCGCCAGGTCAGGAGCCTCGTCGAGACGTGCAAGGTGGAGCTTGACGCGCGTGGGGTAGCCTACAACAAGAGCATCCAGATCGGCACCATGATCGAGACGCCCGCCGCCTCCCTCATCGCCGACGACCTGGCCGCCGAGTGCGACTTCTTCTCCATCGGCACCAACGACCTCATCGGCTACACCATGTGCGCCGATCGCGGCAACAGCCGCGTGGGCTACCTCTACGAGGTCTACCAGCCCGCCGTTCTGCGCTCGCTCAGGCGCATCATCGAGGAGGGCAACAAGGCGAACATCATGGTGGGCATGTGCGGCGAGGCCGCGGCCGACCCGCTGCTGATTCCCGTGCTCATCTCCTTTGGCCTGGGGGAGTTCTCCGTCTCCGCACCGTCGATCCTGCGCACGCGTCGCGTCATCTCCGAGTGGACCAAGGCCGAGGCCGACGCCCTCACCGAGAAGGTCATGGGGCTCAAGACCTCCACCGAGGTCAAGGCGATGCTGCAGTCTGCGGCGCGCTAGCCAAAGTCCGAGTCCTCACATACCAGGGGCGCAACCCCCCCTCTTCCGCTCAGCTTCGTGCATAAGGCGCGCTTAGAAATCGCGGAGAGAGGAGGGGGCTGCACCGTGCCTTGGCTTCGGGACTTTCATGGGGAAAGGCAAAGAGCAAAGGGATAAGAGAAAAAAGAAAAAGAGTAGAAACAAGGGCATCCGGGTGTCTACGACGGAGAAAAGATTTTATGCCGATTCTGGTCGTACATAAATTTTTTCTCGCCTGGGAGAGGCCGTGGATTTAGGGCAGTTCCCAGGGGAAAGCTAGCGGGGGAGGATGACTCTGAGGGCGTGGGGGATGACGTCGACGTCGAAGTGGGTTCCCGTGAGCTTCTCGCCGTCGACCTGGCAGGGTGGCTCGACCTGAAAGTCAATCTCCGCATGGGCGATGCGCTGCAGCTCGACCACGCGCGAGCGAGCGTGGAGGCCCTGACGGGCGAGGCCGAAGAGGCCGAGCAGGTGGGGGATGGTCGGGACGCTCACGTTGTAGCACACGTCGAGAAGGCCGTCTGCGGGGTCGGCGTCCGGGCAGATGCGAAACCCGCCGCCATAGCTGGGGCCCACCTGGATGGCGAAGATGATGGTCCTGAGGTCGCGTGGCTCCTGGGCGTCGAAGCGCGCCACGCAGGGGTAGCCGTCCCGCGCGCGGGAGAGGATCTTGAGCCCCGAGGTCACGAAGAGCGCGGAGCCCTCCTGCGAGGTCGCGTGGGCGCGCCGCGCGGTGGTGTCAAGGGCGATTGCGGCGTCGAGGCCAAAGGAGAGAGTCTGCATGAAGGGCACCCCGTTCACGCTCCCCACCTCGAGCGACCCCACCCGTCCGCGCACGAGCTGCGCCAGGGAGGCCTCGACGTCGTTTCTCGCCATGCCGAGCGTGCGCGCGTAGTCATTGCCGGATCCGAGCGGCACGATGCCGAGCTGCGGGCGCCCTTCGGGCTCGATCTGCATGAGACCTCCTACGACCTCGTGTATCACGCCGTCGCCCCCGAGGGCCACCACGCTGTCGTAGTCGTGCGCGCCGGCCGCGAGGGCGCGCGCGTCACCGGGGCCGGAGGTGCGACGGACGTCGTATCCTTCGGTCGCCGCGGGCCAGGAGGAAAGGAAGCGCTCGGCGAAGTCGGTGCCCGCCGCCCCGTGTCCGCTGCGCGCGGCGGGGTTGGCGACAAGAAGCGTGCGACCGAGCGGGGAGTCTGCCATGGAGAGCCTTTCTCGGGAGGCCGGGGACTCCATTCTACGCGCGGCCCATGCGCTTGCGCGAGCTGCGAAACGGGCTTGCTGCGAGAAGGCTTCTCGCCTATACTCTTTCGAGCGGTACCGGGGCGTAGCGCAGCTTGGTAGCGCATCTGCTTTGGGAGCAGAGGGTCGCTGGTTCGAATCCAGTCGCCCCGACCAGTGCGGCGGTAGTTCAATTGGTAGAGCGTCAGCCTTCCAAGCTGATTGTTGCGGGTTCGAGTCCCGTCCGCCGCTCCACTAAAATAGCAGGTCAGACCATGGGTTTTGGTCTGGCCTGTTTCTTTTTAGATATGAGCCAGCTCGTGGTGCCTCCCAGCTTGCCAAAGGGTGCGGCATGGCCTGCGTCGGTGGCGAGAGACGCGTGTGTACGAGAGATTTCGCATCAGGTTCGATATCGTTACGCATCGGGTGCCCCTTTGCGCGCCCCCGGCGTTCGAACCTATTCTCATCTGGGCTTTCTGGGACGGGTTCCCGGAGGCAAGCTGACTAGAGGAGTGCACATGACATATTCCGAGAGGGTCCTGAGGGAGCTCGAGGAGCGCTACGCCAACGAGCCCGAGTTCATAGAGGCGGCCGACAGGGTCCTAGGTACGCTGCAGCCCGCGCTCGACGCCCATCCCGAGTACGAGCGGGCGGCCATTCTCGAGCGCCTCGTCGAGCCCGAGCGTGTCGTCATCTTCCGCGTCCCCTGGGTCGACGAAGCCGGCGCGGTGCAGGTCAACCGTGGGTATCGCGTCGAGTTCAACTCGGCGATCGGGCCCTACAAGGGCGGTCTGCGCCTGCACCCATCCGTGAACCTCTCGATCCTCAAGTTCCTCGGCTTCGAGCAGACGTTCAAGAACTCGCTCACCACGTTGCCCATGGGCGGTGGCAAGGGCGGCTCCGACTTCGACCCCAAGGGCAAGTCCGACCGCGAGGTCATGGCCTTCTGTCAGAGCTTCATGTGCGAGCTCTACCGCCACATCGGCCCCAACACCGACATCCCCGCCGGCGACATCGGCGTGGGCGCGCGCGAGATCGGCTACCTCTTCGGGCAGTACAAGCGCCTGCGCAACGAGTGGTCTGGCGTCCTCACGGGCAAGGGCCTCTCCTTTGGCGGCTCGCTCGCCCGCACGGAGGCCACCGGCTACGGCGCGGTCTACTTCCTGAGCCACATGATGGCCGAGCGTGGCGAGAAGCTCGCCGGCAAGACCCTCGCCCTGTCCGGATCCGGCAACGTGGCCATCTACGCCGCCCAGAAGGCCTCGGAGCTCGGTGGCAGGGTCGTGACCGTCTCCGACTCCAGCGGCTACGTCTTTGACCCTGAGGGCATCGACGTCGCTCTGCTCAAGGACGTCAAGGAGGTTCGCCGCGCCCGTCTGAGCGAGTACGTGGCCGCGCGGCCCTCGGCCGTCTACCACGAGGGGGAGCGCCCCTGGGCCGAGGCCTGCGACGTCGCTATGCCGTGCGCCACGCAAAACGAGCTCCTCCTCGACGACGCCCGGGCGCTTGTTCGCAACGGCTGCTCCTACGTGGTCGAGGGCGCCAACATGCCCACCGCGCCGGAGGCCATTGATTACCTGATCGACGAGGGAGTCTCCTTCGCCCCCGGCAAGGCCGCCAACGCCGGCGGCGTCGCGGTCTCGGGCCTCGAGATGTCCCAGAACGCCGGGCACCTCTCCTGGACCTTCGACGAGGTGGACGAGAAGCTCGAGGACATCATGGCCGACATCTACGCCTCCGCTAGCGCGGCTGCCAAGACCTACGGTCACGAGGGCAACCTCGTCTTTGGCGCCAACATCGCCGGCTTCCTCAAGGTCGCCGACGCCATGATGGCCCAGGGGGTCTGCTAGGAGCCCTCCCCGTATCGGCCGTGCCCCACCTCCGTCGTTCTTTGAGTGCCATCGGCAGTTCCAAGCGAGAAACGCGCCCCTCAACTGTCGGTAGCGTTCAAAGAACCGGGGCCGGCCCCCCCGGGGGGGGCTCTGAGACGCGCGCGCCCGTTCTTTACGAAAGCGTTGCGGCGCTTTTCGAATAACGCTTGAGCTGGTATGCTACCCACGACCTTTAAGACGGTACGAGAGACCGAAAAGGCGTCCACAACAGAGTCGTCGCTGCCTTATTCGGAGTCTCCGCCCCCGGCGGTGCTCCGTTTTTCATAGGGAGGCGAGCGCTCCTCTGGGCGCAGGGCTGAAAGGGCGGTGTTGCTGTGAACCTACTGGTCGATGAGGGCGCGCATCCCAGGGCGCTTCTCGCGCTCGAGGACGGGACCCACTTCTTTGGGCGAAGCGCCGGGGCCGAGGGCGAGACCTTCGGGGAGATCGTCTTCAACACCTCGATGGTGGGCTACCAGGAGATCGTGAGCGACCCGTCCTACGCGGGCCAGCTCGTCACGCTGACCTACCCGCAGGTGGGCAACTACGGCATCAACGAGAGGGACATGCAGGCCGACGAGCTCCACCTCGCCGGCCTCGTCGTCCACGACCTGTGCTACACACCGAGCAACTGGCAGTCCGTCTTGAGCCTGCCGGAGTTTCTTTCCAGCCGCGGGGTCGTGGCCATCGAGGACGTGGACACCCGCGCCCTCACCCTGGCCATCCGCGAGGGCGGTGCCATGCGAGCCGCCCTCTCCACGACTGACCTGGATCCCGAGAGCCTCGTGGCGCGCGTGCGCGCCAGCGCCCCCATCTCCCAGCACAACTACGTGGCCGACGTCTCCTGCGCCCGGAGCCACGTGGTCGGCGCCCGCACGGCTAGCAACGCGTCAGAGCGCCCCCTGCGCGTCGTCGCCTACGACTGCGGCGAGAAGTCCGGCATCGTCCGGCGCCTCGCGGCCGCGGGCTGCGAGGTTACGGTCGTGCCCTGGGACACCCCCGCCGCAGACGTCCTGGCCAGCGCCCCTGACGGCGTGTTCTTCTCCAACGGCCCCGGCGACCCCCAGAGCGTGCCGGCGGTGGTCGAGGCCGTTCGCGCCTGCCTGGGGAAGGTTCCCGTCTTTGGCATCTGCCTGGGCAACCAGGTCATCTCGCTGGCCGCCGGCGCGCACATCGAGAAGCTCCCGTACGGCCACCACGGCGGCAACGAGCCCGTGATGAACCTGCTCACCGGCAAGGTCGAGATCACGGCGCAGAACCATAACTACGGCCCGGTCTTCTCGACCTTCGGCCCGCTGGTCCCCGAGCTCTCCGACGACGTGAGCGAGCACCCACGCGACCTGCGCTTCTGGAGCCAGCGCCGGATGGCGCCGGTCGTCATGAACAAGCGCTACGGTCGCGTGCGCCTCACCCACGTTAACCTTAACGACGGCACGCCGGAGGGCATCCAGTTCCTGGACGTCCCGGCCTTCTCGCTGCAGTACCACCCCGAGGCCAAGCCGGGTCCCAACGACTCCGCCTACGCCTTCGCGGCGTTCGCCCGCCTCATGCGCGGCGAGCAGGACTACCTTGCCATTGACGTCCGAGAGGGGAGGCGCTTCTAGATGCCCAGGCGCACAGACATCAAGAAGGTCCTGATCATCGGCTCCGGCCCGATCGTTATCGGCCAGGCCTGCGAGTTCGACTACTCCGGCACCCAGGCCTGCCGCGCCCTGCGTGCCGAGGGCTACGAGGTCGTGCTCGTGAACTCCAACCCCGCCACGATCATGACCGACCCCGAGGCGGCCGACCGCACCTACGTCGAGCCCATCACCGTCGCCTCCGTGGCCAAGGTCATCGAGCGCGAGCGCCCGGACGCCCTCCTGCCCAACATGGGCGGCCAGACTGGCCTCAACTGCGCGGTCGCCCTGGCCAAGGCCGGCGTGCTCGAGCGCTTTGGCGTGGAGGTCATCGGCTGCGACATCGACTCCATCAACACCGGCGAGGACCGCGAGCTGTTCGCGGAGGCCATGCGCGACATCGGCCTGGAGGTCGCCCGCTCCGGCGTGGCCCACTCGATCGAGGACTGCGAGAGGATCGCCAAAGAGCTGGGCTACCCGGTCGTGGTCCGCCCGGCCTTCACCCTCGGCGGCGCCGGCGGCGGCATGGCCTACGACCATGACGACCTCGTGCGCATTGCCGGCGAGGGCATCTCGCTCTCCCCGGAGGGCGAGGTCCTCGTGGAGCAGAGCGTCGAGGGCTGGAAGGAGATCGAGATGGAGGTCATGCGCGACTCCGCCGGCAACGGCGTCGTGATCTGCTCCATCGAGAACCTCGACCCCATGGGCGTGCACACCGGCGACTCGATTACCGTGGCCCCCTGCCAGACCCTGAACGACTTCGAGCTCCAGCGCCTGCGCGACTACTCGATCGCCGTCCTGGAGCGCGTGGGCGTGGCCTGCGGCGGCTCCAACGTGCAGTTCGCCGTCAACCCGGACGACGGCCGCGTCCTGGTCATCGAGATGAACCCGCGCGTCTCGCGCTCCAGCGCCCTGGCCTCCAAGGCCACGGGCTTTCCCATCGCCAAGATGGCGGCCCTGCTCTCGGTGGGCTACACCCTCGACGAGATCGAGAACGACATCACGCGCGAGACCCCGGCTTGCTTCGAGCCATCGATCGATTACTGCGTGGTCAAGATCCCGCGCTTCGCCTTCGAGAAGTTCAAGGGCGCCGACGACACGCTCACCACGCGCATGAAGGCCGTCGGCGAGGTCATGGCCATCGGCACCACCTTCGAGGAGGCCCTGCAGAAGGCCGTCCGCTCGCTGGAGCAGGGCCACGCCGGCCTGGGGGCCGACGGCTCGGGTGACTTCGACGAGGAGCGCTTCGAGGAGCGTGTGGCCACGCCCACGCCCGAGCGCATCCTCTACGTGGCCGAGGCCTTGAGGCGCGGATGGGGCGTCGAGCGCGTCTCCGAGCTCACCCGCATTGACCGGTGGTTCCTCAACCGCATCGCCGACGTCGTCCGTGCCGAGCAGGCCATCTCTGCGCGCGGCCTGGCGGGGCTCGACGCCGCACGCATGATGGCCGCCAAGCAGCTTGGCTTCTCTGACGCGCAGCTCGCCTACCTTACGGGACAGCGCGAGGACACGGTCCGCGCGGTGCGCGAGGTCCTGGGCGTGCGCCCCTGCGTCAAGACCGTGGACACTTGCGCCGGCGAGTTCGCGGCGCGCACGAGCTATCACTACCTGACCTACGTGGCCGGCGGCACGAGCGAGTTTCACGAGGCCGCGCGGCCGCGCGTGGTCATCTTGTCGGCCGGCCCCAACCGCATCGGCCAGGGCATCGAGTTTGACTACTGCTGCGTCCACGCCTCCTACGCGCTCGCCGCCCGGGGCTACGAGACCGTCATGGTCAACTGCAACCCCGAGACGGTCTCTACGGACTACGACACCTCCGACCGCCTCTACTTCGAGCCGCTCACCTTCGAGGACGTCATGAACGTCATCGAGGTCGAGCGCCCCGTGGGCGTCATCGTGACCCTGGGCGGTCAGACGCCGATCAATCTGGCGGGCCGGCTCAAGGCCGCGGGCGTCCCCATCATGGGCACCCAGCCCGAGGCCATCGACCTCGCCGAGGACCGCGACCGCTTTGCGAGCCTGCTCGACCGCCTCCAGGTCGCCTACCCGCCCTCGTCCACGGCCGAGACCGCCGACGACGCCCGCGCGGTCGCCCGGCGCGTGGGCTACCCGCTGCTCGTGCGCCCGAGCTACGTGCTCGGGGGGCGCGGCATGGGCATCGTCTACGACGACGAGGACCTCGTGCGCTACATGGCCGAGGCCGCCAGGGTCTCCCCGGACCACCCCGTCTACCTCGACGCGTTTCTCGAGGACGCCATCGAGCTCGACGTCGACGCCCTGTGCGACGGCGACGAGTGCTACGTGGGGGCGGTCCTCGAGCACATCGAGGAGTGCGGCATCCACTCCGGCGACTCCGCCTGCTGCTTCCCGCCCTTCTCGCTGTCCGACAGAATCGTGGCCCGCGTCCGCGAGACCACGCGCGCCCTCGCGCTCGCCTGTGGCATCAGGGGGCTCCTTAACGTCCAGTACGCCGTCCGCGACGAGCAGATCTTCGTCATCGAGCTCAACCCGCGCGCGTCGCGCACGGTGCCCTTCTCGTCCAAGGCCACGGGGGTGCCCCTGGCCCGCTACGCGGCCCTCGTCATGAGCGGCGAGAAGATCGCCGCCCTCGACCTGCCGGCCGAGGACCGCGAGCTGGGCTACTACGCGGTCAAGGAGGCCGTCATGCCGTGGTCGCGCTTCCCGGGCTCCGACGTCACGCTCGGTCCCGAGATGAAGTCCACCGGCGAGGTCATGGGCCTCGACGCCACCTTCCCCAAGGCCTACGCCAAGACCCGCGAGGCCATCGACTACCAGACCCCGCAGTCCGGAAGCGTCTTCGTGTCCGTGTGCGACCGTGACAAGCGCTCGATCGCCCCGGTGGCGCTCGCGCTCACGAACTTGGGTTACGACCTCGTGGCCACGCGCGGGACGGCCAAGACGCTCAAGGCCGCGGGCATCGCCTGCGAGGTCGCGCGCCCCATCAGCGAGGGGCACCCCAACGTCGTGGACCTCATGGCCGCCGGTACGATCGCCTTCGTCATCAACACGCCCCACGGTCGCGGCTCGCGCGGGGACGGCATGAGGATGCGGGGCGAGGCCGTGAGTCGCGGGATCGACATGGCCACCACCATGAGCGGCGCGACGGCGCTCGTCCAGGCCATCAGCGCCCTGCGCGAAGGCCCGCTTGTACCGTGGGCCTTGCAGGACCTGAGAGGTGTGGAGTAAAGGGGGCAGCTCGGCGGTTCCCTCTCCGTCACGATTGCCGTCATGATTTTGGTAAATTTTTGATATTAAAGTGGACACTGTCCTTCTCGACGCTCACGTGAACTGAGAAAACGCGCGCCGAGAGGGACACGTGTCTCAAAACGCCACTGTCCGCATCAAAGAAGTGTTCCAATCCGCGAAGAAGGCCGCGAGCGCCGGCAAAACCGACAAAAGCGCGGCCCGGCAGACCTCTTGCTTGCTAGACCGCTTGGCGTACGGCGGTGTCGCGGAAGCAGAAGTGGTCGGGGCGGTGGCGCGACTCGGTGTACTCGATGAGGATTCCCTTAGCATCGAAGGTCTGGCTCGTCATAACGGCCAGACAGTCGAAACCGTCGAGGTCGAGTTCGACGCTGTCATGCTTGGTCGCGTGCTCCACGGTGATGGTACGTTTGCTCATGGCGATGGTGATGCCAAGCTCGTCCTCCATGTAGTCGTAGACCGACGCGGCGGCGATCTCGCGCGTAAGGTCTGGCACCGAAGAGGCGCGGAAGAGGTTGCGGTCGAGGATGAGCCGTTCGCCGCCGATGACGCGTACGCGCTCTATGGCCGTGAGGTCGCAACCCTCCTCGAAGCCGGTCCTTCTCGCCAGCTTCGCCGTGGCGACGAGAGGGGAGAGCTCCACTACATCGGTGACGGTATCGAGGTAAGCGCGAGCCGACGCCTCTTTGTACGACTCGATGTCGCCGATGGTGAAGGTCGCCCGCCCCTGCTCTTGATAGACCACGCGCACTCCCTTGCCGTGGACAGGTTGGACATATCCCTGCTCGCGCAAAAGACCGATGGCGCGGCGCAGCGTGTTGTGGGAGCAGGCGAAGGAGAGCACGAGTTCGCTTTCCGAAGGGAGAAATGACTGGTAGGGAAAGGCACCGTTCTCGATGCTCTCGCGGATGTCGTGGTAGATGGCGTCGTAGCGCGTCTTCATGGAAACAGACCTCCAGCCTGCGTGTATTGTCGTTTCAGTGTATAGCTTATTTGAATAAGATGCGGTCACCGAGAAAATCCTACCGTTCGCGGCACTTATCGCCTTGTGTATAACTTATTCAAATGAGTTATGCCACACTGAGCTTTGACTTATTTGAATAAGTTAAGTTGCATTACGAGAATGCAGGATAAGCTACGTAGACGGGGTCAAGGAAGGGGTAGTTGCATGGGTAAGTACACCGAGGACGTAGGCAGGCTCCTAGGGCTCGTGGGCGGCAGGGAGAACATCTCCGCCGTCACCCATTGCATGACGCGCATGCGCTTCGTGCTGGTGGACGAGAAAAGGGCCGACGTTGCGGCCATCGAGGAGCTGCCGAGCGTGAAGGGCAGCTTCACGCAGGCCGGGCAGTTCCAGGTCATCATCGGCAACGACGTGTCCACGTTCTACAACGAGTTCACGGACGCCTCGGGCATCGAGGGCGTCTCGAAGGACGCGGCCAAGGCGGCGGCAGGCGCCAACCAGAACCCGCTGCAGCGCGCGATGGGCGTTCTCGGCGAGATATTCGCCCCGCTCATCCCCGCCCTCGTCTGCGGTGGTCTCATCCTGGGCTTCCGTAACATCATCGGAGAGGTCAACTTCTTCGATGCGAGCGGTGCGTTCGACCTCGAGCACGGCACGCTCTCCATCGCCGATACCTCGCAGTTCTGGATGGGCGTATACAATTTCCTATGGCTCATCGGCGAGGCCGTGTTCCACATGCTGCCCGTGGGCATCTGCTGGTCCGTCACCAAGAAGATGGGCACCACGCAGATCCTAGGCATCATCTTGGGGCTTACGCTCGTCTCCGGACAGCTCCTGAACGGCTTTGCCGTGGCAGACACCGCCGCTGCCGATATCCCCGTGTGGGATTTCGGCTTTGCGCAGGTGCAGATGATCGGCTACCAAGGTCAAGTCATCGCAGCGCTGCTCGCGGCCTTCGTGCTCGTGGGTCTGGAGAAGTTCTTCAAGAAGGTCACGCCTGAGGTCGTGAGCATGATTGTCGTGCCGTTCTTCTCCCTCGTGCCGGCCGTCATCATCGCGCACACCATCGTCGGTCCCATCGGCTGGGCCCTCGGCGACGCCATCGCCAATGCCGTGAAGTTCGGCCTGGAGTCCGACTTCCGCGTGGTCTTCGCCGCCATCTTCGGTGCCGTCTACGCGCCGCTCGTGATGACCGGCCTGCACCACATGACCAACGCCATCGACACCCAGATGGTCAACACCGTGCAGTACACAACGCTGTGGCCCATGATCGCCCTCTCCAATATCGCGCAGGGGTCCTCCGTGCTCGCCATGTCCGTGCTGCAGAGGAACAACGAGCGCGCCCAGCAGGTCAACATCCCCGCGTTTATCTCCTGCTACCTCGGTGTCACCGAACCTGCTTTGTTCGGTGTCAACCTCAAGTACAGGTTTCCGCTGATCTGCGGCATGATCGGTTCCTCCATCTCGGCGATGGTCTGCGTGGGCTTCGGCGTCAAGGCGCTCTCCATCGGCGTCGGCGGCCTGCCGGGCATCCTCTCCATCATGTTCGAGTACTGGCCGCTCTTCACGCTGTGCATGCTCCTCGCCATCGTGGTCCCCTTCGCCTTGACCTTTGTGGTGGGTTCTAGGAGGCTCTCCAGCGAGGATCGCTATGGCCGCGCCATCGGGATCGCCGGCACCTCCGAGTCTGCCGCCGCAGTCGTTCCGACTGCCGCGGCCGCTCCGGCTGCCGCCTCGGTCGCTCCGACTGCCGCGGCCGCATCCTTCGAGCTTCTCGCCCCGCTCTCCGGCACCGTCTGTCCCATCTCCGAGGTGCCCGACGACATGTTCGCCAACAAGGTCTTGGGCGACGGCATCGCCATCAAGCCCGCCGCCGGCGCAGACACCGTGGTGGCTCCTGCCGACGCTACCGTGTCGGCCACCATGCCCGGCTCCAACCACGCCATCGGGCTCACGCTCGACTCCGGGCTGGAGGTCCTTATCCACGTGGGCATCGACACAGTTGATATGGGCGGAGACGGCTTCGTGTGCAACGTCAAACAGGGACAGCATGTGAAGGCTGGCGAGCGTCTCCTGACCTTCTCCACGGACAAGATTGCCGCGGCCGGGCACTCCACGATCACCGCGGTGGTGCTCACCGAGACGGGCGACGCCACTGATATCGAGTTTTTGACTGGCATGGAGGCCACGACCGGCACTACGACGGTGGTCACCTACCGTGCCTAGCCTCCGGCGATAAGATCCGGGGGTCGGCCGGGATGGAGCTCGCGCCGGCCCCCATGAGAGGAATAATCATGAGCACGGCTAAGAGGGACTTTCACGAGGGCGTGGTCTACCAGATCTACATCAAGTCCTTCTACGACACCGACGGTGACGGTGCGGGTGACCTGCCGGGCATCACGAGCAGGCTCGACTACCTTGACCGTCTGGGTGTGGACTACCTCTGGCTGACCCCGTTCTATCCCTCGCCGCAGCGTGACAATGGCTATGACGTGGCTGACTACTGCGCCGTGGATTCGAACTACGGTACGATGGACGACTTTGACGAGCTGGTTGCGGCTGCGAGCGACAGGGGCATGGGGATCATGCTCGATATGGTGCTCTGTCACACCTCCACTCAGCACGAGTGGTTCCAGCGGGCCCTTGCCGGCGACGAGCGTTTCCGGCGCTACTACATCCTGCGCGACGGTCGAGGCTCTACGGGTGCAGGCGACCCAGGCGAGCCGCCGACCAACTGGAAGTGCCTTTTCGGTGAAAGCGCTTGGGAGTGGGAGCCGCGTCTCGGCAAGTGGTACCTGCATCTGCACGACGTGAGCCAACCCGATCTCGACTGGACCAATCCCGAGGTGCGCGAGAGACTGGCCGACGTGGTGCGTTTCTGGAAGGCGCGCGGTGTGGCCGGCTTCCGCTTTGACGTGGTGAACCTTATCTCCAAGCCGGAGGTCTTCGTCGACGACATCGAGGGCCTGGGTCGCCGCATGTTCGCCGATGGGCCGCACGTTCACGAATACCTGAAGGAGCTCGTGGAGCGCACGGACATCGGCGACATGGTGACGGTGGGAGAGATGGCCGCAACCACGCTCGAGAACTGTGTGCGCTACACCAGGCCCTCTGAGCACGAGCTCTCCATGACGTTCAGCTTCCACCATCTCAAGGTGGATTACAAAGACGGCAGGAAGTGGGAGCTCATGCCTGCCGACATCGGCCGTCTGCGCGACATTCTGCACACGTGGCAGGAGGGGATGCAGGCCGGTGGTGGATGGAACGCCCTTTTCTGGGACAACCACGATCAGCCGCGCGCTATTACGCGCTTCGGCGGTCGCGAGGCCGTGGGAGAGCGCGGCGGCTCGTGGGAGAAGGTCGGCAAGATGCTCGCCGTCTGCGACCACCTTATGCAGGGAACCCCTTACATCTACCAAGGCGATGAGCTGGGCATGACCAACCCCGGCTACACCTCTATCGAGCAGTTCGACGACGTGGAGAGCCTAAGCTACTACAACATCATGCTGGATGCAGGTAAGACGGTCGAAGAGGCCCTACATGTCGTGAACGAGCGATCGCGCGACAACTGCCGTACGCCGATGCAGTGGACCGCGGGCGAGCGAGCTGGCTTCACGACCGGCATTCCGTGGCTCACCGTGCCCGCGTCTGCCGAGAAAGTCAACGCGGATGCCGAGGTAGGCGTCGAGGGCTCGATGTTCGAGTTCTACCGCGCGCTTGTGCGCCTGCGCCACGAGGACGCGGTGGTGAGCAGGGGAGCGGTGCACTTCCTTGGCGCAGGAGCTACGGCCGATAAGGTCATCGCCTTCGAGCGGACGCTTGGCGAAGAGCGGCTTGTGGTCGTGTGCTCGTTCGACGAGGGGCGCTGCACGGTTTCAACAGACGGGCTCGCTCTCGAAGGATATGCGCGCCTTCTCGGCAACTACGACGATGAGCCCGTATGTGATGGCGGCGTGCTCGCCCTGCGTCCCTACGAGGCCGTCGTCTACCGCCGCTAGACCCTACCTTGTCTTGTCTGCCGTGCCTCGCCTCTGCTGCAGCCTTGCTTCGCAAGGATTGGGACATATCTTTGATGTTTGCGGGGACATTGTCCCTTATCGACCCCACGCTACCTGCCAAAATGCTGGGCCGAGAAGGACAGTGTCTCAAAACACTGCCGACCATATCAAATAAGCGTCCAAATCCGCAAGAGGGGACGCGCGCAAGAGGTGACGGAGGAGCTGCCGCGCGGACTCCAATCCCGCACACGAATCCAGGGCTGTGGCAATAAACGACCCCTCGCTCATGCCCTGACCCCGATTCATGCGCGTACAGACCCGCGGGATAGGCTACCGAGAGCCAAACCGGGATTTTTCAGTGGTTTTAGCCGATCACCTCGAGTATCAGAATAATCGTCGACCCTCTGACCTGCTTCTTTCCTGTCGGCAAAAGGCGAGCCACTCGATAGGCGCCGACAAAATGACTGACAAGCCTCATCTCCATCTTGGCAGGGGGCAAGACCTCGCCGTGTTCCCCGTGTGTGCCCGCGGCCCGCGTGAAATAACGCGGCCACGGTGGGTATCCAGTAGAAGTTTGCTATGATTCAAAGGCTGTGCGGACCGCGGGCGTGGCGGAACTGGTAGACGCGCTGGATTTAGGTTCCAGTGGGGGAGACCCCGTGAAGGTTCGAGTCCTTTCGCCCGCACCAGCAAGCAAGAGCAGAGGCGGGGAAGGCCCGCCTGTACAAGACACGGGAGGAACGTTGAAGATCACCGTCACCGCTGAGAAGCCGTCCGACGACAAGCTGGCCGCAAAGGTGAGCGTGCCCGCCGACGACGTCGACGCCGCCATCGCCCAGGCCTACAAGGACATCGCCCACAAGTACAACTTCCAGGGCTTCCGCCGTGGTCACGCCCCCCGTCCGGTGATCGACGGCATCATGGGCCGCGAGTCCGTGCTCGCCCAGGCCACCAACGAGATGCTCAACCAGGTCGAGCCGCTTCTGCTCGAGGAGCTCGACGTCACCCCCGTCGGACGCGTCAACTTCGGCGAGGACCCGGACCTGGCCGTCCAGGGCACCGACTACGTCGTGGACGCTACGGTGGGCGTGCGTCCCGCCTGCGAGCTCGAGTCCTACGACGCCCCCCAGATCAACATGCCCCCCGACGAGGCCACCGAGGCCGAGGTCGACTGGCAGATCAATCAGCTCCTCTCCTATCAGGTCTCCTACGAGGACCTCGAGGAGGATCGCGCGGTCGTCGAGGGTGACCTCGTCTCCGTCGACATCGAGGACGTCGAGGGCGCAGGCCATCTCGCCGGCACCAACCGCATGCTCCAGCTCGACGGCAACCAGGTCCCCGCAGAGCTCCAGGCCGGCATCGTCGGCATGAAGAAGGGGGAGACCAAGGAGATTACCTGGACTCACGAGCACGAGCACGAGGGAGAGACCCACTCCCACACCTTCACCGTCAAGGTGACCCTGAACTCGATCAAGAAGGCCGTCACCCCCGAGCTCGACGACGAGGTCGCCAAGAAGTTCGGCTTCGACACCGTCGACGCCTTCAGGGACGCCGTCAAGGAGGAGGTCGAGGGCGACAAGAAGACCTCGCTGCCCAACCTCAAGGAGGACCGCGTCGTCGAGGCCGTCGGCAAGCTGCTCAAGCTCGAGACCGTCCCCGAGGACTACCAGAACGAGATCTTCAACGAGCTCGCGACCGAGTTTTTGAATCAGCTCCAGCGCCAGAACATGTCGCTTGACATGTACCTCGGAGCTCGCGGCGTCAAGGCCGATGACTTCATCGCCGACCTGCACGTCCAGGCCGAGGAGCGTGCCCGCCAGTCGCTGGCCCTCGACGCCGTGGCCGCCAAGCTCGGCCTCGAGGCCACCGACGAGGACATCGCCAAGGAGTTCGAGCGCTCCGGCGTCGAGGACGTCGCCGCCTCCGTCAACGAGTGGCGCGGAGAGGGTCGCCTTCCGGCCATCCGAGACTCCATCAGGCGCACCAAGGCCCTCGACTGGCTGGTCGAGAACGCCAAGGTAAACGTCGTGGACGAGGTCGCCGAGCGCGCCGCCGCGGCCGACGCCCCCGAGGGGCCCGCCCCCGCCGAAGCCCCCGAGGCCTCCGACGAGTAGCGGTCCCTCTCAGCACGCATCCCTATGCCCCGGGGGGCGGCTGCGGCCTCACCCGGGGCATCGCACAACGCAAGGAGGAACTCATGCACAACCCCACCAACATCCCGCTCATCCCCTACGTGGTCGAGCAGACCCCGCGCGGCGAGCGCAGCTACGACATCTACTCCCGCCTGCTCAACGACCGCATCGTCTTTCTCGGCGAGGAGGTCACGCGCGACTCGGCCAACCTCGTCGTCGCCCAGCTCCTGCACCTGGAGAGCCAGGACCCCGACAAGGACATCTCGCTGTACATCGACTCGCCCGGCGGCGACGTCTACGCCGGCCTGGGCATTGTCGACACGATGAACTTCATCAAGCCCGACGTCTCCACCATCTGCGTGGGCATGGCCGCCTCCATGGGCGCGGTCATCCTGGCCAGCGGCGTCAAGGGCAAGCGCCTCGCGCTTCCCAACGCGATGGTCCTCATCCACCAGCCCAGCTCCGGTGCCCAGGGCCAGCAGACCGAGATCCAGATCGTGGCCGACGAGACCAAGCGCATCCGCGAGCGCATCAACCAGATCCTCGCCGACGCCACCGGCCAGCCCATCGAGAAGATCAACGCCGACACGGAGCGCGACAACTACATGCGCGCGAGCGAGGCCTGCGACTACGGCCTGGTGGACAAGGTCATCACCTCGCGCGCCGAGCAGACCCAGGAGTAGCTCGATGCCCACAAACGACCAAGACAACGGCATCGGCCCCGCCGACAACGAGATGCACTGCTCCTTCTGCGGCAAGAGCCGCAGCCAGGTGAGCAAGCTCATCGCCGGGCCCGGGGGCGTCTTCATCTGCGACGAGTGCGTCCACACGTGCGCTGACATGATCGACGAGGCCGAGTTCGACGCCGCGGACGACGTCCTCGACGCCGACTCGGCCGAGCCGCCGATCAAGAACCTCCCCACCCCGCACGAGATCTACGACGAGCTGTCGCAGTACGTCATGGGCCAGGAGAGCGCCAAGCGCGCGATGAGCGTGGCCGTCTACAACCACTATCGCCGCATCCTGTCCGGAAACGACGAGGTCAAAGAGGGCGACGAGAGCGTTGAGATCGCCAAGAGCAACATCTTGCTGCTCGGCCCCACGGGCACGGGCAAGACCCTCCTGGCCCAGACGCTCGCCCGCTTCCTCGAGGTACCCTTTGCCATCGCGGATGCCACGACCCTGACCGAGGCCGGCTACGTGGGCGAGGACGTGGAGAACATCCTGCTCAAGCTCATCACCGCCGCCGACGGCGACGTGGAGCGCGCGCAGGTGGGCATCGTCTACGTGGACGAGATCGACAAGATCGCCCGCAAGGCTGAGAACCTCTCCATCACGCGCGACGTGTCCGGTGAGGGCGTCCAGCAGGCGCTCCTCAAGATCCTCGAGGGCACCGAGGCCAGCGTGCCGCCGCAGGGTGGCCGCAAGCACCCGCAGCAGGAGCTCATTCGCATCGATACCACCAACATCCTGTTCATCTGCGGCGGCGCCTTCGTGGGCCTGGACAAGATCGTGGCCGACCGCATCGGCAAGAAGGGGATCGGCTTCAACGCCGAGGTGGGCCAGCGCGCGGTGCACGACGAGGACGCCCTCATGGAGCAGGTCATGCCCCAGGACCTCCACAAGTTCGGGATGATTCCCGAGCTTCTGGGCCGCATCCCCGTTATCACGGCCACTCGCCAGCTCACCGAGTCCGACCTCGTGAACATCCTCACCGTGCCCCGAAACGCCCTCGTGAAGCAGTATCACCGGATGTTCGAGCTTGAGGGGGTGGAGCTCACGTTCGAGGATGACGCCCTGACCGAGATCGCGCGCCAGGCGCTCGCCCGCGGCACCGGCGCGCGCGGCTTGCGGGCCATCTGCGAGTCGACGCTGCAGTCCACGATGTTCGACCTGCCGAGCGACCTGGACATCACGCAGGTCGTCGTGACCAAGGAAAGCGTCGGTGGCGGCTCGGATCCGCGACTCGTGACCACGGCCCACGGAAAGCACCGCTCCGCCTAGCGGTCCCAGAACACATGACGTTTGCGGCCGCGCGCCTCGGGCTTCTCGCCCCGGCGTGCGGCCGTCGCCCGTGTCTCCCACCCCTGCGTCTTCCTACAGGTTTCCGCCGCCGACCTTCATGTAGCCTCGGATGAGGGTCGCGCGGCGGCGGGTGCCGGCAGGGCAGGTCTTGTCGAAGGCGGGCATGAGGGCCCGATAGAGCACGATGACCTGGGCGCGCTTGGCGAGACCGGTTGCGGAGGCGCGCGATTCCTCGAGCTGGCCGCGCAGCTCATCGAGGTAGGGCGAGCGCATGGCGTAGCGCCAGAAGAGGCCGGCGCGGTCGGCGTCCGGGTAGAGCCACGGACGGTTGTCGGGTCCGGCGAAGTGGACGATGCAAGGCTTCTCGCAGGCCTCGGCGTACTCGCCGCGCACGTCGGCCGGCGCGTTGGTCACGATGTGGGTGCGCCTCAGGCGCTGCCAGTCCACCAGGTAGTTCCAGCGCATGTGGACGCGCCGGTAGTGGCCGTTCACCACCTTGTTGAGGACGTCTTGGTCGTTCCAGCGCCAGGAGCGCTCGGTGGCGATCTCGAGGAACCTCTCGGCGGAGACGGTGCGGCGCAGCTCGGCGAGGTTCATGACGAGGACGCCCGCCTGGAAGTAGTCGTGCGGGTCGTCCATCCCCAGCTCGTAGGCGAGGTAGGGCCCCACGGTGGCGTCGTAGCCGTCAATCTGGCCGATGGTGTCCGCGTCGCGCGTGGCGGCTAGGGGGTATCCCTCTACGTCGACGTCGTAGAGCTCGGCGACGTCGACGTCTACGATGAGGTCGGAGTCGAGGTAGATGGCCTTGTCCACGTTGGGGAGCAGGGACGGGGCGAGCAGGCGGAAGTAGGTCTCGGGGCGAAAGTGGCCGTGGTAGGGGAGCTCGACGTCGCCCAGGGCCGCGTCCACGTCCAGAAAGCCAATCCCCACGTTGTCCGACTTGGTCTGGCGCGTGAGCGTGATCATGGAGGCGGGGGAGATGTTGCGGGTGAGGACGATGATGTCGTAGCGCCGCGTGGCGCCCGCGTTGTCCACGATCGACTGGATCGCCACCGAGAGATAGGGCACGAAGTTCTCGCTGCAAGCGAAGACGATCACGACGTCATTGAGGGGCAGATCAAGGTCGACCGAGGAGCTGGCCAGCATCGTGGACGAGAGCAGGTTCCTCGCGCGCGTGGTCTTGCGAAGTGGCTTCATGAATCTCCCTGCACGGACCTACAGAATCTACCAACTCTACCATCTTGAGCCGAGAAGCGCCCCCACGCCGCCGCGCCCATCGTTTTGGCTCAATCGCCGTCAGTCGCCGAGAAGTGCCCGCGCGTTTTGGGCCACGAGGGCGCGCACGTCGGCTCCCCGCGCGCGGGCCAGGCTGTCGAGCGTGCGGCCGACAGAGTCGACGAGAGTCGCCGCGCCTCCCTTGTCACCGGCGGCTGCGGGCAGGTCCGTCTCGGTGAGGAGGCGCGCGGCGGGTACGAGACGCGCGTACTCGCGGCCGCGCCCCGTGGCGAGCGAGCGCTCCCCGAACGAGAACCAGCACCCCGCTCGCACTGCGCGCCAGAGCTCGGGCGTCGACCCCGAGAACCAGTGCAGTACGCAGCGGCAGCACCCGGCGGCCCCGGTGCGCTCGAGGACGTCCAGGACGTCGGTCGCGGCGCACGCGGAGTGTATCGAGAGGACCCGGGGAGCCCCCGCCGCGCTCGCCCCGGCAGCCGCCGCGCAGACGCGCTCGAAGGCAGCGGCCTGCGCGCTCCAGGCGTCGGGCGCATCGCGTCCCCTCGAGCGGTCGAGCCCCACCTCGCCCACGAGGCGCTGGTCCTCGACGGCGCGGCAGAGCTCGTCGACGTCGTGCTCGCCGCAGTGGCCGTTGGCGGCCCACCAGGGGTGCAGCCCCGCTGCGAGGGCGACGTTGGGGCAGCCCGCGAGCTCGCCCGCCGCCGTGCGCCATCCCTCCGGCGTGACCGTCACCGCGAGGACGTCGAGGCCCGCGGCGTCGGCCTCGCGTGCCACGCGGGTTGGGTGGGCGAACCAGTCGAGGTGACAGTGCGCGTCGAACAGGCGTGCTTCGTCGTCTCTGGCATCCAATGTCGGTCTCCCTTGCCGGCTCACTTCTGAGCCCTTCTTGGGTTTGGGTTCTCGAAGTCCGTCCGGTCACGTAGACGGGCCCATCCTACCTGGCACTCTGCAGCATCATCCCAAGTTTTCGTCTCCTCGTAAACCCAAACTTGTGATGGGGTTTGGGTTCGTGAGGCGAGCGTCGCTGAGTTCGGAGGACTGCGACTGCAAGCTCCCCGTCTGGCTTTGGCGGTCTAGGGCTGTTCGAAGCCTCCAAAACTGTCAAAACCAGACCGGGAGATAACGGTGAGCCAAAGGGTCGGGCTCCGAGGGCGTCGTGGCTTGCCCGGTCGTACAAGGGCGCAAACCCAAACCCGGAAGAGAGGGCCCCTCGGCCCCGCGCCCGCGCGTGCTATTCTGGTGGGCGTTTATCGTTTCTTCGGAAGGATCTGTCGTGGAAGAGATGCCCAAGACCTATGACCCCCAGGCCGCAGAGCCCGAGCTCATCCAGAAGTGGATCGACGCCGGCTGCTACCAGCGCAGCAAGGGCGTCGGTGACTGCACCGTCGTGATTCCGCCCCCCAACGTGACGGGCATCCTCCACATGGGCCACGCCATGGACGACACGATCCAGGACACCTACGTGCGCTACAGCCGCATGCGCGGCCGCTCCACCCGCTGGATTCTGGGCACCGATCACGCCGGCATCGCCACGCAGACCAAGGTCGACAAGAAGCTCAAGGACGAGGGCGTGAGCCGCCTCAAGATCGGGCGCGAGAAGTTCCTCGACGCGTGCTGGGACTGGACGCGCGCGTACGGCGGCACCATCGTCAGCCAGATCAAGCGCATGGGCTGCTCGATCGACTTCTCCGACGAGAAGTTCACCATGAGCCCCGAGTTCAGCCGCGCGGTGCGCAAGGTCTTCTGCGACTGGTATCACGGCGGCCTCATCTACCGGGGCAAGCGCATCGTCAACTGGTGCCCCAGCTGCGCCACGGCCATCTCCGACGACGAGGCCGAGTACAAGGACGAGAAGGGCCACCTGTGGTACCTGCGCTACCCGCTTGCGGAGCCCGTCGACGGCATCGACCACGTCACCGTGGCCACCACGCGCCCCGAGACCATGCTCGGCGACACGGGCATCGCGGTGAGCCCCTCCGACGAGGCCAAGGCCGGGCTCGTGGGCAAGACGGTCGTGCTCCCCATCGTGGACCGCGAGATTCCCATCTTCGCGGACTGGCACGTGGACGCGGACTTCGGCACGGGCTTCGTCAAGGTCACGCCCGCGCACGACCCCAACGACTACGCCATGGGCCAGGCCCACGACCTGCCCCAGATCAACATCTTCGACGAGCACGCCCACGTGGTCGAGGGCTATGGGGAGTTCTCCGGCATGGACCGCGACGCGTGCCGCGAGGCCGTGGTCGCCTGGTTCGACGAGCATGGCCTGCTCGAGAGGGTCGAGGAGCTCGACCACTCCGTCATGCACTGCTACCGCTGCGACACCGTGCTCGAGCCCTGGCTCTCTGAGCAGTGGTTCGTCGCCGTCGACAAGCTCAAGGAGCGCGCGACCGAGGTGGTGCGCTCCGGCGAGGTGAGCTTCCACCCCGAACGCTGGACCGAGACCTACCTCACCTGGATGGACAACCTCAAGGACTGGTGCATCTCGCGCCAGCTGTGGTGGGGCCATCGCATCCCGGTCTTCTACTGCGATGAGTGCGGCTGGGAGGACGCCCTTGAGGAGGACGTGGACGTCTGCCCGCACTGCGGGGCCAAGGTGCACCAGGACCCTGACGTGCTCGACACGTGGTTCTCGAGTCAGCTGTGGACCTTCGCCACGCAGGGTTGGCCCGAGCACCCCGAGGGGCTCGCCGGCCACCATCCCACCAAGGTCTTGGTCACGGCCCGTGACATCATCGCCCTGTGGGTCGCCCGCATGATCATGAGCTCCCTGTACTTCACCGACGAGGTCCCCTTCCACGACGTCTACATCTATGCCACGATCCTGGCCAAGGACGGCAGCCGCATGTCCAAGTCCAAGGGCAACGGCGTGGACCCCATGGAGCTCATCGAGAAGTACGGCGCGGACGCCATGCGCTTCAACCTGCTCACGCTCGTCACCAACAACCAGGACGTCAAGTTCGACGCCACGATCGACAAGAAGACCCACGAGCTCCTGGAGAGCCCGCGCACCGAGCAGGCCAAGGGCTTCGTGACCAAGGTCTGGAACGCGAGCCGCTTCGTCCAGATGAACCTCGACGGCTACGAGCCGGGCCCGGCCGCGGCCGCCACCGAGGCCGACGCCTGGATGCTCTCGCGGCTGGCCCGCGAGGTCGAGCTCGCCACCGGCCAGCTCGAGTCCTATGAGTTCGGCGACTATGCGCGCGGTCTCGAGTCCTTCTTCAGAAACGAGGTCTGCGACTGGTACGTCGAGCTCTGCAAGGGGCGCCTGGTCGGCGAAGACGCCGCTGAGCGGCTCCAGGTCCAGCGCAACCTCGTCTTCGCCCTGGACACCTGCATGCGCCTTCTGCACCCCGTGATGCCGTTCGTGACGGAGTCCGTCTGGGACGCCCTGCCCGCGAGCGGCCTCGACGCGCACGACGCGCAGTTCCTCATGGTCGCGGCGTGGCCAGAGCCCGAGGCCTACGCCGGCCTCGTTAACGACGAGGCCGAGGGATCCTTCGAGCTCCTGCGCTCGGTGGTGGGCGCCGTGCGCTCCACGCGCGCCCGATACCGCCTGTCGCCCAAGGAGCGACTCGTGACCTCCGCGCGCATGGGGGAGGCCGACGCCGCGCGCTTCACGACGCTCGCGCCGCTCGCCGAGCGTCTGGCCAACGTGGGGCTCTCCTTTGGCCCGGAGGCCCGAAAGCCCGTGGGTTCCGTCTCCGTGTCCGACGGCGCACTCGAGGTCTTCGTCGAACTCGGCGATGTCATCGACCTGGAGGCCGAGCGCGTTCGTCTCTCCAAGGAGCTCGCCCGGGCCGAGAAGGACCTTGCGAGCGTCGAGAGAACCCTCGGCAATGCCGGCTTCGTCGCCAAGGCCGCGCCCGAGGTCATCGAGAAGAAGCGTGCCCAGGCCGCCGAGCTCGAGGCCATGATCGCGCAGGTCACCGAGCAGATACGGGACTTCTCGTAGGGGGCGCCCGCAGGGCGCTTCGGCAGGCAGGCGACGACGCGAAGGGAAGTGCCATGACGGCTGCTCTGGAGGCGCGCGGACTTGGTTTCTCCTACGGGGACGAGCCGGTCTGGGAGGACGTATCACTCTCGCTCGAGGCGGGCCAGGTCGCGTTTCTCGTGGGGCCCAACGGTGCGGGCAAGTCGACGCTTCTGCGCTGCCTCGCGGGATGGCTCGCCCCGAGCGCGGGCGCGGTCCTGCTCGACGGGAACCCCTTTGGCGGCCGGCGCCGCCTCGCCCCGCGCGAGCTGGTCTATGTGCCCGACGTCCCCGCCTTCTACGACGACCTCACGGCCGCCGAGCACATCTCCTTCGTGCTTGCCGCCAACGACGCGCGCGACCTTGGACCCCGGGCTGAAGAGCTCATGGGGAGCCTCGGCCTCGCGGGCCATGAGCAGGCCCTGCCCTCGTCGTACTCGCGCGGGATGCGCGAGAAGCTCGCCTGCGTGCTCGCGCTTATGCTGTCGCCGCGCGTGGTGCTGCTCGACGAGCCCCACGGCCCGCTCGACCCCGAGGCCGCCCGCGCGCTCTCCGGGGAGCTCTCCTGCGCGGCACGCGCGGGCGCGGCGATTCTCCTGAGCTGCCACCACGACGTGCCCGCCCTCGAGCCCGACCTCGTCGTGCGCCTCGAGGGCGGCCGCCTTGCCCGGGAGGGCGTGCGGGCATGAGGCGCGCGTCTAGTCTCGGCGCGCTCGCGCGCCTCGAGCTCCTCCACGCCCGCGGGGAGCTGCGCTGGGCGCTCTTCGCGTTTGGCATCGACTCCGAGCACGACCGGGGCTTCCTCGAGAGGACCTACCAGGCCTACATGGCGCTTGTCGCCCTCGTGGCGCTTGGCCTCATGTGGTCGGGCGTGCTTGCTGCAATCGCCGCCGGTGCGGCCTCGCTCGGCGAAAGCGTTGCGCACGGCCTCGCCGGGGCACTGGGAGCGGCTCTTCCCGCTGCGGCCCTGCTCGTCGACGCGACGCGGTACCTGAGGGGGTCTCCCTTCGGCCTCATCCGCCCGGATTTCTCCTTTCTCGCGCGCCTGGCCGCTCCGGAGGAGCTTGTGCTTGCGCGCTCCTGGCGCCCCGTTGCCGCCCACCTTCTGTGCGGCGTCCTCGTGGGATGGACGCTCGCGGTCCTTGCGGGCGCCGTGTCCGTGTCGGTGTCCGTGTCGGTGCCCGTCTGGGCTGCGGGCCTCGCGGCGAGACTCGTGGCCGCGTGGCTCGCGGCCCTGCTCGCCGGGCTCACTCGCTGCGCGGTCGCGCGTCCTGGCCGCCTCGCGACGACGGCTGCGCTCGGAGTCTCCTCTCTCGGGGTGGCGGCGCTCGCCTCCCTCGCCGCCGCGGCGCCCACGCCGGCGTGGTGCGCGGCGGTTCTCGTCCTCGCCTGCGCGGACGCCCGCGTCGCCGAGCGCGCCGACATGGCGTTCGTGATTGACGACAGCGCACCCGGTGCGGCCCTGCACGAGCTGAGGCACCTGGCGCTCGTGGACGCGGGGGCCTACGGGGAGGCGCGCTGGCACGTCCGCCGCAGGTGCCGCCGGGTGCCGCGCGCGTCGTGGCACTTTGGCACGGGGCCTCGTGCCTGCACGTCTCGCGCCCTCGCAGCGCTCGTGCGCCGTCCCTCGTCGCTCGGCGGCCTCCTGTCGCTCGCCGCCCTTCTGTCCGTGGGTGCCGTCCTCATGGCGCAGGGGACCCAGACGTGGCTCCTGCTCGGATGGCTCCTGTGCCTCGGGCAGGGCCTGGTCGCCCATCCGCCCGAGCTGGGGGCCGTCTTTCGCGACGACTGCGCGAACCGTCTCCTGCGGGGCCTTCTGCCCCTCTCGGCCCTGGGCCTGCTCGCCTCGGACGTGCTGCCCGCCCTCGCCGTGAGCGTGGGCGCCTCCCTCGTGGTGACGGGTGCGGCTGCGGCGCTCGTCGGCGCCTCGCTGCCGGCGGCGCTCGCCCTCACCCTGGCCCTGCACGCGGTCGTGACGCTCGCCTGCGGCCTCGACGACCCGCGACGCGTTGCCCTGGGACCCCGTCTGACCTGCATGTCCTTCTCGGTGCTTGCGTATCTTGCAGCGGGGGCGCTCGCGCTTCTGGGGGCCGTCTGGGCGCTCGGGTGCCTGGTGGCCGGCGCGGCCCTGCTCGTCTGGTGGCTTCGCTGAGCCCCAGCCGGCCCGCGCCCAGCCTGGCGCCCCTACGCCCATCCCAACAGGTCGCGGATCACGCGGCTTGCGATCATCTGCCCCATGATGGGGGGCAGGTAGGACATCGTGCCCAGAAGCGCGCCCGAGCGTGCCCACTGCTCCTCGGAGATGGCCGCCATGCGCAGGGGCTCCTCGTCCGAGAAGAGCACCCGCAGGTCGTGCACGCCGCTTCGACGGCACCTCTTGCGCATGACGCGTGCGAGCGGGCAGTCGGTGGTGTCCTCGATGCGCGCGAAGCGCAGCCGGCACGGGTCGAGCTTGTTGGCCCCGCCCATGGCGCTGAGCTCGGCGATTCCCTCGTCCTGGCACCAGGAGGCGAGCGCGACCTTCTGCGTCACGGTGTCGATCGCGTCGACGACGTAGTCGGGGCGGGGGAGCGCCCCCAGGGCCTCTGCGAGCTCCTCGCAAGAGAGATAGAGGCGCCGCGCGCAGGCCTCGGCCGCGGGATTGATGTCGAGGACCATCTCGCGCATGACCTCGGCCTTGTCGCGTCCGAGCGTGCTCGTGAAGGCAAGCGCCTGACGGTTCACGTTGCTTGGCGTCACCATGTCTCGGTCCACGAGCACGAGGCGACCCACCCCGCCGCGCGCGAGCGCCTCGGCACACGATGACCCCACGCCGCCGAGCCCCACCACCATGACGCGTGCCTGCGCGAGCCGCGCGAGGCCCTCGTCGCCCAGGATGAGGCGCAGACGATCGGTCGCCGTCTCGGTCGTCGCTTCTTGTCCCATGCGTCTTCCCCTTCCGCTCGGCCGCAAAATGCTACCGCTTCTCCCTCCTTGGGGAGGGGCCCACGACCGCTCAGGATAATTAATCAACCGCCCAGCGGGCGGACTAATTGTGTCGGGACCATTTCGCAAGCCCTATGTTAACGTACTCATTGGGAAAGGCGCGCGGCCAAAAGGGCATCTGCGCGTCGAGAGGAAAGGAAAAGCGCATGAGTATGGATTTGTCTCGCCGTAGGTTCCTGCAGTACTGCGGCCTTGGTGTCATGGGCGTTGCGGGCACGGCCACGCTTGCCGGCTGCGGCGGCTCGAGCGACACGAGCACCGACTCCGGCTCCAGCACGGACACCAGCGACGCCACGGTCGCCAACAGCGAGAAGCCGCTCGTCTGGTTCAACCGCCAGCCGTCCAACAGCTCGACGGGCGAGCTCGACAAGGACGCCCTTAACTTCAACGACAAGACCTACTACGTCGGCTTCGACGCTAACCAGGGCGCCGAGCTCGCCGGCCAGATGGTCCTCGACTACATCAAGGCCAACGCGGACAAGATTGACCGCAACGGCGACGGCGTCATCGGCTACGTGCTCGCCATCGGCGACGTGGGCCACAACGACTCCATCGCCCGCACGCGCGGCACCCGCAAGATGCTCGGCACAGCCGTCATGAAGGGCGACGACATCGACTCCGAGGCCGTGGGCACCAACTCCGACGGCTCCTCGAGCCTGGTCAAGGACGCCACCCTCGAGATTGACGGCAAGACCTTCACCGTGCGCGAGCTCGCCTCGCAGGAGATGAAGAATTCCGCGGGCGCCACGTGGGACGCGGCCACCGCCGGCAACGCCATCAGCACCTGGGCCTCCTCCTTCGGCGACCAGATCGACGTCATCGTCTCCAACAACGACGGCATGGGCATGTCCATGTTCAACGCGTGGGGCAAGGACAACGAGGTTCCCGTCTTCGGCTACGACGCCAACTCCGACGCCGTCAGCGCCATCGCCGAGGGCTACGGCGGGACCATCTCCCAGCACGCCGACGTCCAGGCCTACCTGACGTTGCGTCTTCTGCGCAACGCCCTCGACAACGTGGACATCAACACCGGCATCTCCATCGCCGACGACGCGGGCAACAAGCTCTCCGAGGACACCTACAAGTACGTCGAGGACGAGCGCTCGTACTACTCCCTGAACGTTGCCGTCACGGCCGAGAACTACAAGGACTACTTGGACTCCACGGTCACCTGGAAAGAGGTCTCCAACCAGCTCGACGCGAGCTCCTCGCCCGAGAAGAAGGTCTGGCTCGACATCTACAACTCCTCCGACAACTTCCTCGGCTCGACCTACCAGCCGCTGCTTGAGAAGTACGACGACCTGCTGAACCTCAACGTCGACTACATCGCCGGCGACGGCCAGACCGAGGCCAACATCACCAACCGCCTGGGCAACCCCAGCGAGTACGACGCCTTCGCCATCAACATGGTGAAGACCGACAACGCCTCCTCGTACACCTCGCTTCTGAGCTAGGGCGCAAGACGGACATGCGATAGGTGACACGGCAAGAGGGAGGGTACGTCCCTCCCTCTTGCCTTTCTGCGGCGAAGTGGCCTGGGTGCCTGGTCTCTCGGACCTCGACGGCGTGACACGGATGGGAGCGTGAGAGCATGGCGGACACTCAAGAGGACGTCATCTTGTCGCTGCAGGGCATGAGCAAGTCCTTCGGCATGAACCGGGTCTTGGACCACGTCGACCTCGAGGTGAGACGCGGCACCGTCATGGGACTTATGGGCGAGAACGGCGCCGGCAAGTCGACCATGATGAAGTGCCTCTTCGGCACCTACCAGAAGGACGAGGGCACCATCTTGCTCGAGGGGAAGGAGGTGAGCTTCTCCGGTCCTAAGGAAGCCCTGGAAAACGGGATCGCCATGGTGCACCAGGAGCTGAACCAGTGCCTCGAGCGCAACGTGGTGGACAACCTGTTTTTGGGACGCTACCCGGTCAACGCGGCGGGCGTCGTCGACGAGCGCCGCATGCGCAAGGAGGCCAGCGAGCTGTTCCGCAGACTCGGCATGACGGTCGACCTCACGCAACCCATGCGCAACATGTCGGTCTCCGAGCGCCAGATGTGCGAGATCGCCCGCGCCATCTCCTACAACGCCAAGGTCATCGTCTTGGACGAGCCCACCTCCTCGCTCGCGGTCCAGGAGGTGGAGAAGCTGTTCAAGATGATGCGCAGGCTCAAGGACGAGGGCGTCGCGCTCATCTACATCTCGCACAAGATGGACGAGGTCTTCGAGATCTGCGACGAGGTGTCGGTCCTGCGCGACGGCAACATGATCATGACCAGGCCCACCGCGGAGACGAACATGAACGAGCTCATCGCCGCCATGGTGGGCCGCTCGCTCGAGAATCGCTTCCCGGACGTGGACAACGAGCCGAGCGACGTGATCCTTTCCGTCCAGCACCTCTCGACGAAGTTCGAGCCGCACCTCTCCGACATCTCGTTCGACGTGCGCCGCGGAGAGATCTTCGGCCTGTACGGGCTGGTGGGTGCCGGGCGTACGGAGCTTCTGGAGACGATCTTCGGCGTGCGCACGCGCGCGGCCGGGCGCGTCTACTACAACGACAAGATTATGAACTTCAACAGCGCGCGCGACGCCATGGAGCACGGCTTCGCCATGATCACCGAGGAGCGCAAGCAGGACGGGCTGTTCCTCAAGGGCAACCTGACCTTCAACACCACGATCGCGAACCTCGAGAGCTACAAGAGCGGCCCCGCGCTCTCCAACCCCAAGATGACCAAGGCCACCAACGACGAGATCAAGACCATGGCCACGAAGTGCATCGGCCCCGATGACCTGATCTCGAGCCTGTCGGGCGGCAACCAGCAGAAGGTCATCTTCGGCAAGTGGATGGAGCGCGCGCCGCGCATCTTCATGATGGACGAGCCGACGCGTGGCATCGACGTCGGCGCCAAGTACGAGATCTACGAGCTCATCGTCAGGATGGCGAAGGAGGGCAAGACGATCGTCGTCGTCTCCTCTGAGATGCCCGAGATCCTCGGTATCACCAACCGCATCGGCGTCATGTCCAACGGGCGCCTTTCGGGCATCGTCAACACCAAGGAAACGAACCAGGAAGAGCTCCTGCGCCTCAGCGCGAAGTATCTGTAACGAGGGGACTGATGAGCATGTCAAAGCAAGACACGAGGATTCTCACGGAGGACCAGGAGGCCGAGCTCCTGCGTCCGATCGACGAGCACGTCGGCGCTATCCAGAAGAAGATCGACGCCCTGCGCGTCGACGGCTCCAACAAGGTCATCGCGCTGCAGAGCGGCATCGACACGACCAAGCGCGACCGCACCCTCACCAAGGGGGAGCGCGCGAACGAGATAGCCGCCTTCGAGGACGAGCTCAAGGCGGCCAAGGCCGTCGAGGCGCAGAACAAGCCGGAGGTGGACCGCCTGATCGCCGAGGGCACCTCCTACCTGAAGGAGCACTTCAAGAGCGACTACTACGATGCGGTCGCCGCCAGCTGCGCGGCCCAGAAGGGGCAGGCAAAGAAGGACTACCAGAGCAAGCTCGCCGAGCTTGCCGTCGAGCACAAGCAGAACATGGCGGCCACCTCCGACTCCCAGGAGACCAAGGAGGAGAAGTACGTCTACAAGAACCGCTGCTACGACGCCAAGCTCGAGAACGAGCGCGCGCTGCAGGCCATCAAGGAGCGCTCGCACACGGCGTTTAGCTACCAGTACCACCTGATTGACCTTCTCCGCATGTCTAAGTTCACGGTCGCGGAGTCCTGGGCCCAGAAGTGGGAGAACTACCGCTTCACGTTCAACCGTCGCTCCTTCCTCCTGAAGAACGGCCTCTACATCGCCATCGTGCTGGTCTTCATCGTGCTGTCCATCATCACGCCCTACGTCAAGGGCACCCAGCTCCTGACGACCCAGAACATCCTCAACATCTTCCAGCAGGCCTCCCCGCGCATGTTCCTGGCGCTCGGCGTGTCCGGCCTCATCCTGCTCGCGGGCACGGACCTCTCGATCGGCCGCATGGTGGGCATGGGCATGACCACAGCGACCATCGTGATGCACCAGGGTGTCAACACCGGTTCGGTGTTCGGTCACGTGTTCGACCTCACGGGCATCCCGGTCATCGGCAGGGTGCTTCTCGCGCTCGTTCTGTGCATCGTGTTCTGCACGATCTTCACGTCCATAGCCGGGTTCTTCTCGGCGCGCTTCAAGATGCACCCGTTCATCGCCACCATGGCCAACATGCTCATCATCTTCGGCCTGGTCACCTATGCGACCAAGGGCGTCTCCTTTGGCTCCATCGACCCGTCGATTCCCAACATGGTGATCCCCAAGATCGGCGCGTTCCCCACGATCATCTTGTGGGCCGTCGCGGCCATCGTCGTGGTGTGGTTCATCTGGAACAAGACGACCTTTGGCAAGAACCTCTACGCCGTGGGCGGCAACGCCGAGGCGGCCACGGCCTCCGGCATCTCCGTCATCGCCGTGACCCTGGGCGCCTTCATGCTCGCCGGCGTGCTGTACGGCTTTGGCTCCTGGCTCGAGTGCATCCGCATGGTCGGCTCCGGCTCGGCGGCCTACGGCCAGGGCTGGGACATGGACGCCATCGCGGCGTGCGTCGTGGGCGGCGTGTCGTTCACCGGCGGCATCGGCAAGATCTCGGGCGTGTGCGTGGGCGTGATCATCTTCACGGCGCTCACCTACTCGCTTACCATCCTGGGCATCGACACGAACCTCCAGTTCATCTTCTCGGGCATCATCATCCTCGTCGCCGTGACCCTCGACTGCCTGAAGTACGTGCAGAAGAAGTAAGCGGACCGCGGCGGCGGATCCTCTGCGCCCGTCCGCGCATCTCGGCACCAGGCAACCGCGGCTCCTTCCTTCCCTCCGCATTGTCTGAAGGAACCTCGCCTGGGGTCTCCACGTGCCGCCGAGGGACCGCCCGCGCGTTGCGAGCGGCCCCCGGCATTCCGGGAGGCGTCCACCTTCAAGGTCATGGTGAGGAGCGTGAGTCACATGCACGAATCGCAGCGACCGGGCGGAGCCCCCCGCCCGGTCTCCATGGCACAGGTGGCGCGCTCTGTCGGGGTCTCCCAGCAGACCGTCTCCCGCGTCGCCAACGACGCCCCCAACGTGAGCCCCAAGACGCGTGAGCGCATCCTGCGCGCCATGGACGAGCTGGGGTTCAGACCCAACTTCGCGGGCCGCTCGCTCAGAAGCGGTCGCTACCATGCGGTGGGGCTGTGCCTCTACAACGTCACCGAGTTCGGCAACCTGGCCACCCTTGACGGCATCACCTCGGCGGCGCGCGACCACGGCTACGCGCTCACCATGATCGAGATGGGCGACGACGCCCCCATCTCGCTCGAGGAGATGTCCCAGCGCATCATGGAGCTCCCCGTGGACGGGCTCATCTTGAGCATGAGCATCATGGCCAATGACTTCAACGAGTTCCGTCCGCACCCGGGCCTCTCCACAGTGCTCCTGACCATGCATGCGCACCCGTTCTGCACGACGGTCGACTCCGACCAGTACGGCTGCTCCACCCTGCTCATGAGCTACCTTTTCTCCCACGGCCACCGAGCCATCCGCTTCGTGAGCGGCCCCACCTACTCCATCGACTCGCAGTTTCGCGAGGCGGGCTGGCGCTCCGCGCTCGTGAGCCGCGGCCTCGAGGCGGCGGAGCCCCTCCGGGGGGACTGGACTGCCAACAGCGGCTACGAGGCCGGCTCCAGGCTTGCCCGAGACAAGGGGGCCACGGCCGTCTACGTGGCCAACGACCAGATGGCGATGGGCGTGATCGCCGCCCTCACCGACGCCGGCCGTCGGGTTCCCGAGGACGTGAGCGTGGTGGGCATCGATGACTCGCTCGAGAACACCGTTCCGCACAACAGGCTCACGACCGTCCGCTTCGACCTGCTCGCGCGCGGGCGGGTGGCCTTCGAGCACGCCATACGGGGCTCCGAGCCCGGCTACGAGACCGCGGCGATCAGGATTCCCGGGACGCTCGTCGAGCGGGAGACCGTGGCCGACGTGAGCTGAGACGCGCGCCCTCCAGTCGATGGCGTACCATGGGACGGCGAGTACACGCTGTGAAGCGTGTTGTCCTTCCCGGGGAGTTCCCCACGACCAAAGAGAGGATCGTCGCGGCGCATGAGCGATACCGACGAGCGGCACTTCAACGAGCTTGACAAGATGCGCGTGGAGGCCGCGGTGCGCGAGTTCCTCGTGGCGATAGGGGAGGACCCGAGCCGCGAGGGGCTTCTCGGCACGCCCGACCGCGTGGCGCGCGCCTGCGAGGAAATCCTCGGCGGCATGCAGGAGGACCCGGGCGCGTACCTGCGCACGCAGTTCCACGAGCCCGGCAACCAGGAGATGGTGATCGTCAAGGACATTCCCTTCTCGTCTCTGTGCGAGCACCACGTGCTTCCCTTCATAGGCCGCGCGCACGTCTGCTACATCCCGCGCGACGGGCGCATCACGGGCCTCTCCAAGATCGCGCGCTGCGTGAGCGGCTACGCCCGGCGCCTGCAGGTTCAGGAGCGCCTGACGGGCCAGGTCGCCGACGCCATGGTCCGCGAGCTCGACCCCCTGGGGGTGCTCGTGGTCCTCGAGGCCGAGCACACCTGCATGACCATGCGCGGCGTGCGGGCCGCCGGTGCCCTCACCACGACGTCGGCCGTGCGCGGATGCCTGCGCGACCTCAAGACACGCGAGGAGGCGCTGCGGCTCCTGGGTCTGTAGGCGGGGGGCCGTGTGGGCTGCGTAGCATCGCCATTGTGTGAAGAATCGCCTGATGGAGGCGACTCGCGTCGCTAGGGGCTCGTCCGAAGCGCCTCCAGAAGTCCACTTTTGCTACAATGCTGTGGCATCTGCGGTGCCGCGTACGGGCGTGCCCCGACATGAGAAGGAGTCCCCATGCAAGAACTGCTCGACCAGATCATCACGCCTGAGGTCCGCATGGTCCTCTACCTGATGGTCATCTGCGTCGTGATGCTCTACATCCTCTCGATCGTCTACGTCATCCGCGACGCCCAGCGCCGCGGGGCCGAGCCGTGGTGGATGTGGGCCATCATCTCCGTGATCCCCATCGTGGGGCTTCTCGCCTACGTGATCTTGCGCCCGAGCTCCTATCTCATCGACCGTGAGGAGCAGGACCTCGACATCGCTCTGCGGGAGCATCAGCTGTCGCACTACGGCATCTGTCCCAAGTGCGGCGCGCCCATCGACCGCGACTTCGTGGTCTGCCCGATCTGCAACACCCAGGTGAGAAACGTCTGCCCGACCTGCCACCGGCCCCTCAACGCGGACTGGAAGACCTGCCCGTACTGCCGGACGCGCATCCAGTAGACTTCGTCTGAGCGAGTCTTTTGCCCGCGCCTTGCGACGCGGGCTTTTTTGTGAGCGTGGCTCCGCCCGCCGGCGCAGCCGCTACGCAAAGGCGCTCTGGCGAGAAAAACGCAGGTTTGCATAGCGTCCCTGTCAGAAGGACGTGCGCGCAATCCCGTGAGCTCGGTTCTCCGCGAGGAAGTCCGCCCCGTGCGCGAGCCCATGCGAGAAAGGGCGCCCAGTATGTTGCACAGGACGCTCTTCCTCGACAAATTCCGTGCTTTGGACGGACTTCCTCGCAGACGACGGGTATATTTGCGTTCACCTGCGGCTCGCAGACACGAAGCCCCCTCTTGTGGTAAACCATAAGCAGCATCCGCCTACGGGAAGGGCCCCAACCTGATGTATTGCCTCATGGCGCGCAGCGCGCGAACGCAGACTATCTAGGCGTCTGTCCCCTCATCGGCCGGCAGGCCACGCGACAGACGCCTCAGAGCGCTCGACGTCACCCCCAGGTGGCGTGCGGGCGCTTTTCTTGTCGGGCAACCACAAAAAGACACATGAACGCACGGAGGAAGAGGTTTCTCATGAAGGTTCTCTATAACGACGGCCACGTGGATGAGTGCCCCGCCGAGGAGGTCACCCACGTCGTGCGCCACTCCGCCGCGCACATCATGGCCCAGGCCATAAAGCGCCTGCACCCCCAGGCCCACTTCGCCTACGGACCGGCCACCGACAACGGCTTCTACTACGACGTCGACCTCGGTGACGCCAAGATCTCCGAGGACGACCTGCCCGCCATCGAGGCCGAGATGAAGAAGATCGCCAAGGAGAACCTCAAGTTCACCACCTACGAGCTACCGCGCGACGAGGCCGTGAAGCTCATGGAGGAGCGCGGCGAGAAGTACAAGGTCGAGCACATCGCCGACCTCCCCGGAGACGCCCGCATCACCTTCTACCAGCAGGGCGAGTACATCGACATGTGCGTGGGCCCCCACCTCACCTACACCAAGGCCCTCAAGGCCTTCAAGCTCACGGGCGTCTCGGGAGCCTACTGGAAGGCCGACAAGAACAACAAGATGCTCACGCGCGTGAACGGCACCGCCTTCGCCACCAAGGACGAGCTCGACCATCACCTCAAGATGCTCGAGGAGGCCGAGCGCCGCGACCACCGCAAGATAGGCCGCGAGATGGAGCTCTTCATGACCAACGACGCCGGCCCGGGCTTCCCGTTCTGGCTGCCCAACGGCATGGTCGTGCGCAACTCCCTCATGCAGTACTGGCACGAGATGCAGGCCGCCTACGGCTACGACGAGGTCCAGACCCCCATCATCTTGTCGCGCAAGCTCTGGGAGACCTCGGGTCACTGGGAGCACTACAAGGACAACATGTACACGACCCAGATCGACGAGGAGGACTATGCGATCAAGCCGATGAACTGCCCCGGCGCGTGCCTCATCTACCAGTCCAAGCCGCGCTCGTATCGTGATCTGCCCCTGAAGCTCGCCGAGGCGGGCCTCGACCACCGCCATGAGCTCAAGGGTGCCCTGCACGGCCTCTTCCGCGTCCGCGAGTTCACCCAGGACGACGCCCACCTGTTCATCCGCCCGGACCAGATCACCGAGCAGGTCACGGACACCGCGCACCTCATCACGGCCTACTACGCGCAGTTCGGCTTCCCGTACCGCGTAGAACTCTCCACGCGCCCGGACGACTCGATGGGCTCCGACGAGGACTGGGAGCGCGCAGAGCAGGGCCTGCGCGACGCTCTCGACTCGATGGGCCTGGACTACACCGTCAACGAGGGCGACGGCGCCTTCTACGGCCCCAAGATTGACTTCCACCTCGAGGACTGCCTGGGCCGCACATGGCAGTGCGGCACGATCCAGCTCGACTTCCAGCTCCCACACAACTTCGAGCTCGAATACACGGACGTTGACGGCTCCAAGAAGCAGCCCATCATGATCCATCGTGCGGGCTTCGGCTCGTTCGAGCGCTTCATAGGCATGCTGACCGAGCAGTACGCGGGCAAGTTCCCCACGTGGCTCTCTCCCTGCCAGGTCAAGGTCCTGCCCGTCTCCGAGAAGACCCGCGCTTACTCCCATGCGGTCGCCGACGAACTGCGCGCTGCCGGCGTGCGCGTCAAGGTGGACGACCGCGACGAGAAGATCGGCTACAAGATCCGCGAGGCCCGCTCGATCGACCGCGTCCCCTACATGCTCATCTTGGGCGAGAAGGAGGTCGAGGCCAACAACATTTCCGTGCGCGACCGCACCAACGAGACGCACCAGATGGCCCTCGACGACTTCGTCTCCCAGGTGGGCGCCGAGATCTCCGAGCGCAGGTAGGGCAGATGGGCACGTCGCGCTGGTACGTCGCGGATGCTGCCACCTTGGACAAGATGCTCTCCGACGCCCCTGACGTGCGCGTGATCGCGCCGCTCGGGGGCGTCCCCGTCTCCTGCGCCGACGTGCGGGTGCAGGCACGTACGGCCCACGAGGCGCGCAGGGAGCTCGTTTGTGACGTGAGCCAGACGGGCCCCTCCGCCTGCCCCGCTCTCGGGATGGGCGCGGACGTTGCCCTCGTGCGCGCGCTGGCCTCCGGGCGGGTCCTCGTGGGAATTGGCGGGCACGCAGCCCTTGCGTCATGCCTGGACGAGGCGCTCGAGCCTTTGGGCGCAGACGAAGCAACGTGCGCGCTCGCGGACGCCGACGCCCGTGTCCGCTGGCGCGCTCGCTCGGACGCGGCCCAGGTCGTGGCCTCCTACCTCGCCTGTCATCCCCTTGTGGCCGAGGTGCGCTACCTGGGCCTGCGCGCGGACCCGAGCTTCTCGGTTGCCGCGCGCACGCTCCAGGGAGGCTTCGGCCCCATCGTGGACTGGCGGGCCCGTGGCGACAAGGACGCGTGGAGGCGCTTCTCGGCGGACGCGCGCGACCCTCGCGATCAGGTGCTCGAGCTCGAGGCGCTTCTCGGCGGACGATAGGCGCCCGAGAAGCGAATTTGGTCACGCGCGTGTGTCCGAAGGTCGACGGCGCGCTGCGGCGTGTGTAAGCTCATGCTCATAGGGGAGACGCGAGAGCTCCGGTGTCGGTGCAGATGGGAGAACACGATGGCCGAGTTCAAGACAGATATCCAGATTGCGCAGGAGGCCGAGGAGGAGGGCTACCCCATAGCCAAGGTGGCCGATGAGCTCGGCCTCGCGCGCGAGAGCCTCGTGCCGTACGGATATGACAAGGCAAAGGTGGACGTGAGCGACCTCGCCCAGAGGCCGCGCAAGGCCAAGCTCGTCCTCGTGACCGCCATCAGCCCCACGCCAGCAGGGGAGGGCAAGACCACCACCTCCGTCGGCCTGGCCGACGCGCTGAACCGCATCGGCAAGAAGTGCGTCCTGTGCCTGCGCGAGCCTTCGCTCGGGCCCGTCTTTGGCGTCAAGGGCGGAGCCGCCGGGGGCGGGCACGCCCAGGTCATCCCCATGGAGGACATCAACCTGCACTTCACGGGCGACTTCCATGCCATCGGCGCCGCCAACAACCTGCTCGCCGCCATGGTCGACAACCACGTCAAGCAGGGAAACGAGCTCAACATCGACCCGAGGCGCATCACGTGGCACCGCGTCGTGGACATGAACGACCGCCAGCTCAGAAACGTCGTTGACGGCCTGGGCGGCGTGGCCAACGGCACGGTCCGTGAGGACCACTACGACATCACCGTGGCCTCCGAGGTCATGGCGGTCTTCTGCCTGGCCACGAGCCTGGCCGACCTCAAGTGCCGCCTGGGCCGCATGGTCGTGGGCTACACCTACGACCGCATGCCCGTCACGGCCCACGACCTGCACGCCGAGGGCGCCATGACGGCGCTTCTCAAGGACGCCCTGGCCCCGAACCTCGTCCAGACGCTCGAGCACAATCCCGCCCTCGTCCACGGCGGCCCCTTCGCCAACATCGCGCACGGCTGCAACTCCGTCATGGCCACCGATGCCGCGCTGCGCCTCGGCGACTACGTGGTCACCGAGGCGGGCTTCGGCGCGGACCTCGGTGCCGAGAAGTTCTGCGACATCACGTGCCGCATGGCCGGCCTTGCGCCGGACGCCTGTGTCGTCGTGGCCACGGTGCGCGCCCTCAAGCATCATGGGGGCGTGGCCAGGGCGGATCTGGGCACCGAGAACCTTGAGGCCCTCGAGCGCGGCCTGCCCAACCTCCTGCAGCACGTGGACACCATGAGAAGCGTCTACGGCCTGCCCGTGGTCGTGGCGGTGAACGCGTTTCCCACCGATACCCCCGCCGAGCTCGCTCTCGTCGAGGACAAGTGCCGCGCGCTTGGCGTCAACGTCGCGCTCTCCGAGGTCTGGGCCAAGGGCAGCGAGGGCGGAGGGGCCCTGGCTCGCGAGGTCGTGCGCCTGTGCGACGAGCCCAGCGACTTCCGGTACGCCTACGAGCTCGGTTCTCTCAAGGAGGAGCTCGAGTTTGTGGCCCGGCGCGTCTATCGCGCCGACGGCGTCAGCTACACGAGCGCCGCGGAGAGGCAGATCGCCCAGCTCGAGGAGCAGGGCTTCACGAACCTGCCGGTCTGCATCGCAAAGACCCAGTACTCCTTCACCGACGACCAGACCAAGCTGGGCGCTCCCACCGGCTTCGCCATCACGGTGCGCAGCGTGCGCGTCTCGGCGGGCGCGGGCTTCGTCGTGGCGCTCACCGGCGACATCATGACGATGCCCGGCCTGCCCAGGCACCCCGCTGCCGAGAGCATCGACGTGGACGAGGACGGCAGGATCACGGGGCTGTTCTAGGCGGTCGTCTTAAAGTCTTAGGGTTTTCGAGGCCTCCAAGGGGGAGCCATGCAACGTCTTACTGACAAGAGCTGCGCGGAGTTCGCGGGCCTCGTCGCGGCCAAGCAGCCCACGCCCGGAGGTGGTGGGGCGGCCGCGCTGGTGGGCTCCCTCGCGGCCGCGCTCTGCTCGATGGTCGGCAGCTACACCACGGGAAAGAGGCGCTACGCCGACGTGGAGTCCGACGTCGCGCGCATGCGGGGAGAGCTCGACGACGCGCGGGCGAGCCTGCTTGACCTCGTGGAGGCCGACGCCGTCGCGTTCGAGCCCCTCTCGGTCGCCTACGGCGTCCCCAGGGAGGACCCGACCCGCGCGCGCACCCTCGAGGAGGCGACCGAGTCAGCGACCGAGCCCCCCCTGCAGGTCATGCGACAGGTCTGCCACGTCATCGAGCTGCTCGAGGAGATGGGCCAGAAGGGCTCGCGCGCGCTTCTCTCCGACGTGGGGTGCGGGGCGCTCCTCGCCCGCGCGGCGCTGGAGGCCGCGAGCCTGAACGTCTTCGTCAACACGCATGACGCCACGGACCGTGCCTGGGCCGCGCGCATCGAGGCCGCCTGCGACGAGATGCTCGCCTGCTACGTGCCGCGTGCACAGACCGTCGCCGAGGGCGTCACGGATCACCTGAGGGGGCGCGACTAGCATGGCTGACCTGCTCAGAGGCGCTCCCGTCGCCCAGGCGCTGATCGAGGAGCTCGTCGTCCGCATCCGCGCGCTCGTCGAGCGGGGCGTGACCCCCACGCTCGCGATCGTGCGCGTGGGGGAGCGCCCCGACGACCTCTCCTACGAGCGCGCCGTGCTCAGGCGCGCGGGGAAGGTGGGCGTCGCGATCAGAAGGTTTATCCTGCCGGCTGACTGCTCCCAGGAGGAGCTCGTGGCCGTCCTCGCCGGGGTCAATGAGGACGCCTCCGTCCACGGGTGTCTGATGTTCAGGCCCCTGCCCAGAGATCTCGACGAGGAGGCCGCCTGCGCGGCGCTCGAGCCCGCCAAGGACGTGGACTGCGCCACGACGGGCTCGCTCGCGGGCGTCTTCGCGGGCCGGTCCTGGGGGTTTCCCCCGTGCACGGCGGAGGCGGTCGTGCGCCTGCTCGAGCACTACGGCCACGTCCTCTCGGGGGCCAGCGTCTGCGTGGTGGGACGCTCGCTCGTGATCGGGCGACCGGTCGCGATGATGCTCCAGGCCGCCGACGCCACGGTGACGATGTGCCACACCAAGACGCGCGACCTGGCCCGCCGCTGCCGCGAGGCGGAGGTCCTCGTGGTGGCCGCCGGACACCCCAACACCGTGCGCGTCAACGCCGTGCGCGCCGGGCAGGTCGTCGTGGACGTGGGCGTGAACTGGGACGAGGGGGCCGGCAAGCTCGTGGGCGACGTCGCCTTCGACGAGGTGGAGCCCCTCGTGGGCGCGATCACCCCAGTGCCGGGCGGCGTGGGGGCCGTCACCACGGCGGTTCTCTGCGCGCATGTCATCGAGGCCGCCGAGCGCGCGCTCGACGGCCGGAGGTCGGCGGCGCTATCCTCTGTAGGCGGTGCGCATCGGCTCGCCTCCAGAGGAATGGCTGCGTGGAACATGGCATACGAGGTTCCCTTCTCGGTCCCGGCGTGGACCTACGACCAGGCGCTGGGCCGCCTCCACCAGGCGCTCCACTTTGGCATACAGCCCATGCTCGAGAGCGTGGAGGACATGCTTGTCGAGGCGGGCGACCCTGACCTGGCCTTTGACTGCGTGCAGATAGCGGGTACCAACGGCAAGACCTCGACCGCACGCTACACGGCCGCGATCCTTGCGGGAGAGGGGCTCCGGACGGCCCTCTACACCTCGCCGGAGCTCGTGGACATGAACGAGCGCATGGAGGTCGCCGGCGCGCCCGTGAGCCGTGAGTCCTTCGCGCGCGGCATCGCCGTCGCCGCCACGGCCGCAGAGCGCGTGAACGCCCGGCGCTCCGCGATCGGCGCACGTCCCTATGACATCACGGAGTTCGACCTGCTCACGGTCGGCGCGCTCGTGGCCTTTGCCGAGGCTGGCGTCGACGTGTGCGTGCTCGAGTGCGGCATGGGCGGCCGCTGGGACGCCACCTCCGCCGCGCGCTCGATCCGCTCGGTGGCCGTGACCGGCATCGGCCTCGATCACATGCGCATACTCGGCGACACCCTCGAGAAGATCGCCGGCGAGAAGGCCGCCATCATCAAGCGTGGCCGTACCTGCGTGCTCGGCGTGGGCACGGCGACGCCGGACACGATGGAGGACGTCTTCCTCGAGCAGTGCGTGCGTGAGGGGGTCACGCCCACGCTGCTGCGGCCGGACAACCTCGACGACGCCGCCGGCGAGCTGCACCCCGGCGTCCCGCGCGCGCACGAGGATCTGCCCCACGCGAGCTACCTGGTCACGCGTCGCCCCGGTCGAATCGGGGGTGCCCTCGTGCTCGACGTGCAGACGCTCCGCGCCACCTACCGCGAGGTCGCGGCGTTGAAGCCCACCTACCAAGCCGCCAACGTGGCCTGCGCCGTCGCGCTCGCGGAGGACTACCTCGGGCGCCCCCTCGACGAGCGGGCCCTTGCTGACTCCGTGGTCTCGTGCCCCACGCCGGGACGCTTCGACGTGAGGCGCGCCGACCCGCTCGTGCTCGTCGACGCCTGTCACAACCCGCAGTCCGTGGAGACCTTCCTCACGGCTGTGCGCCAGGTGCACGCGGACGTCTGCTCGAGGCCCACGCTCCTGTGCGCCGTGCTCGCCGACAAGGACGTGGAGGGCATCGTCGGCCTGCTTGCGCCCGAGTTTCCCCGCGTCGTGTGCGCGCAGACGTCCTCGCCGCGCGCCCTTGCCGCCGGCGAGCTCGCGCGCGCGTTCGAGCGCGCCGGCGTCGAGCCCCTCGCCACCTGCCCCACAATCACCGAGGCGCTCGCCCTCATCACGGCGCGCGGCGAGGAGTGCGTGGCCTGCGGCTCCATCACCACCGCAGGCGAGGTCAGCGCCCTTCTCTCCTAGATACTGTTGAAATAACAGTAATATTTCAAAAATACTTTTGAGAATAAAGTAAAAAGAAGATACGATAGAGCTGGCCTAGTTCCAGGAAGCTCTTTTAAACATGCAATGCGAACGACTTGTCAAGAGGCAATCGAACGAACGGCGCCATATGGACGATGGGCGCGATTTTCTCATGCTATACTCGTTCGGACTGCTTTTATCGGTGATGCCCTAAACGTGTGTGAGCTGTCCTTTGTACGATCGCGCCCGCGAACGGTCGCCCGCGCGGTCTCGTGAAAGAGGAGGAACGCATGGCAAAGAAGGTCCCGGCAACCATAGACAGCGTCGAGGTGCTGCAGAGGCGCATCCAGCAGATGCGCGCCGCGCAGGCCGAGTTCGCCAAGTTCAGCCAGGAGCAGGTCGACAAGATCTTCTACGAGGCCTCCATGGCGGCGAACAAGGAGCGCATCCCGCTCGCCAAGATGGCCGTCGAGGAGACGGGCATGGGCGTCATGGAGGACAAGGTCATCAAAAACCACTACGCCTCCGAGTACATCTACCACAAGTACAAGGACATGAGGACCTGCGGCGTCATCTCCGACGACGAGGCCTTCGGCTTCAAGCAGGTCGCCGAGCCCATGGGCCTCGTGGCGGCGGTCATTCCCACGACCAACCCCACCTCCACGGCCATCTTCAAGTGTCTCATCGCGCTCAAGACTAGAAACGCGATCCTCATCTCGCCGCATCCCCGCGCCCGCCTGTGCACCGCCCAGGCCGCGCGCGTCGTACGCGAGGCCGCCGAGGCCGCCGGGTGCCCCAAGGGCGTCATCGACTGGATCGACGTCCCCACCCTCGACATGACCAACGAGCTCATGCGCTCCGCCGACATCATCCTGGCCACGGGTGGCCCGGGCATGGTCAGCGCCGCCTACTCCTCCGGCAAGCCCGCCCTGGGCGTCGGCCCGGGCAACACGCCTGCCATCATCGACGACACGGCCGACGTCAAGCTGGCCGTCAACTCGATCGTCCACTCCAAGACCTTCGACAACGGCATGATCTGCGCCTCAGAGCAGTCCGTGACCGTCCTGGCGCCCGTCTACGATGCGGTCAAGGAGGAGTTCGCGGCTCGCGGCTGCTACTTCCTCGAGGGCGAGGAGCTCGACCGCGTCCGTAAGACCGTCATCATCAACGGGTCGGTCAACGCCAAGATCGTCGGCCAGAGCGCGCATACGATCGCTGCGCTCGCCGGCGTCGAGGTACCCGAGAAGACCAAGATTCTCATCGGCGAGGTCACCTCCGTCGACCCCTCCGAGGAGTTCGCGCACGAGAAGCTCTCCCCGGTCCTGGCCATGTACAAGGCCAAGGACTTCGGCGACGCCCTGGCCAAGGCCGAGCGCCTCGTCGCCGACGGCGGCTACGGCCACACCTCGTCGCTCTACGTTGACGTGAACCAGAAGGAGAAGATCGAGCGGCACTACGAGGCCATGAAGACCTGCCGCATCCTGATCAACACCCCCTCCTCCCAGGGTGGCATCGGCGACCTCTACAACTTCAAGATGGCGCCCTCCCTCACGCTGGGCTGCGGCTCCTGGGGCGGCAACTCCGTCTCCGGAAACGTCGGCCCCCAGCATCTGCTCAACATCAAGTCCGTGGCAGAGAGGCGTGAGAACATGCTGTGGCTTCGCATACCCGAGAAGGTCTACTTCAAGAAGGGCTGCATGCCCGTCGCCCTGCGCGAGCTCTCCGAGGCCTATGGTAAGAAGCGCGCGTTTATCGTCACCGACCAGTTCCTCTTCAAGAGTGGCTTCACCAAGAAGATCGAGGAGTCCCTGGACGAGCAGGGCATCGCCCACTCGAGCTTCTGGGACGTCGCTCCCGACCCCACGCTGCAGTGCGCACTCGAGGGCTTGAAGCAGCTGCGCGCCTTCGAGCCCGACTGCATCATCGCCATCGGCGGCGGCTCTGCCATGGACGCCGGCAAGATCATGTGGTCCATGTACGAGAACCCGGACGAGAAGTTCGAGGACATGGCCATGGACTTCATGGACATCAGGAAGCGCGTCTACAGCTTCCCCGAGATGGGCAAGAAGGCCTTCTTCGTGGCCATCCCGACCTCCTCGGGCACGGGCTCCGAGGTCACGCCCTTCTCGATCATCACGGACGCTGCGACCGGCACCAAGTGGCCTATCACCGACTACCAGCTCCTGCCCAACATGGCCATCGTGGACACCGACAACATGATGACGCAGCCCAGGGGCCTCACCTCGGCCTCCGGCGTCGACGTCCTCACCCACGCGCTCGAGTCGTTCGTCTCGGTCATGGCCTCCGACTTCACCGAGGGCCTGTCCCTGCGCGCGATGAAGCTCGTCTTCGAGTACCTGCCGCGCGCCTACGACAACCCCAACGACGTCGAGGCCCGCGACCACATGGCCAACGCTTCCTGCATGGCCGGCATGGCCTTCGCCAACGCTTTTTTGGGCGTCAACCACTCGATGGCCCACAAGCTTGGCGCCTACCACCACATCCCGCACGGTTGGGCCAACGCGGTCATCCTCACGCGCGTCATGCGCTACAACGCCGCCGAGCGCCCGACCAAGATGGGCACCTTCCCGCAGTACGCCTACCCGCACACGCTGGCCCGCTACGCCGAGGCCGCGCGCTTCTGCGGCGTGACCGGCGCCAGTGACGCGGAGGTCTTCGAGAAGTTCCTCGCCAAGATCGAGGAGCTCAACGATCACGTGGGGGTCAAGAAGACCATCGCCGACTTCGGCGTCGACGAGACGTACTTCCTGGACACCTTGGACGAGATGTCCGAGAACGCCTTCAACGACCAGTGCACGGGCGCCAACCCGCGCTACCCGCTCGTCACCGAGATCAAGGAGCTCTACCTCGACGCCTACTACGGCCGCGAGCCCAGCTCCTACGAGGACTAGTCCGGACACGTTCGGTTCGTTGCCCAGAAGGAGGCAGCAATGGAACTCTCTGACAGTAAGGTCGAACTCGCACGGCGCCAGAACAAGGTCGTCTACCGGGACGGCGCGCGCGTGGTCAAGGTCTTCAACGCGGCGAAGCCGGCCGGCGACGTCTTCAACGAGGCGCTCAACATCGCGCGCATCGGCGAGACGGGCATCAGACACCCCCACGTGCTCGAGGTCTCGCAGGTCGCTGACGGCTCCTGGGCGCTCTCCACGCAGTACGTCGAGGGCAGGGTGCTCGACGAGTTCTTCGTCGAGTCCTCGGGCACGCCCGCGTTCGACGGCTACCTCGAGCAGTTCGTCGACCTGCAGGTGGCCGTCCAGGGCACGCCCGCCCCGACCCTGCTCAACGCCCAGCGCGAGAAGATCTCCCACATGATCGCCGTCCTCGAGGACCTCGACCCGACGATTCGCTATGACCTGCAGATGAAGGCCGACCGCATGATGCCGGGTCGCAGCGTCTGCCACGGAGACTTCAATCCCACGAACGTCATCGTGGGCGCCGACGGCGAGCTCTACGTCTGCGACTGGGCCCACGTCACCCGCGGCCTGCCCGAGGCCGACGCCGCGATGACCTACATCCTCACCGCCGACAAGTCTCCCCAGACCGCTGCGGCCTACCTGGACCTCTACGCCCAGAAGGCCGATGTCCCCAAGCAGAAGATCCTCTACTGGGTGCCCGTCGTGGCCGCCGCCGAGCTCTCGCGCGGCCGCAAGGAGAACGAGGAGACCCTGAGGGCCTGGGTCAACGCCGCCAACGACTACGAGTAGCGCGTCCGCGTCCGAGCCCCCGCGTCTCTCGGCCCGTCAGCCCCTTTCGGCTGGCGGGCCGTTTTGCGTGTGTTCGGTCCCGGCTCATCCCCCTCTCTTCGCCCCAATCCTGAAGAGGCGGAGCGGGGAGAGGTGCCGGCAGCTCGTCTTGTGACCGATTGGGATAAGCTTACGTGCGGACACGTCTGAAGGGATCTCCATGGACAATCGCATGCGTCTTCGTGCCGTCGCGGCGGGGCTTCTCACCCTCGTGCTGGTGGTGGGCCTTGCGGCTTGCACGTCGGACGAGGACAAGGCCAAAAAGGCCGTGAGCGGCGTACTTGACGGCTATGTCGTACCCGCCGATGACAACCAGAGAAAGAAGCCCGATGATGACGCCTGGGCCTCGGCGAACTTCGGTGACGAGGCCACGATGGGGGTCCTCCAGACGTATGGGGTCGATCCGGACGAGTGGCATCGCCACTGCTTCTCGCACTTCTCCTACGAGGTGGGGGAGGCCGTCGTGGAGGACAAGAGCGCCGCGGTGAGCGTCACTGTGACCAACGCGAGCCTGGCCGGTGCCGTGGAGGCAGCCGGGACGGACTTCGCGGCCTTCGCCCAGACGGACGAGGTGCAGACCGTCTCCCAGGAGGGTGGCCGTCCCGCGCTCTTCTCGAAGCTCGTGCAGGGCGTCTATGACCACCTGGGCGCCGACGAGGACCTCGTCTCCACCACGGTGAGCCTCACCTGCACGAAGGATGATGACGGAACTTGGACCTTCGACCCCGCGGGCAACGAGGAGTTCTTCTCGGCGCTCTACGGCGGCTCGGACGTCCTTGCGGGGCTTTCCGCTGCCGCTAATGACACGAATGGAGCATAGGGTGTCGAGGAACTCTTATCGTACGCTTGCAATCCTTGGTGCCGTGCTTGCCGTCATCTTCTTTGCCTGCTACGCATGGTATCCGCAGGCCTTTCCCGGCCTGGGCTACAAATCCTATCTGGTGGGGACCCAGGGCCTCGGCGCGGTCTCGCTCGGCTTTCTCCTCTATGTCGCCGCGCTCCCCCTGGGCATAGCTGGGGTTATCGTGGCGCTCGTGCCGGGCTTTCTTCTGTGGCATCGCCGATAGGGGCCGACCAGGAATCGACGAGCCTGCCATGGAGCGCGGTTCGGCCTCTCTCGGGAGGACTTCTGTGCGCCATGGCACGCTCGTGTCCATGCTCCGTTATTGAAGGGTACGTACACTCTCTCTTGGGGTATGTACGCAGTTGCGCTTTTTAAAGCGGGGTCATCTGAGAGAGTCCGCAGGTAGGGCTCTTGGCGAGAAGAGCATCAATCTAGAAATTGTGTACGTACCTTGGGGAGGGGTGTGCGCGCCCTATACGCCCGCCGGTACGTCACGAACGAGAAGGCCGTGCCATCCTCGGTGGTCCCTCCCGGCTCCTGCGCCTCGACGACCCAGGACGGGTCGGCGTCCAGGTCGGGGAAGTAGGCGTCGGCCGGCAGCACGCAGTCGTGCTTGGTCACGTAGGCGCGCGTGCAGCGGTCGATGAGGGCGGCGTAGACCGAGGCGCCGCCGATGAGCCAGACCCGCTCGGGGTCGTCGTCCGCCACGAGACTCACCGCGGCGACGGGAGAGCCCGCGACCTCGACCCCCGCGGGGACCTCGTCCGGCCGGCGCGAGATCACGACGTTCCTGCGCCCCTTGAGGGGCCCGCCCGGGAAGCTCTCGAGGGTCCTGCGGCCCATGATGACGGTGCCGCCCCGGGTGTGCTCCACAAAGAAGCGCATGTCGGCGGGGTTTCTCACGAGCAGGGCACCTGATCTGCCGATGCCCCAGTCGGACGTCACGGATACGATGGCGTTCATGATGCCTCCTCGGCTCTCTCGGCTTCCAGCCCTTGACTCACGCTCGGCCGTGTGCGACCTAGACGGCGATGGGGATGTTCTTGACCTGCGGCCCGTGCTCGTAGCCCTCGACGACAAGGTCGTCGCAGGTGAAGTCGTAGAAGTCCGTGACCTCGGGGTTCAGGCTCACGTGCGGCGCGGGGTAATGGGGCCTCTCGATGAGCTCGCGGACGATGTCCACGTGGCGGTCGTAGATGTGCGCGTCTGCGATCATGTGGACGAGCCCCCCGGCCTCCATGCCCGAGACCTGGGCGACCATCATGAGCAGCAGGGCGTACTGGCAGACGTTCCAGTTGTTGGCCGCGAGCACGTCCTGGCTGCGCTGGACGAGCAGCATGTTGAGGGTGGGCCGCTCGGCACCGGGCTCCTGCGTCACGTTGTAGATGGCGTTGAAGGCGCAGGGGTACAGGTGCATCTCGGAGAGGTCCGAGAAGGTGTAGAGGTTCGTCATGATGCGCCGCGAGTAGGGGTTCTCGCGCAGGTCGAACAGGACGCGGTCCATCTGGTCGAAGTCGCCCTCGGGGTAGCGGGACGTGACGCCCACCTGGTAGCCGTAGGCCTTGCCGATCGAGCCTGACTCGTCGGCCCACGCGTCCCAGATGTGGGAGCGGAGGTCGCGTACGTTGTTCGACTTCTTCTGGTAGATCCAGAGGACCTCGTCCAGGGCGGACTTGAGGGCGGTGCGGCGCAGCGTGAGCGCGGGGAACTCCTCGCGCAGGTCGTAGCGGTTGCACACGCCGAAGCGCTTGAGGGTGTAGGCGGGGGTGCCGTCCTCCCAGCGCGGGCGGACGCGCTGGCCCTCGGTGGTGGTTCCGTGCTCGATGATGTCGGAGCACATGGAGACGAAGAGGTCGTCGGCCTTGCTCATGAGGCGTTCCTTCCTGCGTGCGGGGGCGTCGACGCGACCTAGCGCGCCGAGGGGCTCGAATCCAGAGAGCTCGTCAGGAGGGAAAGCCCGTCGAGAGGGCCGCTCCTCTCCGGCGAGCCGTCATGGAGCTCGTTGAGGTACTCGTCGTAGGGCTCGTAGTCGTCGGAGTAGGAGTCCTCGTCAGGGTAGTTATCGTAGTAGTCATAGTAGTCGTAATGGTCATAGCCGTAGTCATCGGGACGCGCGTATCCCGAGGTGGTGGCAATCTGGCCCACGGCGGACACGCAGCTGGAGAGGCTCAGGGTGAAGAGGGCGAGAAGCCCCACGACCAGGGCCGTGACCACGTAGGCGACGGGTCCCGAGCGCGCGTTGTCGGGGGAGGTGGTCGCGCTCGCGCTCTCTATGACGGGTGGCACGCGCGTCGGCCGCCGGTCGTCTGTCTCATCCATGCGCATCCTCCCTAGAGGTGCTCGGGCTCGAAGGTGTTGTCCCAGAACAGGCCCAGCTCGCGCACGAGGCGCACGTCGGCGGGGAGCCACTCCACGTCGAGGAGCTCGGCCTTGCTCAGCCAACGCAGCTCGTCATGGACGATCCCTCGGGGTTCCTCGCCATGCGCGAGCGTGCAGACGAAGCAGTCCATGCTCAGGTGGAAGGCGGGGTAGTCGTACTCGATGGTGTCGTAGGGCCACATGAGCTGCAGGTCGCAGCCGAGCTCCTCTGCGATCTCGCGGCGCAGGGCCTCCTCGGGGGTCTCGCCGTCCTTCACCTTGCCGCCGGGAAACTCCCAGCCGCCGGCCAGCTTGCCGTCCGTGCGATGTCCCGCGAGGACGCGCTCGTCACGATAGATGATGGCCGCCGAGACGTGGGTGATGGGCATGTTGTCCCCCTACCTTGTCTTGAGCCTGACGAGGGCGTAGTTCGTCCCCGCCTCGTCTTCGAGCTCGACGACCCAGCCGCCCCCATCCTCGTGCGCCACAGCAACGATGGAGTCTCCCAGCCAGGCCATCTTGCGGTACTGCACCGAGAGGCGCGCGAGGTCAATCGCGTGGCCCAGCTCCGCGAGCGCGTCCAGGGCGAAGAGCACGTACTGGGCGTTGTTGACGTGTCGGTTCGTGTCGAGGTTCTGCTCGCCGACCACGATGGTCTGACAGCGCCGCCCTCCCTCGGGAACCCGAATCTTGCGCTCGAAGGGGGCCATGTCCAGGCGCTTCTCGCCGGTGAAGTAGGCGCGCTGGTCCTCGGGGACGCGCGTGGCGCGCTGCTTGGCCGTGTCGAACATGAGCCACTGCGAGTCCGCGCGCACGAGGGTGCGCCCCTCGCAGTCCAGGATCTGGAAGTTCCTGAGCGCGTGTGCGTGCGTTATCTCATGGCACCAGGTCGAGACCGTGATGGGGGTGTTGAAGAGCGGCAGCTCCTCTATCTCTATCTGCCAGGCACCAAGAACCCACGCAAGGCCGCGCTCGCCGAGGGGCCCGAACCCTATGCCCAGGCTCTCGGAGTGGAAGGTCGAGCAGTCCTGCAGGTAGTTGATCATGGCGACGAGCGAGAGGCGCCCGTCCTTGTCGCATTCGCTGTAGCGCACGCGAGCGTCGAATGAGTACATAGGACTCCCGTCATCAGATCTTTCCACCAAAACCATAGCAGGTCGCAGACCCTGCGCACGAGAAAAGCACGTAGTGTACAATCGGGCAAAACGGCGCGGTGCGCGAGGAGGATACCATGGACAAAAAGGTGCGGTTTGCGACCATAGGAACGAGCGGCATCTGCGAGCAGTTCCTGCAGGCGCTCCCCCTCTCCGAGGAGGGGACCTACGTGGGGGCCTACTCGCGTGACCGCGCCCACGCGCGCGCGTTCGGCGAGCCCCACGGGGCGCGCCTGTTCTTCGACGACCTCTCCACGCTCGCGACCAGTCCCGAGGTGGACGCCGTCTACGTGGCGAGCCCCAACGCCCTGCACGCACCCCAGGCGCTCGAGCTCATCGCGCGCGGGAAGCACGTCCTCGTGGAGAAGTCCCTCGCCTCCAACGAACGCGAGGCCCAAGACGTCTTCGACGCGGCGCGCACGGCCGGCGTGGTGGCCATGGAGGCCATACGCAACCTCTACGTTCCCACCTTCGACGCCATCGAGCGCACCCTGGGCGAGCTGGGGCGCGTTCGCCAGGCAACCCTGCGCTTCGCCAAGGTCACCTCGCGCATGGCCCGCCTTGCCGCCGGCGAGCGGCTGAACATCTTCGACCCCCGCATGTCCGCCGGGGCCCTCATGGACATCGGCGTCTACTGCGTCGAGCCGGCGGTGGCGCTGTTCGGCGTCCCGCAGACGGTGCGCGCCCTCGGAGTCACCGCTGCCGTGCCCGGCGAGCCCGAGGGCAGCGCATACGCCACGATCGACCTGGCCGGTGAGGTCCTTCTGGGCTATGGCGACAAGATCGTGAGCATCTCCTACGGCAAGGCGGCCGACGACATGCTCTCCTCGCAGGTGGCGGGGGAGAAGGCCACGCTCGTCTGGGACCAGACGTCGTGCCCCGTGAACCTACGCGTCCACGAGCATGAGGACAAGGGCATGGTCTTTCGCGTGGGGGCCGAGGAGCTGCGCCCCCTGGAGGTCGAGGTCCCCGAGAGGGACATGGTCTGCGAGATCGACGCCTTTGTCGGTGCCGTTCGGGGCGACGCGGCCGCGCTCGCGCGCCGCGAGCGCTTCGAGGGCGTGACCCTGGGGTCGCTTCACGTGATGGACGAGGTGCGCCGTCAGGTGGGCGTGCGCTTCCCGGCAGACGAGCGCGCGGAGGCGTGAGGTCCCTGCCAGACATGCGGCCAGCCCTGTCCGCAGCCGCCCCCGTGGCGCTCGGCTACGTGACGATCGGCCTCCCCTGCGGCGTGATGGCCTCCCAGGCGGGGCTCGCCTGGTGGCAGGCCCTCCTGCTCTCCTGCACGTTCTACTCGGGCGCGGGGCAGTTCATGATGTCCTCCATGGCGCTCGCCGGCGCGCCCCTGGCCTCGATCGTGGCCAGCATCACCTTGGTGAGCAGCAGGCAGATGCTCTACGCGGCGGCCTTCTCGCCCTACTTCTCGCAGGTGGGACGACCGCTCGCCGCCCTGTTCTCGGCCACGGTGACCGACGAGAGCTTCGGGGTCAACCTCGAGCGCTTCGCGTCCGACGGGGGATGGGACGCCGTGAGCGCCGTCTGCGTGAACCTCGTCAGCATGGCGTCGTGGACCCTGTCGAACACCGTGGGGTGCGCCGCGGGTGCCGTCATCGCCGTGCCCGTGGCCGTGATGTCGTTCGCCATGACTGCGATCTTCATCTGCCTGCTCGTGGGCCAGCGCTGGGACTCCACCACGCTCGTGGTGGTGGCCTGCTCGGTGGTCGTGGTGGCGCTCATGAAGCTCGCGGGTCTCGGCGGGGCGGCCGTGGTGGTCGGTGCTGTGGCGGGGGTCGTGGCGGGCATGGCCAGGGGGGCGCTTGCCCGATGAGCGGGGAGGGCTTCTGGGTCTTTTATGCCTGCGTGCTCGCGGCGATACTCGTCTTTCGCTGCGTGCCCCTCTTCGCCCTCAAGGGCCGCACCCTCTCGCCGCGCGTGAGCGAGGCGCTCGGGTTCATCCCGCCCGCCGCCTTCGCGGCCCTCGTGGCCAACGACCTCATCGACCCCGCGGCCGGCCCGGACCCGGTGCCGCTCGTCTCGGCGGCGCTCGTGGTCCTGGTGGCCCGCAAGACCGGCTCGCTCATCTGGTGTGCCCTGGCGGGCATGGCGGTCTACGCGCTGCTGTCGCTCGTGCTGTAGCGGGCTGGCACCCGTGCTGCTCAGGAATTGAGGGCTACGGCGCGCGGAGGGGTCGCCTTGCGCAAGAATCACGGGCTGCGGCACGTCCCAACCTCTCGAAATCTGCCAGGGCTCGAAATTCGCGAGCGGCCGAGAAACGCAGGCGAGAAATCCAGCCGGGCCAACGGTGAGAAACCCGCCGCGCGGCGCCCTACGCGTCTGGGTAGGCGATCACGTCGGAGCCCCCGAAGCGCGAGGAGCCGTCATCGATCGTGCCGTAGGGGCTCATGGCGTCCACGATGAGGCGGACGCAGCGGGGCAGGGCGCGCGCTTCGTAGGCGATGACGCCGTCGCAGACCACGTCACCGTCCACCTCGAGCGGCATCGGCTCGCTCGCCTCGACGCGAATCGAGCGACCCTGGAAGCTCTCCAGAAATGGTCGCCCCAGCGCCTTGCCGCTCCTGTCCGCGAGCCCGAGGGCGAGCGGGGCGAGCAGCTGGGCGGTCGCCGAGGTCTCCACCACGATGACGTCGAGCAAGCCGTCGTCCATGCGGCAGTTGGGGACGATCTGGATGTCCCCCTGGATCATGGCGTTGTTCGCCACGAGGCAGGTGATGCCGTCGCGCTCGACGCTGTCTCCGTCCACGGTGATGGCGAAGCGCTCGACGGCCGGCCGGGGGTTGGTGAGGGCGGCCGCGAAGTAGGCGGCCTGCCCCATGAGCGCCTTGTTCGGCAGGGCCGCCTCCATGAGCTGGGCGTCGAAGCCGGTGCCCGACATGAGGCCAAAGCCGCGCACCTGCCTGGTGCCGTCCGCGTCCGTCCACGAGATCTCGCCGAGGTCGACCTCGGCCACCTTGCCCGCGCGGCAGGCGCGCGCGAGCGCCGTGGGCTCGGGGGCGTTGCCTATGTTGGCGCACAGGAGGTTGGCCGTACCTGAGGGAAAGACGCAGACGGGAACCCCGGTGTCCCTGAGGGCGTAGAGCAGCGAGGTAACGGTCCCGTCGCCGCCCGAGACTACGACCACGTCGAAGCGTGTCGCGTCCGCGCAGACGTCGGTGGCCACGAAGTCGTCGGCCAGGACGCGCAGCAGGCACTCGTCGCCGTCGTGGACGAGCACCCGCTCGAACTGGAAGATCGCGTCCGAGCCAAAGCCCGACTTCGGATTGTGAATGATAAGCGCACGCACGCCTTTTGCTCCCCAGGAATCGGACCGGACCATTGTCTGTATCATATACTGCGGCAGGCCTGCGAGGGGCCGCCGAAGACGTCCCCGTATGTTATCTCGAACCTCGCACGACAGAATCGAGCGCCGTGTACCTCTCGAACCAATCCGAGCTTCAGGCCTTCTGCGAGCGCGCGGGAGACTCCAGGGTCCTTGCCGTCGACACCGAGTTTCTCCGCGAGAAGACCTACTACCCCCGGCTCTGCCTGGTCCAGGTGGCCGCCGGCGACCAGATTGCCGCGATCGACCCGATTCTCATCGAGGACCTCTCGCCCCTGTCCGCCCTGTTTGAGGACCCCTCGGTGACCAAGGTCTTCCACGCGTGCACCCAGGACCTCGAGGTCCTGCTCGATGGCATGGGCTGCGCCTGCGCGTCGGTCTTTGACACGCAGCTCGCGGCCGCCTTCCTGGGCATGCGCCAGCAGGTGAGCTACGGCTCGCTCGTCGAGGCCTACTGCGACGTCCGCCTGCCCAAGGCCGAGGCGCTCACCGACTGGTCGCGCCGCCCGCTCGACCCCGAGCAGCTCACCTACGCCGAGGACGACGTGCGCTACCTCACGGGCATCTACGAGCGCATGATGGCCCAGCTCGTCAAGGCCGATCGCCTGGGCTGGGTGGAGCCCGAGATGCGCGAGCTGACGGACGTGTCTCACGTCCGTCGCGAGCCGCGCGAGGCCTTTACCCACCTTAAGCGCGCCGGCTCGCTCACCCGTCGCCAGCTCGCCGTGGCCCGCGAGGTCTGCGCCTGGCGCGAGAGGACTGCGGCCGAGCGCGACGTCCCGCGCAAGTGGGTCCTGTCCGACGAGATCGTGGTCGAGGTGAGCAAGCGCATGCCCACGTCCCCTGAGCGCCTGAGGCGCATCCGCGGGACCGAGCAGCTCTCCGAGCGCGTCTGCCGTGCCCTCGTGGAGGACGTCGAGAAGGGCGTGGCGTGCCCGGCCGAGAAGTGCCCCAAGGTGAGCCGCCGCGCGCGCCTGTCGAGCGAGTCCGAGGGCGTCGTCGACCTCATGTACGCGGTCATGCGCGTCATATCCGAGAAGAGCGGCGTGGCCACCCAGCTCATCGCCACGCGCGACGACCTCCTCGACTTCCTCCATGACCGGGGCGCGTCGCGCCTGGGCCGCTCGTGGCGCTGGGAGCTCGCGGGAAAGACCCTCGGCCGGCTGCTCTCTGGCGAGGTTGGCGTCACGGTCAAGGAGGGGCGCATCGAGCTGCTCTAGGCGTGCCCTGTCGTCTGTGCCGCTTTGCCGCCAGACGGGGTTTGTGTCCCGCCCGCTGGGTAGAATGGTCGAGAACAGCGAGGGGTCTCTTTCGTCTTGTGATTGGAGTCACGCATGCCCCTGTACTTTGGTTATGGAATCGACGTGGGCTACTACGTCATCGCGCTCGTCGCGCTCGTGATCGGCGCGCTCGCGCAGGGCTACATCAGGCGCACCTACCGCAAGTGGTCGGAGGTCGACTCGGGCATCCCCGGCACCGGGGCTGACGTCGCGCGCCGCATGCTCGAGGAGGGGGGTGCCGGCGAGGTGGGCATTACGCGCGTGGACGGCACCCTGACCGACCACTACGACCCGCGCGACAACCAGCTGCACCTCTCCCAGGACAACTACCGCGGCGGATCGGTCGCCTCGGTCGCCGTGGCCTGCCACGAGGCCGGACACGCGGTCCAGGCCGCGCGCGGCTTCGTGCCCTATCGCCTGCGCTCGGCCCTCGTGCCGGCCGTGAGCCTGGCCGAGCGCTCCTGGACCCTCGTGCTCCTGCTTGGCGTCTTCCTGAACACGGTCGGGCTTGTTCAGGTCGCCCTCGTCCTGTTCGCCGTCTCGGTCGTCTTCCAGCTCGTGACGCTGCCCGTCGAGATAGACGCCTCCCGGCGCGCGGTCGCCTACCTCGGCGCGCGCGGCTCGGGCCTAGACGAGCGCGGGGCCCGCGCGGTGCTCACCGCCGCGGCCCTGACGTACGTTGCCGCGGCCCTCACCTCCGTCATGCAGCTCGTCTACCTGCTCGCCCGCTACGGGAACCGCGGGGGCAGGCGCTGATGGCCCGGGAGAAGAGCTCGCCCATCAGCGTCACCGACGCCGTGGCCTTCGCCAGGGGAAGCGTCGACGCCTGGCCCACGCTCGTGGTCAACGGCGAGGTCTCGGGATTCCGCGGTCCCAACGCGCGCTCGGGGCACTGCTACTTCGAGGTCAAGGATGATGGGGCCTCCATGAGCGTGATCGTGTGGCGCGGTACGGCGGCCAAGATGGGGTTCGCCCTGCGTGACGGCCTCGCGGTGCAGCTCACGGGTAAATTCGACGTCTACAAGGCGTCCGGCAAGCTCTCCTTCGTGGCGAGCAGGGTCGAGGCGGCGGGGGAGGGGCTCTTGCGCCAGCAGGTCGCCGAGCTCGCCCGCGCCCTCGAGCGCGAGGGCCTCATGGCCCCCGAGCGCAAGCGGAGCGTCCCCGCGTTCTGCTCGCGCGTCTGCGTGGTGACGTCGCTTTCGGGCAGCGTCATCGAGGACGTCAAGCGCACGCTCGCGCGGCGCAACCCCCTCGTGGAGATAGACGTGGTGGGGGCGAGCGTGCAGGGCGCCGGCGCCGCGGCCACCATCGTGCGGGCGCTCGGCGTCGCCGCGGCCGCGGCCCCCGACGCCATCCTGCTCGTGCGCGGAGGAGGCTCTTTCGAGGACCTCATGTGCTTCAACGAGGAATCCGTGGCCCGCGCCATCGCGGCCTGCCCCGTCCCCGTCGTCACCGGCATCGGCCACGAGCCGGACACCTCGATCGCGGACATGGTGGCCGACCGGCGCGCCTCCACGCCCACCGCCGCCGCCGAGTCCGTGGCCCCGGCGATCGACGAGGTCGAGCGCCAGATGGTCCAGCGCCAGGTGCGCCTGGGCCGCTCCATGGACGCCCTGCTCGTCGCATGCTCTCAGCGGGTCGAGGGGCTCTCCCGCCTCGCCGCCAACGCGATGGGCTCCGGGCTCTCCCGTCGTCGCGTCTCCCTTGACGCGCTCGGGAGCCGTCGCTGCCTTACCGACCCCTACGCCCCCACCCGAGACCGGCAGACGGAGCTCATGCAGACCGAGCAGCGCCTCCACGACGCCATTCCCCGCTCCCTGGCCCGCCAGGCCGCAGGGCTCGACCAGGCGTCCGGGCGCCTGCGTCTCGTGGGGGAGCGCCTCACGCGCACCGGCGAGGCGACCTTCGCGCGGCTCTCTGCCTCGCTCGACGCGCTCTCGCCGCTCTCGGTTCTCGCGCGCGGCTACGCGATCGCACGCGACGGGGCGGGGCACGTGGTGAAGGACGCCCAGGTGCTCGCGGCGGGAGACGAGGTGAGCCTCGTTTTGGGCGTGGGCTCCGTCGACGCCACCGTCACGCGCACGCACGCCTGGTCCCACTAGACCCAGCTCGCATACAAGACGCCTCACGGCGCAGAAAGGAACACCCCATGGCAGACGAGAAGTACCCCAGCATCAAGGACATGACCTTCAAGGAGGCCTCCGTCGAGCTCGAACAGATCGTGCGGTCCCTGGAGGCCGGCGACCTTGAGCTCGAGGAGTCCCTCGAGCGCTACACGAGGGGCGTCGAGCTCCTCAAGAGCCTGCGCGAGCGCCTCACGGGCGCCGAGCAGAAGGTCCGCGTCCTTCTCGACGCCACTAACGAGGCGGCCCCCACGACCGACACCGCCTCGGCACCGGCGACCGCCTTCATAGACGAGTAGGTCCCGCACCCGAAGGGAGCACCATGTCAGACTGCATCTTCTGCAAGATCGCCCACGGCGAGATTCCTAGCGACCTCCTCTACGAGGACGACAACGTCGTCGCCTTCGAGGACCTCAACCCCCAGGCCCCCGTTCACGTGCTCGTGGTCCCCAAGGCCCACTACGCCACCCTCCTCGAGGACGTGGACGCCCCGACCCTGGTCTCCATGAGAAGGGCCGTGGCCAGCGTTGCCAAGAGGTTCGACCTGGGCGAGCGCGGCTTTCGCTGCATCGTGAACACGGGGGCCGACGCCGGGCAGACCGTCATGCACTTGCACCTCCACGTGCTCGGGGGCACCCCTCTGGGCGAGGGCCTCTTGCCGGACGCGTAGCGCGGTGCCCGCCGAGGCTTCCAAAGGGATATCATGAGCAGGTTGTCGCAGCCTAATTGTGGGAAAGACCCACGAGAGGAGAGTCATGAACGTTCTTGTCATCAATGCTGGTAGCTCGTCGCTCAAGTACCAGTTCCTGAACGTGGACACGCGCGAGGTCTACGCCAAGGGCAACTGCGAGCGCATCGGCATCGACGGGTCCTTCGTGGGCCACGAGGAGAACGGCGGGCCCAAGCAGAAGCTCGAGGTCGCGCTGCCCGACCACCGTACCGCCATCAAGCACGTCTTTGAGATCCTCAAGGCCGTCGACGCCCCCATCGACGGCATCGGCCACCGCGTGGTCCAGGGCGGCTGGTACTTCCCCGAGTCTGCCCTGGTCACCGACGAGACCCTGGGGTGGGTGCGCGAGGTCGCGCCCCTGGCGCCCCTGCACAACTACGCCGAGGCCGACGTCATCGAGATCTGCCGCGACATGTTCGCCCAGATCGGCAACGTCATCGTCCCGGACACCGCCTTCCACTACCACATGCCCGAGCACGCCTGGCGCTACGCCCTGCCGCGCGACGTGGTCGACACCTACCACGTGCGCAAGTACGGCGCCCACGGCACGAGCCACCGCTTCATCTGGCGCACCGTCCACGAGCTTCGGGGCGACAAGACCCATCGACTCGTGAGCTGCCACCTGGGCTCCGGTGCCTCCCTGTGCGCCATCGAGGACGGCAAGTGCATGGACACCACGATGGGTCTCACGCCGCTTGACGGCCTGATCATGGGCACGCGCTGCGGCACCATCGACCCCTCCACGGTCGTGTACCTCAACCGCGTCGGTGGCTACTCCATCGACCAGATCGACACCATGATGAACAAGGAGTCGGGCCTTCTCGCCGTCTCGGGACGCTCCTCGGACTCCCGTGACATCGAGGAGGGCGCGCACGTCGGCGACGAGCACTGCCAGATGGCGCTCGAGATGTTCTACTACCGCACCGCGCAGCTCTTCGCTGAGATGGCCTCGTCGATGCAGGGCGTGGACACCATGGCCTTCACCGCCGGCATCGGCGAGAACTCCGCCGAGATGCGCCAGGGCGTGGCCGATCGCCTCGCCTGGATGGGCGTGCACCTAGACGCCCAGAAGAACGCCGTGCGCTCCGACGAGCCGCGCGTGATCTCCACGCCGGACTCCGCGATCACCTGCATGGTGGTCCCCACCAACGAGGAGTACATGATCGCCCTCGACGTCGCCGAGCTACTCGGCTAGGACGCCTACTGGCATCACCTGCAGTCTTTGAGGCCGCCCCGACGCATCTGCCTGCGTCGGGGCGGCCCTTTTTGCAGTTGGTCACGCCGAGGGAGGTCTGCTCGTCCGCTCCCCAAAATGTCCTTGCGGCCCCTTGCAAGGAATGCTATAAATAAATCCTGCAAGGTTGTTACTCCTCGGGAGGCATTACTTGCGCAGTGGTTGCTCGTAGGCCCGGTGCGCAGTTTGCCCCTAAGGAGTTTTTTCATGGCCATGCGCGTCACCAAGAAGGTGAACAACAACGTTGCCCTCGCCCTCGACGAGGCGGGCAACGAGGTCGTGATCTTCGGGCGTGGGGTGGGATTTCCCCCCATGCCCTATCTGCTACGCGACGAGCGACAGATCAAGCGCGTCTTTCGCGACGTGAGCGCCCGCGTCGCCGAGGCCGCCGCCACGATCTCGGATGGGGTCCTCGTGGTCTCCTCGGACATCGTGGACCTCGCTCGCGTCGAGCTCGGCGAGATGACGCGGCTCTCCCCGAACCTCGTCTTCACGCTCGCCGACCACCTCCAGTTCGCGGTCGAGCGCGTGGGGGAGAGCATCACGATCGAGAATCCGCTTGCCGCCGACGTGGCCTACGTCTACCCGCGCGAGTACGGGCTCGGCAAGACCGCCCTCGGCATGGTAAAGGGGCGCGTGGGCGTTGAGCTGCCTCCCACTGAGGCCTGCTCGGTCGCGCTGCATATCGTGAGCGGGGAGGCGGGCGAGGGCCAGGGTGACATGAGCCTGGTTGTCAGGAGCGCCCTGGACATCGAGAAGATCACGGGCATCGTCGAGCGTGAGCTCGGCGTCACGCTCGCGCGCGACTCCTACGCCTACGTGCGCTTCGTCGCGCACCTACGGTTCCTCCTGGGTCGCCTGCTCAAGGACGAGAGTGTGGCCTCCCCCAACAGAGCCCTGTTCGACGAGGCGGCCCGCGACTTCCCCCAGACCTACGCCTGCGCGCGTCAGATCAACGACTATCTCACCGAGGCGCACGGCCTGTCGTGCACCAGCGAGGAGCTGCTCTACCTCATGATGCACATCGGCCGCCTCTCGGCCCTGCACTAGATTCGACCCCTCTGCCCTGGGCCCGGGGCGAGGGTTCGCATAGCACGGCACGGCCAGAGGCGGGCACCCGCCCGCTCGAGACAGCAAGGGAGGATCGGCATGGCAAAGAAGAACTACTCGGAGCTGGTCGACGCCATCTACGAGAACGTGGGTGGCAAGGACAACATCGTGCGCGTCGCGCACTGCATCACGCGCCTGCGCTTCGTCCTCAAGGACGACGCCAGGGCCAACACCGAGGTCATAGAGAAGACCCCAGGCGTCATCAAGGTCATGGTGGCCAACGGCCAGTACCAGATCGTCATCGGCAACAAGGTCGAGGAGGTCTACGACCAGTTCCTCGAACGCACCCACCTCTCCGGCGTGGGTGAGGTAGGCGTAGACGACGAGCCCGACGACGGCAAGAAGAAGTCCGTCGCCTCGACGGCCATAGACCTCATCTCGGGCATCTTCCAGCCCATCTTGGGGACCTTCTCGGCGGCGGGCATCATGAAGGGCCTGCTCGCCCTTTTCACCTTCCTGGGATGGATGTCCACGACCGACGGTGCCTACATGGTGCTGTATACCATCGCGGACGGCTTCTTCTACTTCCTGCCGGTCGTGCTCGGCTTTACCGCGGCGCGCAAGTTCAAAATGAGCGAGTTCAACGGGCTGGCCATCGGCCTGGCGCTCGTCTACCCGACGACGGTCGCCCTGACCGCGAGCGAGGTTCTCGGCACCGTCAACTTCGGCTTTCTGGGCACCTTTTCCTGGTATGCCACCTTCTTCGGCATCCCCATCATCATGCCCGCCGCCGGCTATACGAGCTCCGTCATTCCCGTGCTGCTCATGGTGTGGGCGGGCTCCAAGGTCGAGCGCTGGGTCAAGAGCTGGATCCCCGACTCGCTGAGGATGTTCTTCGTGCCCCTGATCACCGTTACCGTCGCGGTCGTGGGCGGCTACCTCATCATCGGCCCCATCGCCACGGTCATCACCAATCTGCTCGGTGGATTCTTTGGCGTGATCTTCAACCTGCCGGTCGTCGGGCGCCTGTTCGGGTGCGTCCTGGTCTCCGCGTTCTGGATGCCGCTCGTGATCTTTGGCTTCCACTGGAGCCTCGTTCCCATCGGGATCGTCAACCTTACGACGCTCGGATCTGACTACGTGCTCGCGGCCATGATCGGCCACTCCTTCTCCCTCGGCGCGGTTGTCTTTGCCATGTACCTCAAGAACAGAGACCAGGCGTTTCGCGAGATCGCCCTTCCGGCCATGATCTCCTCGTTCTTCTTCGGCATCACCGAGCCCGCCATCTACGGCGTCGCCCTGCCGGACAAGAGGGCCTTCGTGAACGCCTGCGTCGGCTCGGTGGCCGGTGGCATCGTCATCGCCCTGTCGGGCTCGCTGCTCTACATCAGTGGGGGCCTGGGCATGTTCAACTGGCTCTCCTACATCGATCCCGCCGGTGGCGCGGGCATCACGGGGATGGTCTGGGCCATCGTCGCCTCGCTCGCTGCAGCGGTCGTGGGCTTCGCGATCGAGTTCGCCACCTACAAGGCCCCTGCGCTGCCCGCCGTCGAGGCCGGCAAATAGTCTGCTTACGTGGGGCGCCGCCCGTGTCAGAAGGCGGCGTCCCTCACTCGGGCGGGGCGCGCACGCGTCTTGTCCCATCGGAAAGGAGAGACACATGGCAACGACGTTTCCCGAGGGCTTCTTCTGGGGCGGTGCCACGGCGGCCAACCAGTTCGAGGGAGCCTGGAACGTCGACGGGCGCGGCGCCTCCGTAGACGACCACTTCACGGGTGGCACCGTTGATCGGCCCCGCGAGATCACGCGCGCGATCGACCCCGACCGCCTCTACCCCAACCACGACGGCATCGACTTCTACCATCGCTACGAGGAAGACATCGCCCTTCTCGCCGAGATGGGCTTCTCCATGCTGCGCCTGTCCATCTCGTGGTCGCGCATCTACCCTAACGGTGACGACGCCGAGCCCAACGAGGCCGGGCTCGCGTTCTATGATCGCGTCTTCGACTGCTGCCAGGCGCACGGCATCGAACCCATGGTGACGATCAGCCACTACGAGATGCCCTACCACCTCGTCGAGAAGTACAACGGCTGGGCGAGCCGCGAGCTCATCGGGCTGTTCGAGCGCTTCTGCCACGCCATCTTCGAGCGCTACCAGGACAAGGTCCAGTGGTGGCTCACCTTCAACGAGATCAACGCCGGTGCCCTGGGCATGGGCTCCATGCTCTCGACCAGCCTCATCCAGGGCTTCGAGGGTCCCGCGAGCGCGCTCACGACCACGCTCCAGGAGCGCTACCAGGCCCTGCACCATCAGCTTGTGGCCTCCGCGCGCGTCGTGCGCTACGCTCACGAGCATTACCCTTGCTTCAAGATGGGCGACATGAACATCTTCGCCCTGTCCTATGCCGCAACCTGCGATCCTGCCGACGAGCTCGCCAACCAGGCCATGATGCGGCGCGTGAACTGGTACTGCTCCGACGTGCAGGTCAGGGGCGCCTACCCCTCCTACGCCCGTCGCCTCTGGGAACGGAGCGGCGTCGACCTCTCGATTGAGCCGGGCGACCTGGATGACCTCGGCGCGGGCACGGTCGACTTCTACACCTGCTCCTACTACATGAGCAACGTCATCGCCGCCCACGAGCTGGAGCAGACCAAGGGCAACATGGGCCTGGGCGGCGTGAACCCCTACCTCGAGCAGACCGAGTGGGGCTGGCAGATCGACCCCGTCGGCCTGCGGGTGGCCCTCAACCAGATCTACGACCGCTACCAGATTCCCCTCTTCGTGGTCGAGAACGGCATGGGGGCCCACGACGAGGTCGTGGACGGACGCGTCCACGACGACTACCGCATCTCCTACCTCAAGAAGCACGTGAGGGCCATGGCCGAGGCCGTGGACGATGGCGTGGACCTGCGCGGCTACACCTGGTGGGGCCCCATCGACCTGGTCAGCGCCAGCACCGGAGAGATGCGCAAGCGCTACGGGTTCGTCTACGTGGACAAGCACGACGATGGCTCGGGCACCAACGAGCGCCTGCGCAAGGACTCCTTCTACGCCTACCAGAAGATCATCGAGTCCAACGGCGCCGAGGGCGTCGACTAGCCCAGACGCGTGGGGAGGAGTTGCATGAGCGACAGGAGGGTCGTCTTTCTCGACGTCGACGGCACGATCACCACCTACGAGAACGTCATCCCCGCGAGCGCGCGCCGGGCCATCGGCCAGGCGCGCTCGCGGGGCCATAAGGTGCTCATGTGCACTGGTCGCTCGAAGGCGGAGAATCCGCCGGAGCTCTGGTCCGTGGGCTTCGACGGCATGATCGGCGGCAACGGCTCCTACGTTGAGGTCGAGGGCGAGGTGGTGATGCACCAGGTCCTGACTGCCGGGCAGTGTCGTCGCATCGTGGACTGGTGCCACGCCCGCAGCCACGAGTTCTACCTCGAGACCAACGACGGCCTGTTCGTGTCCGAGCGCTTCAGGGAGGCTTCGGGACCCGTTCTGCGCGCCTATGCCAGGAGCAGGGGTACCGAGGCCCCCGAGGGCGCGGAGACGGAGCTTCATGGCTCCGTCTACGGCGGCGAGCTCTATCGCGACGACGTCAACAAGGTGAGCTTCATCCTCAGCGACTACCAGGACTATCTTGACGCCAGAGAGGCGTTTGCCGACATGAGGGTCGGGACCTGGGGCGGCAGGGGAGAGAAGGCCCTGTTCGCAGACGTCGGACTTGCGGACGTGGACAAGGCCCGCGCTGTTCGCATGGCCGCGGAGCACCTGGGCGTCCGGATATCTGACACCATAGCCATGGGCGACGCCAAGGTGGACATACCCATGCTCGAGGCCTGTGGCGTGGGGGTGGCCATGGGATCGGGCGGCGAGGAGATACGCGCCATGGCCGACTACGTTACCACGGACGTTGACAAGGACGGCCTGTGTCACGCCTTCCGGCACCTCGGTCTGATCGGGGACCCCTTTCTGGAGAATTGAGCGCGCGAGGGACGTGGCTGCCAGCCAGTCTTAAACTAAACGCATGAAACGTCCGCCTCGCCCGAGGCAAGCTAGGGAGTGACACATGAGTTTTCTCGACAGATTCAAGAAGGCAGAGCCTGCAAGGCCTGCGTCCCTGTCCGTCACCGCGTCCGCGACGGAGGTCCTCGCGCCCGTCTCGGGCGAGGGCGTGGCCATGGCGGCCCTTCCCGACCCGCTCTTCGCGGGTGGGGCCATGGGCACGGCGTACGGCGTCGAGCCCGCCGACGGCATCGTCTACGCCCCGGTCTCGGGCACCGTCACGGCCACCACAGCGACCCTGCACGCGGTGGGCCTGTGCTCCGATGCCGGCGTCGAGGTGCTGATCCACGTGGGCGTGGACACCGTCAACATGAAGGGGGACGGCTTCGAGAGCTTCGTCGAGAAGGGCCAGCGCGTCGCTGCCGGCGAGCCGCTCATGAGCTTCGACCGCGCCAAGATCAGGCAGGCTGGCTATCCCGACACGGTGATCGTCGTCATCACCAACACGGACGACCTCGCCAGGGTTGAGCCCGTTGCCCCCGCTCACGTGAGCGCCGGCGAGAAGATCTTCGAGGTTGCCTCGGCGCGCTGACGCGCCTTGGCATCCGGTGGGCAGGCGAGCGACCGCGACGATCCCCTAGGGCGTCACAGCCGTTTTTTATATCTATACGCTTCAGATAAACCAATGAAATTGGATTCATTTTTTGTACCCTATTGTTAGGGGTTTATTGCGGGCGCCGCACAAGGAACTAGAAAGGCTAAAGAAGGGGTAAACTTTTTTGGAACCGAACGCAGAAGCGCTCCCAAGGGAAGGGAATCCCCATGTCACTGAGCAATCTCACCGTAAGCCGCCGCCAGGTCGTCGGCCTGGGCCTCGGTCTCGCCACGACCCTTGGCCTTGTGGCCTGCGGCTCCTCCGAGTCCTCTGATGCCTCCGGCTCCTCCAGCACGGACAGCTCCACGGATGCGACCGAGGACACCGAGGACGAGACCGTCCAGATCGACTCGTCTGCCTACGACGCCCTGATTGCCACGGGCTCCGTCGCCGACGACGCGGCCATCTCCGCGAGCACCTGGGCGACCAAGGTCAAGGACGCGGGCACCATGCGCGTCGGCGGCGTCCAGACCTCGATGCTCTTCAGCCTCCTCGACGAGACGGACGGCAAGCTCCGTGGATTCGACGCCGGCCTCGCGCAGCTCCTGGCCCGCTACGTCCTGGGTGACGAGTCCAAGATCGAGAACACCCAGGTCACCTCTGACACGCGCGAGTCGGTCCTGCAGAACGACCAGGTCGACACGGTCTTTGCCACCTACTCGATCAGCGACAAGCGCAAGGAGGTCATCTCCTTCGCCGGCCCGTACTACACCACCCAGCAGTCCATCCTCGTCAACGTCGACAACACGGACATCAACTCCGTGGACGACCTCGCGGGCAAGAACGTCGCCGCCCAGTCCGGCTCGACGGGCCCCTCGATCCTCGAGGAGCTCGCCCCCGACGCCACGATCCAGGAGTTCAAGACCGACGAGGAGGCCCGTGCGGCGCTCTCCCAGGGCCGCGTCGACGCCTACGTCATCGACACCAACATGCAGCTCGGCAGCATGGTGCGCAACCCCGGCAAGTATCGCCTCGCCGGCGATCCCTTCGGCCCGGTCGACGCCTACGGCATCGGGCTGCCGCTCGACTCCGACGGGGTCGACTTCGTGAATGTCTTCCTGCACAAGGTCGAGGACGAGGGCCTCTGGGAGGACCTCTGGAAGATCTGCATCGGCAACCGTGCCGGCATCGAGGATGTCCCCGAGCCTCCCGCCATCGGTGCCTAGGACGTGAGCGCACGGCCCTTTTCTGCGAACGGGCCGCGGGCGTGTACTGGTAGCAGGTGGGGCCTCCGCACATGGTGGAGGCCCCACGTGCGTGAGGAGGTTGCATGGGGCTCACGGAGCTTTTATCGACATACGGGCAGAGGTATCTGGACGGCCTGCTCGCCACCTGGAGCATGACGGCCGTCTCGTTTCTGCTCGTCATGGTGCTCTCCGTGCTCGTCACGGTCATGCGCGTCTCGCCCCTTGGCCCCCTGCGCGCGGTGGGGGACTTCTACGTGCAGGTGTTTCGCAACATCCCCGGTGTCGCGCTGCTCATTATCATCGTGTACGCGCTTCCCAACTTGAGGGTCGTGCTTGACTACCGCGTCTGCGTGATCGCGACCACGGTGCTGCTCGGCTCGGCCTTTGGCTCGGAGAACTTCATGAGCGGCATCAACACGATCGGCGTGGGGCAGATAGAGGCCGCTCGCTCGCTCGGCCTCTCCTTCACCCAGATCCTGCGCAGGGTCGTGATACCGCAGGCCCTGCGCACGACGGTCCTGCCCATGACCAACCTCCTCATAGCCGTGATGCTCACGACTGCCCTGGGCTCGCAGGTGCCCCTCTCGCCGCTCGAGCTCACCGGCGTCGTCTCCTACGTCAACACCCGCACCACGGGAGGCGTTCTGGCGTTTCTGATCTCGGCGGCCGGCTACCTGGGCACGGCCTTCGTCGTGAGCCTGGCGGGCAACCGCCTCGACAAGAGGGTGAGGATCCTGCGATGAGCACCCGCGCACCCGCGGCCGACTCCATGCGCGACGCCCTCTACGAGGCCCCCGGCCCCCGGACGCGTCGAACCATCAGGATCGGGACGGCCCTCTCCGCCCTTGTCGTCCTGGTCGGCCTCGCCGCCGTCGTGCGACAGTTCTACGTGACGGGGCAGCTCGCCCCGCAGTACTGGTCATTCTTCCTCGCGTCGACCACGTGGAGCTTTCTACTTAAGGGCTTCGTGGGCACCGTCGAGGTCGCCTTCACGGCCGGCCTCATTGCACTCGCCCTGGGCCTTCTGCTCATGCTCGGGCGCACGAGCTCGTGGCGTCCGCTCTCGGCCGTCTGCCGCGTGGTCATCGACTTCTTCCGCGGGGTCCCCAGCCTGCTGCTCATCTACTTCTTCTTCCTCGTGGTCCCGCAGTACGGCATTAAGATCTCCTCGTTCTGGATGCTCACGCTTCCCGTGGCGCTCGCCGCCTCGGGGGTGCTCGCCGAGGTCTTTCGCGCCGGCGTCAACGCCGTGCCCACGGGGCAGGTGGAGGCCGCTCTCTCGCTCGGCCTCTCTCCCGCCAAGACAATGCTCAGGATCGTCCTCCCGCAGGCCGTGCGCTACGTGATTCCCTCGCTCATCTCGCAGCTCGTGGTCGTGGTCAAGGACACCACGGTCGCCTACGTGGTGAGCTACCCCGACCTCATGCAGAACGCGCGCGTCCTCATCACCCGCTACGACTCGCTCGTCTCGATGTACCTCGTGGTGGCCGTCATCTACATCCTCATCAACTACGTCATCAACAAGGTGTCCGTCTACGTCTCGCGGCGCACGGGCGTCAAGATCATCCGCTAGCCGCGGACCCACCGATCGGAGAGCCATGACACAGAAGAGCGCAGGCCTGGGCGACGCGCCCCTCATCGAGCTTCGCCACGTCGAGAAGCACTTCGGGGACCTTCACGTGCTCCGGGACATCAACCTCCAGGTCAGAAGAGGAGAGGTGCTCGTCGTCGTGGGGCCTTCGGGCTCAGGCAAGTCGACGCTGTGCCGCACGATCAACCGCCTGGAGACCATCGACTCCGGTGAGATTCTCGTCGAGGGAGCTCTGCTGCCGCAGGAGGGAAAGGAGCTCACCGCCATGCGCGCCGAGCTCGGCATGGTCTTCCAGTCGTTCAACCTCTTCTCGCACATGAGCGTCCTGGACAACGTCACGCTCGGACCCATCCAGGTCCTCGGCATGAAGAAGGACGAGGCCGAGAGACGCGCGATGGAGCTCCTCGAGCGCGTGGGCGTGGCCGAGCAGGCCAAGAAGGTGCCCGCCCAGCTCTCCGGCGGCCAGCAGCAGCGCGCCGCCATCGCCCGCTCGCTCGCCATGCGCCCCAAGGCTATGATGTTCGACGAGCCCACGAGCGCGCTCGACCCCGAGATGATCAACGAGGTCCTCGACGTCATGGTCGGCCTGGCCCGTCAGGGCATGACGATGGTCGTGGTCACGCACGAGATGAGCTTCGCCCGCCGCGTCGCCGACCGGGTCGTCTTCATGTCCGAGGGGCAGATCGTGGAGGAGGCCGCCCCGGCCGACTTCTTCGACCACCCCGCCACCGGGCGCGCCCGGGAGTTCCTGGACTCCATCAAGGGCCACTAGCTCCCTGCTCCTGTTCCTCTTGTCATTCGACCGCCGTCATCTTGGAGGTTTTTTCGCATGTCCTCTCGTCCCACGTGCTCTGTCCGCCGCCCGCTCATCCTTGTCTCCCCGCGCTGGGAGTCCTGCGAGCCCTGCGTGCGCATGCCCGAGAAGCTGGCTCCCGAGGAGGCCATAGCGAGCGTCTTCGCCGACGCCATCATCGCCGCGGGCGGGATGCCGCTCACGATGCCGCTCACGGACGACTCCGTGCTCATGGAGACCTTCGTTGACATGTGCGACGGCGTGGCCCTGCCCGGCGGTCAGGACGTGAACCCGCGCCTGTGGGGCGACGAGGGCGACTACGACCCGCGCATGCTCTGCGACAAGCGCGACGCCTTCGAGCTCGAGCTGGTGCGCCGCGCCCTGGCGGCCAACAAGCCCCTCTTTGCCACCTGCCGCGGCATGCAGCTCCTGAACGTGGCCCTGGGGGGAAGCCTGTGCATGGACGTCCCCAGCCTCGAGCCGCGCGCGGGCATGGCCCTGTGGCGCCACGAGATGATCCTCAACGACCCGGCCCACCCAGTCGAGGTCGAGGAGGAGACGCTGCTCGCGCGCAGCGTCGGGAGCGCCCGCCTCATCCAGGTGAACTCGAGCCACCACTGCTGCGTCGAGCGGCTCGGCGAGGGCGTGCGGCTCGTGGGGAGGGCGACCGACGGGGTCCCCGAGGCTATCGAGGTCTCCTCCCAGCGCTTCTGCCTGGGTGTCCAGTGGCATCCCGAGTACACCTGGGGCAAGATCGAGACCGACTTCTCGCTCTGGAGGGCCTTCGTGGACGCCTCCGCCCGGACGACTCACGAGGGGAAGGGCGCTCCCGTCGAGCCTGCCCCGGTCAAGCTCGCGAGGTAGCTTCTTCTCGCTCGTCTTTGAGGGGCGACCGGGCGCCGCGCGCTAGAAGGCCAGCGCGCCCTCGCGCGCGAAGTGGTAGGCCACGCGCGGGGTGCCGTCGGCGACCCAGATGGTCCCGCATGAAACGAAGCCGCAGCGCTCGAGCGCGCCGCGCATGGGGAGGTTGCTCTCGTGGGTGTCCGCGCGCACGTTGCCGTGGCGCTCGCAGGCCCACCTGAGGAAGCGGGAGCCCAGTCCGCGCCCTGACGTGCTCACGGCGACGCGGTGCACGACCCAGTAGGGGGCGTCATCGAGCCAGCCCTCTCCCTCGATGCGCTCGTAGGTGGGGTCGGGGCCCGAGAGAAGGCTCAGGCAGGCCGCCGGCCCCGCGCCGTCGTCGATCACCCAGAGCGCCCCGGCTGCGAGGTCCCTCTGGGCGTCGACGCGACCGGGATAGGCCCCCGTCCACTGGGTGTGGTTGCCCTGCGCGCGCATGAAGGCGCGGGCGCGCTCGTAGAGGGCGGCCACGGCGTCGAGGTCCTCCTCGCGGGCCCGCCGCGGCCCCGCCTCCGATGCGACCCCCACTAGAAGGGCCTCAGAAAGAGGGAGCGCTCATAGGAGCCGCCGGGCCCAAGCGTGACGGTGCCGCGCTTCTCCTCGAACACGTCAGACTCGTCGTAGCAGGTGGCGCAGCCGCACCAGGGCTCGAGGGCCACGAAGGGGGAGTCGGCGGACGCGGTCCAGACGCCTAGGTAGTCGAACCCGTCGAAGCCCAGCTCCACGCCTCGCCCGCTGCGCGTGCCCCTGAGCGTCACCGCGTTTCCGGGCACCTCCGTAAAGACGAGCGTGAGCAGGCGCTCGATGAGCTCGTGGGTGAGCGGCAGGCGGTCGTCGTCGCGTAGGACCTCGTGCGTGCGCGAGAAGTCGTGCAGGCCGTCCGCGTCGATCGTAGGGACGCGCGCGGTCCAGGGTCGCTCGAAGACGAGCTCGTAGTCCGAGAATCCCTCGCCCGTCCCCGGCACGGGCACGTTGAAGGCCGGGTGCGCCCCCAGCGTGAAGGGCAGGTCCGCCTCGCCGGCATTGGTCACGGCGAAGGTCTGGACGAGCCTGTCGCCCTCGAGGGCGTAGGTCATGTTGAGGCGAAAGTCGTACGGATAGGCGGCGCGCGTCTGCTCGGTGGAGGCGAGCTCGTAGGTCACGCTCGACTCCGTCTGTCTGACCACACGGTGCTCGTAGAGGCGCGCGAGGCCGTGGCGCTTGAGACGGACCTCTCCCGCTGCGCTGATGGCGTGGTCGTTCCTCAGGCGCCCGACTATGGGGAACAGGATCGGGGCACGGCGGGCCCAGAAGCGCTCGTCTGCCTGCCAGAGGTACTCGGTCCCGTTTCTCCTGAGGCTCATGAGCTGGGCACCGAGTGAGTCCACCTGAGCCTCGAGCAGGTCGTTTCTGATGCTGGCGAGCTCTGACATGGGCTCTCCCGTCCACGAGGATTTGCGACCTCTCCACAATATCCCTGACGGGGCCGCGCCGCCATCCGGAGCGCTCAACTGACAAAAACAGCCCGCTGGGCGACTCCATCTAAATAAAGTGCCTTAAGGTTGTTATCCTTCAGAGATGCGCCCCGACCGGGGGAGCCAGGGGACCTCTTCGGGGGTCTCCCGTCATCCGTCAAGTCACAAGACCCGTCCTGAGGCTTGCCCAAAGGAGGCCCGCATGGTCATCGAGGAGCTCTCGCGCTACGGCATCGCCCACACCCAGGAGAAGACCGTCATCGACGCCTCTCCGGCCGTGCTCGTGGAGACGGCGCTGGCGCGCGGTGAGGGCAAGCTTACGAGCACGGGCAGCCTCTCGGTCGTCACGGGCGCCTACACCGGCCGCTCGCCTCGGGACCGCTTCATCGTGGACACGCCCGACGTGCACGACAAGATCGCGTGGGGCACAGTCAACGCGCCCTTCTCGCCTGAGGCCTACGAGCGCATCAAGGCCGAGGTCATCGGCCACCTCTCCGAGCGGAGGCTCTTCGTGGTGCACGGACTGGCCGGTGCCGACCGCCGCTACTCGCGCAGGGTCTGCGCCATCTGCGAGCTTGCGAGCCAGGCGCTCTTCGTCCGGCAGATGCTCGTCCGGCCGACCGCGCGTGAGCTTGATGATTTTGGACCGGCGGACTTCGTGGTCATGGCGGCCCCCAGCCTCAAGCTCGACACCGCGACGTACGGGACCCACTCCGAGGCCGTCGTCCTCATCAACTTCCAGGAGCGAACCATCCTCGTGGTGGGCACGCAGTACTCCGGAGAGATCAAGAAGGCGATCTTCTCGTTCATGAACTACCTGTTGCCCCTTGAGAATCACGTCCTCACCATGCACTGCTCCTGCAACATGAACCCCCTGTCGCACGGCACTACGGTCTTCTTCGGCCTGTCTGGGACGGGCAAGACCACGCTCTCCGCCGCCGAGGGCCGCATGCTCATCGGGGACGATGAGCACGGCTGGTGCGATGACGCGGTCTTCAACATAGAGGGCGGCTGCTACGCCAAGACCATCGGCATCACGCCCCAGACCGAGCCGCAGATTTTTGATGCCATTCGCTTTGGCTCGGTGAGCGAGAACGTGGTGATCGACCCGGTGACCCGCATGGCCGACTACTTCGACGTCGCGCTGACCGAGAACGGCCGCGTGGCCTACCCGGTGGAGTTCGTACCCGACGCCGTGGTCGCGGGCACGGCCAAGCGCATTCCCGACGTGGTGATCTTCCTGACCGCCGACGCCTTCGGGGTGCTGCCGCCGGTCTCCAAGCTCGATCGCGACGCGGCGATGTACCACTTCATGACCGGCTTCACCTCCAAGGTCGCCGGCACCGAGTGCGGCATCAAGGAGCCGCAACCCACGTTCTCGTCCCTGTTTGGCGAGCCGTTCATGCCCCTTGACCCCAACGTCTACGCGCGCATGCTCGGCGAGAGGATCGACGCCGGCGGCACCCGCGTCTACCTGGTCAACACTGGCTGGACGGGCGGCTCCTACGGTGCGGGCTCGCGCATCAAGCTCGCCTACACGCGCAGGATGGTCGAGGCGGCCCAGACGGGCATCATCGACGACGGCGAGTTCGTGCACGACGAGCGCTTCAACCTCGACGTGCCGGTGAGGTGCCCGGGCGTGCCCTCCGCGCTGCTTTGCGCCCGCGACACGTGGGTTGACCGCGAAGCCTACGACCGCGTGGCCGAGAGCCTGGCCCAGATGTTCGTGGACAACGCCGAGAAGCGCCTCACGACCATGTCCGACGCGGTGCGCGCCGCCGGGCCGCACCCCCTGGGCGTGATCGTGAATCGGTAGTCTCACCCGCACGGCGGGGCTGGGCGCGGTGACGGTGCTTCTCGCCCCAATGTCTCTCTTTTGTGCGGCCGCAAAACTCGGAGATAGCGCGCTGTTCGATTTCATCTTTATGTTTATGCAGGTAGAGGAGTCGTTTGTTTTTGTCAGTCGAGGAATCCTGTCATGTGCGGCCGCACAAACGCGATGAGAAGGGGCGCCACCCCAAAAGGTGACGCCCCAAGCCGTGCGAGATGAGGGGGAGAGCCTACTCGGCCAGCTGCGCCTGGACGGCGGTGATGGCGACCACGCCCACGATGTCGTCGGCGGAGCAGCCGCGCGAGAGGTCGTTGACCGGCTTGGCAATGCCCTGCAGGATGGGGCCGTAGGCCTCGGCGCCACCAAGGCGCTGCACCAGCTTGTAGCCGATGTTGCCGCTCTCCAGGTCGGGGAAGACCAGGACGTTGGCGTGGCCGGCGACCTTGGAGGCCGGGGCCTTGAGGTCGGCGACGGACTGGACCAGAGCGGCGTCGAGCTGCAGGTCACCGTCGAGCTCGATTGCGGGATTCTTCTCGTTGGCGAGCCTGGTGGCCTCCTGGACCCTGGTGGGCACGTCGCCCTTGGCGGAGCCCATCGTGGAGAAGCTGAGCATGGCCACCTTGGGCTCGACGTCGCCCATGAACGTCTTGAAGGACTCGGCGGACGCCAGGGCGATCTCGGAGAGCTCGTCGGCGGTGGGAGCGATGTTCAGGCCGCAGTCGGCGAAGAGCAGCGTGCCGTCCGCGCCGTACTCGGGCGTCTTGGTGCACATGATCATGAACGCCGAGACGAGCTTGGTGCCCGGGGCGGTCTTGAGGATCTGGAGCGCCGGGCGCAGGGTGTTGGCGGTGGAGTGGCAGGCTCCGGAGACCAGGCCGTCGGCGTCGCCCATCTTGACCATCATGGTGCCGAAGTAGGTGGCGTCGCCCATCTGCTCGCGGGCCTCGGGCAGCGTGACGCCCTTCTTGGCGCGCAGCTCGGCGAACTTGGCGGCGTACCCCTCGCGCCTCTCGGAGGAGCGCGGGTCGATCACGGTCGCGCCCTTGACGTCGATTGCATCGGGGTTGCCCAGGATGACGAGCTCGGCGAGGTCCTCGGCGATGACCTTGCGCGCCGCCTCGAGGGTGCGCGGGTCCTCGCCCTCCGGCAGGACGATCGTCTTCTTGTCGGCCTTGGCCGCCGTCTTCATGCGGGATAGAAAATCGCTCATGGTGCTCCTTCGAAAAAAGACTCCTCTACCAGCTCGTCCACCGCGCGTTTTGTGCATGTTGACGGCGCGGGGCGGACGCAGACCCATTATAGGGTCGAGATGCTAGAATCATGGGGACGATTGGCCAGATGCGTGCTCTTCTCGCCGCGCCGCCTGGGGCGGCGCGCATGCCGAAGACGCTGAGAGGACTTGTATGGGTATCCAGAGCGGTCTGCCCGCGGGGTTTTCCCCCGACGTCTACGACGTCATCGTGGTGGGGGCCGGCTACGCGGGCGTGGTGTGCGCGCGGCGCCTGGCCGAGTCGTGCGGCTTCAAGGTCGCCATCCTCGAGCGGCGCGGCCACATCGCGGGCAACGCCTACGACTACGCCGACGAGGCGGGCGTCCTGGTCCACAAGTACGGCCCGCACATCTACCACACCATCAGCGACCGCGTGAACGACTTCCTCTCGCGCTTCACCGACTGGACCGACTATCAGCACAAGGTGCTCGCCAACATTCATGGTACCCTCATGCCGGTCCCGTTCAACCACCGCTCGCTCAGGCTCGCCTTTGGCGACGAGCGCGGCGAGCGCCTCTACCAGAAGCTCGTGGACACCTTCGGCGAGAACAAGAAGGTTCCCATCATGGAGCTTCGCGAGAAGAACGACCCCGAGCTCGTGGAGGTCGCCGACTACGTCTACGAGAACGTCTTCCTGCACTACACCATGAAGCAGTGGGGCCAGGCTCCCGACCAGATCGACCCCTCCGTCATGGGGCGCGTGCCCGTCTTCGTGGGCGACGACGACCGCTACTTCCCCACGTCCACCTACCAGGGCATGCCCGCCCAGGGCTACACGGCCCTGTTCGAGCGCATGCTGGAGCATGACCTCATTTCCGTCTTCCTTGACGTCGACGCCCGCGACCTGCTCAGGCTCACCGAGACGAGCGCCAGCGTGTGCGGCAGGCCCTACGGCGGCGAGATCATCTACACCGGCCCCCTCGACGAGCTCTTTGGCCTGGACCTGGGACCGTTGCCGTACCGCTCGCTCGACATGGTCTTCGAGACGCTCGACGTCGACCAGTTCCAGCCCGTGGGCACGGTGAACTACACCACGAGCGAGGACTTCACGCGCATCACCGAGTTCAAGAACATGACCGGCCAGGTCCTGCCCGGCAGGACCACGATCATGAGGGAGTATCCGCAGCCCTACGAGCCGGGCCGCGGCCAGACGCCCTACTACGCGATTCTGGACGACGCCAACCGCGACCTTTACAAGCGCTATCGCGCGCGGATCTCGGGCCTGGTTAACTTCCACTGCGTGGGCCGCCTCGCCGAGTACCGCTACTACGACATGGACGGCGTCACGGCCTCGGCGCTCGAGCTGTCCGACGAGATCATCTCCGAGCACAACTAGCGCTTCACATGCGAAACGGGCCCCTCAGGGCCCGTTTCGCATGTGAAGGGGCAAGAGAGGAACGTCGATGAAGAAGACCATCACCTTTGGCATCCCGTGCTACAACTCGGCCGACTACATGGACCGCTGCGTCGAGTCCATCCTGGTGGGAACGGGCTACGCCGACGACGTCCAGATCGTGATCGTGGACGACGGCTCGACCAAGGACGACACCGCCGCCAAGGCTGACGCTTGGGCCGCGCGCCACCCCGCGATCGTCAAGGCCGTCCACCAGGACAACGGCGGACATGGCGTGGCCGTCATGAAGGCCGTCGCCCACGCCGACGGGGTCTACTTCAAGAACGTCGACTCGGACGACTGGGTGGATGCGGATGCGGCGCGCGCCCTTCTCGACCAGCTCAGGCGCTTCATCGAGCTGGAGGACCGCATCGACCTGGTTATCACCAACTACGTCTACGAGCACGTCGAGGACCACACGCACAACGCCGTCGACTACCGCCGCGTCCTGCCCACGGGCATGGTCTTCGGCTGGGGCCAGATCGGCCACTTCATGCCGTGGCAGTACCTGCTCATGCACGCGCTGACCTACCGCACGGACGTCCTGCGCGCCTCCGAGCTCCAGATGCCGCCCCACACCTTCTACGTGGACAACATCTACGCGTACGTGCCGTTCCCCCGGTGCCGCTCGCTCTACTACTTGGACGTCGACCTCTACCGCTATCTCATCGGTCGTGAGGACCAGTCGGTCAACGAGAAGGTCCTCACGAGCCGCGTGGACCACTACTGGCGGGTGGCGCGCATCATGATGCGCGCCTACCACCTCTACGACGACATCGACTCCGCGCAGCTCAGGGGCTACATGCTGAGCTACTTCACCATCATCATGGCCATCTGCTCGGTGTTCTCCAAGATGAGCGAGCGCGATGACGCCGAGGCTCAGCTCCAGGCCCTCTGGGACGAGCTCAAGGACTACGACGCGCGCATGTATCGCCACGCGCGCCACCACGTGGTAGGCCTGGTCACCAACCTGCCGGGCTCCGTGGGCAAGTCGCTCACGCTGGGCGGCTATCGCGTGGCCCAGAGGGTCGTGAAGTTCAACTAGGGGCGTCGCGGGGACGCGGAGCCGCGGGCCGCAGGGCCCTGGGAACTCGTGCAGGACTCCCTGCAAAGCTTCCCCGCTCAGTCGAGGAAGAGGAGCTCGCGCACGAGCGCATGCTGGAGGCGGGCGAACGCGAGGTCGCAGAGAGACTCGATCTTTGGGTGTCGCATGACCTTGTGCGTAAAGTCGCGAGAAGGGCGTCGTCCAGAAGGATCCCCGACGTGACGGAGCGCACCATCCACCCCACGTTGCGCAGCCCCTCGTTTCTGGCGTCGTCGCCGTCGACCTCATGGGCGCCGCTGTGGTGGTCGCAGCTGTCGTACTCCACGATGAGAAGCAGGCTGGGCCAGCACGGGCAGACGACGAGGTAGGGCTTGCCGAGCGCGACCTGGAGGTCCGGCGGGATCTCCACCCGCAGGCTGAGGCGGGGCTGGGGCAGGCCGCAGCCGCCCAGCTCCCGGGGCAGGGTGAGCAGCAGGGCGACGACCGTCTCCATGGGGGAGCGCGAGCCGGCCATGATGCGGCCCAGAGCCTGGCGCGCCCGGCGTGCCCCGCAGCCGTGGTTGTGGGCGAAGTCGCATGCGGGCCTCTTGTGGAACCCTCCCTCGGGGTGCGGGGAGCGCGCGTAGGTGCCGCAGATCTCCATGCCCACGCTTGCGGCTCGCGCGAGGCCCGACCGGGCGGACATCTGCTGCAGGCAGAAACCCGGGGAGGCGAGCAGTACGTCATCGGCGAGCCGGTAGAACCCACCCTTGGGAAGGGGAGTCGACCAGATGCGGTTCCTGACGCTCTTGCAGCGAATCCGCCGGCCCTCCTTTGAGACCAGGATGTGGGGAACCGCCCCTGCGTTGCCTCGACGCGTGCCGAGCGCAGGTCAAGGGTCGCGAGCTCGGCTGCCGGCGAAAGGGGCCGGCTCTGGGCCCGGGGCTCGCGGCGGGGCCCCCGAGCTTCTCGGCAAGTCCGAGCTCTCCCCAGCGTGCGAGTGCGGATATTGCAACGGTGTACGTACCCGAAAGGGGAGTGTACGTACCCTGTGGGGAACGGAGACAAGGACAGGGGGTGCACGTGCCCTAGTTTGGCACTATGATGAAAAACCCTTAGGACAAGGTGGCGCCCTCGCCAAGGCGGGGACACAGCGGGGAGTGGCGAACGATGGTCATGTTTCTCACGGTCTTGAGCGGGGTCTGCTGGACGGTCGTGTACCTAGACCTCATCCGACTGGGGCTCAGGGACAAGACCTGCGGCATGCCGCTGTTCGCGCTGGGGCTCAACATCGCGTCTGTGAAGAAGAGCCCTCATGCATGCTCATCTGTTCGGTAGCGGTATGCTTAGAAGTCCCGGTGTGAAGCTGCTAGTTCCCTACCTCGCGCGCACCTGGTCGAAGCTCGTCCTCGCACTCGTCACGACACTGGCGTACTCTGTCCCTTCCGTTCTTCCGGCATTCATAACGCAGAGACTAATAGACGACGGCCTCACGGCGAGAAGCTTCCGAACCGTTGTCCTGTGCGCCGCTGCCCTGCTCCTGGCGGCAATTCTTCGGTCTGCCCTCTCCATCCTGGCGACGAAGCTCTTCGCGACGATGGGCCAGACCGTTGCCGCTGACATGCGAACCGATATGATGGAGCGCGCCCTGTCGATGCCGCTGGACTGGCTCTCCGACAAGGACAGTGGCTATATCTCCTCACGCGTCAACGAGGTATCGAACGTCTCGATGCTCTTCTCCCAGACCAACTTCGCCTTCTTGGGGAGCCTCTTCCAGGCGTTCATCGCCGTCGGCCTGCTGGCCTCGATCAGCCTCCCCGTTTTTCTCCTCTGCCTTCTGCCCGTTCCGCTCTATCTGCTCTGTGCTCACCATTCGATCGGGCAATATCGTGCTGTTACGAAGGAGGCACTCGAGATCGGGGCCTCGCTCTCGGGGAAGATGAACGAGACCCTCGGAGGACGCGAGGAGGTGAGGGTCAACGGTTCCATTAAGCGGGAGAAGGGCCGGCTCGCGGCATTTAACCAGACCCTCAAGGCAAAGGGGATACGCCAGGCGCTCATAGCGGTGGTCACGGGCGAGGGCATGAAGACCCTAACCACCCTCTCCACGTCACTCGTCTACATCGTCTGCGGCTGGTACGTGGTCAACTCGTCTCTCACCATCGGCCAGCTGGTCGCCGCCGTCCAGTATGCCTCCCAGATGTACAGCCCGATTCTGGTCGCCGTGTCCGTGTCGCTCATGGTGCAGCCCGCGCTCGCGAGTCTCGGACGGATCGCCGACACGTTCTATCAGGACGAGGGGCCCACGCGGGGATCGGTCGAGATGGGTGAGCCGTCGTCGATAGTCGTGAGGGACCTGCGCTTCACGTGGCCCGGCTCCAACGGGGAGCTCTTTGGAGGCCTCTCCTTCTCGCTGACGTCGCCGTCCCTCGTCGTCGTGAGGGGTCAGAACGGCTCCGGCAAGACGACGCTCGCGAAGATCCTGCTCGGGCTCGTGAGCAACTGGGCCGGCTCCGTCAAGGTCGACGGGGTCCCGCTGCAGCAGATCTCCGAGGAGAGCTGGCGCGAGCGCTGCGCCACGGTCTCGCAGCGGCCCTTTCTCGCGAATGCGACCATCAGGGATAACGTCGCGTTCAGCGGCGAGGACTACGAGCAGGCCGCCTACGAGAGCGCCGTGCGGCTCTCCGGCCTCGACGGGGTGCTCGAGAGGCTCCCCGATGGCGACGCGACCGTCGTGGGCGAGGGCGCGAAAAAGCTGTCGGGAGGCGAGCGGCAGAAGGTCTCCCTCGCCCGAGCCCTCCTGCGAGGGGCGAGCGTCCTGATTCTTGACGAGCCGACCACGAGTCTCGACCAAGGCTCGTCCCTGGAGCTGAAGGGGGTCGTCCGGCACCTGTCGGAGTCTGGCATCGTGGTGGTCATCGAGCATACGGACCTGTTCGATGACATAGCCGACAAGGTGGTCCGCCTGTAGAAGGGTACGTACATCCATCCCTAGGATACGTATGCAATTTCTAGATTAATGCTCTTCTCGTCAGGGGCCCTACCTGCGGATCCTTTGCGATGATCCCCTTTAAAAAAATGCAGCTGCGTACGCACCCGGGAGGAGGGCGTACGTACCCTCATGAGGTGGGGAAAAGGACGGCGAGAGGTGCGCGTGCCCTCGTTAGGAGCCGGGCGCAGGGGCAAGCCTGGGCCTAGAAGATCTTGTCCACGAGCTCGGGGAGGGCACCGTCCTCGGCCGGGGTCGAAAGGACGAGGTCGCACACGGGCCTGAGCTCGTCGGAGACGTTGGCCACGCCCACGCCCAGGCCTGCGGCGACGACCATCTCGCGGTCGTTGGCGGAGTCGCCCATGCCCACGGTGTCGGCGACGTCGATGCCCAGGAGGCCGGCGAGCCCGACCAAGCCGGCACCCTTGTCGACCCCTGCGGGGACGACCTCGAGGTAGCGCCCCGACGAGTAGGTGATGCTGGCGAGCCCCCCGAGCAGGGGCCGCACCTCGTCGGCGAAGCGGTGCAGGAAGGCGAAGTCCTCGCTCATGTACAGCATCTTGGAGACGACGGGCACGCCCGAGAGGTCGGGCTCGGGGTACTCGCGCACCCGCTTGAGGGTGGAGAGGTAGGTGCGCTCTTTCGCGGGCCAGTCGCGCACGAGGACGCTGCAGTCGGGCGTGTAGGCGTGCAGGCAGATGCCGCGCGCCACGCCCAGGCGCCAGAGCTCGTTGGCGAGGCCGTGGTCGAGGCTGCGTTCGTGGAGGGGCTCGGGGTCGCCGAAGCGATTGAGGGTGCCGCCGTTGTACGAGATGACGTAGCCCCCCTCCATGAGGGCGGGGTCCACCTGGGCGAAGTTGTCCATGATGGAGAGGTAGCCGCGCCCCGACGCGGGCACGAAGAGCGCCCCCTGCGCGCGCAGGCGCGCGAGCGCGGACAGGTTGGGGGCGGGGATGCGGTGGCGATGGTCGAGGAAGGTCTCGTCCATGTCGGACGCTATGAGGCGATACATGCGTGTTCCTCTCGAACGAGCGCGAGCTGGGGTCGCCTCTACCCTACACCAGGTCGCGCGCGGCGGGCAGGCCGAAGGCCCCCTCGGCCGAGCGCGCGGCGTCTGCGATGGCGCGCCCGAGCGCGCGCGTGGCGAGCGCCCCCACCACGTCGAGTGCTGCCTCGACCTCGCCCGTGGCCATGACGAAGACGGTGTCGCCGTCGTTGGTGGTGTGGGTGGGGCTGATGGCGTGGGCGTAGGCGTCCGCGGACATCTGGGCGACCTTGGTGGCCTGGGCCTTGGTGAGCCGCGCGTTGGCGATGACGCAGGAGATCGTGGTGTTGGTCCGCGCGAGCGGCATCTGGGCGCGCGCGCCGAGAAGCGCCTCCACGCTGCTGCCGAGCGCGCCCTCAGCCGTGCGCATGCCGGCTATTCTCGCGCCCGTGTCCGGATCTAGGACGTCGCCGCAGGCGTTGACGGCGGCGACGGCCCCGCAGACGAGCGAGCCGGCCTGCTCCACGTCCTCGCCCAGGCCCGACTTCATGGCGCGCTCGGGCCCCGCGAGCTTGCCCACGGTGCAGCCGCACCCGGCGCCCACGTTTCCGCGTGCGAGGGGCGCGCCTGCGCCGTCCAGCGCCGCAGATACGGCCGCGCGGCCGTCGGCGAGCGTGGGACGCACGTGGGCGTCCCCGCAGGCGAGGTCGAACAGGCAGGCCCCCGAGACGATGGGTATCCGCGTCACGCCCACGTCCAGGCCGCACCCACGCCGCTCGAGCTCCTCGGCGACGCCGCAGGAGGCCGCGAGGCCAAAGGCGCTGCCGCCAGCCAGGATCACGGCATGGAGCACCTCGACGGTCTCCTCCGGACGCAGGAGGTCAGTCTCGCGCGTGGCCGGGGCGCCCCCGCGCACGTCGACCGCGCCCGTGGCCCCCTCGGGAAAGACGACGACCGTGCAGCCGGTGCCGGCCTCGGCGTGCGTGGCGTGTCCGGCGAAGACGCCGGGGATCTGCGTGATGCTCGTGATGTCAGGCATGGGTGCCTCTCTCCAGCGCGTGGGCGACGAGGTCGGCGCGACCCGTGAGGCCTGCGAGCTCGCGCACGAGGCGCGCGATTGGCAGACCCACGACGGTGGCGTAGTCCCCGCGGACCTTTTGCACGAGCAGCCTGCCCGCCCCCTGGATTGCGTAGGAGCCGGCCTTGTCGAAGGGCTCGCCCGTGGCCACGTAGGCGTCGATCACGGCCTCTTCGAGCGGCCAGAAGGTGACGTCGGTCGTCTCCACGAAGCTCCTGGCGTCCAGCTGCTCCGCCGCGGGCGAGAGTAGAAGTGCCGAGACGCCCGTCGAGACGTGGTGGGTGCGACCGGACAGGGCGCGTAGCATGCGCCGCGCATCCGCGGCGTCGGCGGGCTTTCCGAGCACGGTCGCCTCGTCGGTCCAGACGACGGTGTCGGCCGCCACCAGAAGGCCGTCGGCGGGCGCCTCGCCCAGCCGGCTGCGGCACGCCCGGGCCTTCTCGCGCGCGAGACGCGAGACGAGCTCCACAGGCGCCTCTCCGTCGTGTCTGGCCTCGTCTATGCGCGCGGGGGCGACGGAAAGCTCGAAGCCCACGGCCGCGAGCAGGTCTCGGCGACGCGGGGACTGGGATGCCAGGATCATGTGAGGTTCTCCTTCACAAAAGAGGCGGGAGCCGCAAGCGACTCCCGCCCATCGTACGTCATGCGTGCCGAGCCCGTTCTTGCCGCGCGGGTTACGCGACCTCGATGGCGGAGACAGGGCAGTTCTCGGCGGCCTCCTGGGCGCTGTCCTCGGCGTCCGCGGGGACGTCCCCCTCGATGGCGTGAGCCATGCCGTCGTCCCCGATGGAGAAGACCTCGGGGCAGGTGCCCTCGCAGACACCGCAGCCGATGCAATCCTCGTTGACCGTAGCCTTCATGTTGATTCCTCTCTCTTGCCTGGGCCCCTTACCCAAGTCACACCCTTTTGTACACGTTTCGCTCCTGACGCGCAACCGTCGCGAGCGGAGTCGCAAAAGACGGAGAGGCCTTACTGAGCTGCCGCTATTCCGAGCACCGCGCTACGGTTCTGACCTAACCGAGCAGAAAGCTCGTCATGGAGAGCGAACCCAGCGTGCAGGAGTGATTGAAGACCTCTGCCTTCTCGCCCGGGTCGGCGGCGCCGAGCACGTAGAGAAGCGGGCTGAAGTGGTCCGGCGTGGGCACGGCGAGCCGGGCCGTCTGGCCCAGGCTCCGGTAGCCCACGACGTCCTCGAAACCTCCCCGCTCGATGGCGCCCTTGACGTGGTCGTCGAACTCGCGAGCCCAGTCGTAGCCCCCGCGCTCCTGGCTCCAGTCGACCATGCGCAGGTTGTGGACAACGTTTCCGGATCCCAATAGGAGCACGCCCCGGTCGCGCAGGGGAGCGAGCTCGCGACCCGTCCGGTAGTGCTCCTCGGGGGTCGCCGTGGCGTCTATGCTCACTTGGATGACGGGGATGTCGCGCTCGGGATAGAGATGGGCGAGCACCGACCAGGTCCCGTGGTCGAGGCCCCAGGACTGATCGAAGGTTGTCTTTCGGCTGATCAGCCCCGCAACCTCTTGAGCCAGCTCGGGGTCCCCAGGCGCGTCGTAGGTGAGGTCATAGAGCGCCTGGGGGAACCCGTACATGTCATGGATGGTCTCGGGGTGGCCCTGATTCATGATCCTGGTGCCCCGCGTGAACCAATGGGCCGAGAGGGACACGATGGCCCGAGGACGAGGAATCTCACGTGCCACCCGCTCCCAGGCCTGCGTGTAGTCGTTGTCCTCGATCGCGTTGGTCGGCGATCCGTGGCCCACAAAGAGCACGGGCATTCTGGGCATGGGGGAGCTCCTTTCTCAGAGGGTCCTGACCTGGTACGTTCCCGCGCCTCGCGTCGCCTTTGACAGCAAGGTCACCGTCTCCACGTGGAAGGTCTGGGGGAAGAGGTCCACGGGCGTCACGCGGACGGGCGAGAAGGTCCCGGTGGCCTCGAAGCGCGCGAGGTCGCGGGCGAGGGTGGCCGGGTCGCACGACACGTAGGCGATCGCGCGCGCCGGCTGGGCCGAGAGGCGCTCCACCACGTCGGCCGCGAGGCCCGCCCGCGGCGGGTCCACCACGATGACGTCGGCCTCTGCGTCGGGAAACTCGCGACCCGCGTCACCGCCGATGGGGTCGACGTTGTCCGTGCCGGCGATCTCCAGGTTGCGGCGCAGGTCGCGCACCGCGGGCCCGTATGACTCGACCGCCGAGACGAAGCCCGCCCTGCGTGCGAGGGGCACGGTGAAGGTCCCCGCGCCGCAGTAGAGGTCCATGGCCTCCTCGTCCTTTTGGGGGTCGAGCGCCTCGAGCACGAGCTCCACGAGCTTCTCGGCGCCCCTGGTGTTCACCTGGAAGAACGACGGGGCCGAGACGCGCATGCGCTCCTCGCCCACGAGCTCGCCCCATGAGCCCGCGCCCGAGAGGCACTCGACGCCCGCGATGCGGCGGGCCTTGGCGGGGCCCTTCTGCAGGACGCGCACGACGGAGGTGGGGCGCTCGGCGTCGGCGAGGATCTTGGCGGCCTGCGCGCGGGGGAAGGAGCCAGGGCGATCCCAGAGGGCCACCTCGACGTCCTTGGTGCGCCGGGAGACGCGGATGCCCACGCGCTCCAGGTCGAGGCCATGGCTGTTGGAGAGAAAGGCGACGGCCCCTGCCACGGAGCGGGCCGCCCCGGCGTGGGTGCGATCGAGCAGCATGCAGCTCTTGACCCGCACGAGGCCCCCCTCGCCCGCGCCGTGCATGCCCAGGATGACCTTGCCGCCTCGCGTGCGGCCCACGCCGAGCTCAATCTTGTTGCGGTAGCCCCAGGGCTCAGAAGGGGAGACGAGCGGCGCCACGAGCTTTTCGGCATGCTCGAGGCCGAGGTGGCCGATGCGCGCGAGAGCGTCGACGACGCTGGCGCGCTTGGCCTCGGCCTGGGCGGGGTAGGCGAGCTGTGCCCAGGGGCACCCGCCGCAGACGCCGGCGTAGGGGCAGTCGGGCGTGACGCGATCGGGCGAGGCCTCCAGGACCTCGGTGACGCGGGCGTGGGCCCAGCGCTCGCTGAGCTTGTCGACGACAGCGCGCACGCGGTCGCCCGTCACGGCGCCGGACAAAAAGACGGCCCTGCCGTCCGCGTCGTGCGTGACGCTGTCCGCACCGTAGGTCATCCGCTCGGCCGTGAGCTCGAGGGTCTGGGGCTCGGTCATCTAGCGATCTCCTCCAAGAAGGGTGCGGAAGGCGGCCCCGAAGAGCGCGAGCGCGGCCGAGACGCGCCCCCGGCCCGAGGCGGCGGGTGCTGCGGGCTCGGCCGCGACGTCCGGCGCGGCCGAGCCGGACGGCCCCTCGCTCGCCGGGATCTCGGCCGGGGCCCCGGGGCGCTGCCGCGGACGGGCGTCGCGGCTCGTGGCGGCCTCCCGCGCGCGCTGGTAGGCCTCGACGAGAAGGACCTCCTGGCTATTGACGCGCGCGGACCCCTCGGGCGCGTCAACCGGCCCCCAGGTGCCCTCGCTCGTGAGCTGGCGCGCCTTGACGTTGTCGGAGAGCTGCAGCTCAATGAAGTGGCGGACGATGGCGCGACAGGCGGGGTCGTGCACGGGGAAGGCTATCTCCACGCGCCGCTCGGTGTTTCTCGTCATCATGTCCGCGCTCGAGAGATAAATCATATCTGCCTGGGCACCAAAGGCGTAGATGCGCGCGTGCTCGAGGAAGCGGCCCACGATCTGGTGCACCACGAGCCCGTCGGTCCTGCCGGCCACGCCCGCCTTGATGCAGCAGATGCCTCGCACCACCATCACGACCTCGACGCCGGCCTCGCAGGCCTCGGAGATCTTGTCGATGACGTCGCGGTCGGTGAGCGAGTTCATCTTGAGGAAGACGCGCGCCGGCTCGCTCGCGCGGGCGCGCCCGATCTCACGGTCGAGGCCCCTCATGACGAGGGGCTTGAGGCCCGCCGGGGCCACGCCGAGCTCGCAGTAGGAGCCGCGCAGGTTTCCCAGGGAGAGGTTGCGGAAGAAGGTGTTGCCGTCGGCGCCGATGCGCTCGGAGGCCGTGAGCAGCATGAAGTCGGAGTAGAGCCGGGCGGTCTTCTCGTTGAAGTTACCCGTCCCCAGGCAGGTGACGCGGCTGATGCCGTCTTTGTCATGGTAGGTGATCTGACAGATCTTGGAGTGGCACTTGAAGCCCTCGGAGCCGTAGATGACGGTGCAGCCGGCGTCGTCGAGGCGCTCCGCCCAGGCGATGTTGTTGGCCTCGTCGAAGCGGGCACGCAGTTCCATGAGCACGGTCACCTCCTTGCCGGCCTCGGCGGCGGCCACGAGGCTCTCGCAGAGGTGGGAACGCGTGGCCACGCGGTAGAGGGTGGCCTTGATCGAGATGCACGCGTCTTCGGCGGAGGCCTCGCGCAGGAGCTGCAGCAGGGGCGCCATGGACTCGTAGGGGTAGGTGAGCAGGACGTCGTGGTCCTCCACCTGGGGTCTGAGCGGACGGGCGAGGTCGACCATGGGGGAGACCTGGGGCTCGAACGGCGTGAAGACGCAGGCCGCGTGCGCGGGGTCGGGGACGTGCTCCTCCAGCCCGTAGACGTAGCCCAGGTCGAGCGGACGTTCGACGTGGAAGATCCGGCGCTCCTCGAGGTGGAGCTCGCGGGCTACCAGCGACTCCAGCGCGTGGCCGAGCTTTCCCTGGACCTCAAGGCGTACGGGCTGGAGGCGCTGGCGGAGCTTGAGGACCTTCTTCATGTGCTGGCGGTAGTCCTCCTCCTCCTCGACGCCCTCGCCGTCGGGGTCTATGTCGGCGTTGCGCGTGACGCGTACGACGGCGGCGTGCCGGGGTACGTAGTCGCCGAAGCAGCGGTCGAGGCAGCAGCTCAGCACGTCTTCGATGAGGGTGTAGCGCCACATCCCGGGCCTGGTCGGCAGCTCGACGACGCGGGGCTCCGTGGCGGGGAGCTCGATGAGGCCGAGCACGCCGCGCTCGTCGTCGGCCGCCTTGAGCGAGCACGCCACGAAGAGGCGGCCGTTCCTGAGGTTGGGGAAGGGGTGGCGCGGATCAACGACGAGCGGCGAGATGATCGGCGCGAGCCGTCGGTCGAAGTGGCGCGACACGGCGGAGCGGTCGGCGTCGGTGTAGTCGGCCGGGCAGACGCGCACGAGGCCCTTGCCCGCGAGGGCGGCCTCCACCTCGGAGAGGGCGCGCCCGTGGCGCTCCACGAGTGGGGGCAGGGCCGAGAAGATCTGGTCGAGCTGCTCGGCGGGCGTCTGGTTGGACTTGTTGTCCTTGGGCTGGTTCTTAAGGGAGGCGAGGTCTGAGAGGCCGCCCACGCGAATCATGAACCACTCGTCGAGGTTGGAGTCAAAGATCTCGCAGAACTTGAGGCGCTCGAAGAGGGGGACCTTGGGGTCGAAGGCCTCGTCGAGCACCCGGTCGTCGAAGCGCAGCCAGGACAACTCGCGGTTCTGGGTGAAGGAGTAGTCGTGGCGGCGGCGCGCCTCGTCCGAGGGAGCCTTGCCCCGAAGATCTTCTCCGCTGTCCTGCTTGCCCATGTCCGCCCCTCTCTCGCGCGGTCCGGCCAGGGGCCGGACCGGAACATGTTACGGCCCATGATAGCAGTCACCGCGAGACTGTAGGGCGCCTGTGCCGCCAAGACGGCCGCGCGGTCTAGCTCGCCCCGATGAGTCTGTCCAGGCTGCGGGAGTCGAGGAGGTTCACGGTCTCGAGCCTGCCCCGGTAGAAGACGGCGTAGTTGTTGAAGGGGCAGGGCAGGGCCTTGGACTGCTCGAGCGTCTCCACATGGACGAGCGCGACCGGCGCTCGCGCCGCTGCGCAGCGCGCGCGGACGAGCTCGATGCTCTGGTGAATGTAGGGACATTGGTCGTCGTAGTAGACGGTGAGGTCCTCAGACGCGATGGTCCCGACCTTCGCGGCGGGCGAGAAGCGCGGCACGGTGCCGTCGAGGGAGTATGCCAGAAGCTCGTAGCCCGTCTCCGTCTCGTCCACGGTCGCGAAGCCGTGGCCCCGCGCGAAGCGCTGGTCGGAGAGCCAGGCCTTCTGTCTGCGCGCCCCGAGCATGCAGACACCGGACCTGCCCTGCTCCTCCGCGTCGGCCAGACAGCTCTCCATGAGCCGTGAACCGTAGCCGCGTCCGCGGTACGAGCTGCCCAAGACCCACAGGCAGTACAGGTAGAGGTAGTTGTCGCCCATCACAGGGACCCATGCCGACTCGAGCGGCGCATATTCGATGAAGACCGCGGCCCTCTCGTCGAGCTTGCGAAAGACGTGCCCCTCGTTGAGCCGGTCGGCGAGCCAGACACGCTTGGCCTCGACGCCCGGATGTGGCCTCCTGGTGCGGATTATGCAGCAGAGATGCTCGTTGGCGAGGTTGTCTGCCGTGAGGTCTAGGAACTCGTCTGCCATGGGGCCCTCCAAGGTTGCGCCGTCCTCTCAAGAGGGGGTCGCGTCGTCGCTTCAGGGTAGCATACGCCACGGCCGCTCTCTCGCTCCGATAGCACCGTGACCATACGAATACGCGCAGGTAGACGTGGTGCGCGCGTCTGCGTCCACGGTAGTAGTATGGTAAGAGGAACGCAGTCGCCGACGAGGGGGAGTCAGATGCAGCGGGGCCTCAACGTACACTCCGAGATAGGGCGCCTGCGCACGGTGATGCTGCATCGTCCGGGAGGCGAGCTCCTGAACCTCTCGCCGGACACCCTGGCGCCCCTGCTCTTCGACGACATCCCCTTTCTGCAGGAGGCCCAGCGCGAGCACGATCGCTTTGCCTGGATGCTCGCCGACGAGGGCGTGGAGGTGCTCTACCTGGACCGGCTCGTCGCCGAGGCGCTCGACGCGCACGAGGGCGCCCGCGCCGAGTTCTGCGAGCGCTGGCTGAGCGAGTCGGGGGTGGACGGCCGGTGCGCCCGCGCCGCCGTGCGCGAGAAGCTCGACTCGATTGCGGACACCACGGCCCTCGTCGACAAGTGCATCGAGGGCGTGCGCGCCGACGAGCTCGACCTCGCGCCCTCGTCGCTCCTGTCGCTCGCTGACCTCATGCTCACCCACGGCAACGCCGTCTCCCCGCTGGTCGTGGACCCCATCCCCAACGCCTACTTCACGCGCGACACCTTCTCGGTCATCGGGCGGGGCGTCTCGATGAATCGCATGCTCTGCGCGACGCGGCGGCGCGAGTCGATCTTTGGTGACTTCGTCTTTCGCTATCACCCCGCCTACGCGGGCGTGCCCCGCTGGCACGAGAGCGGCTCTGCCTACCACATCGAGGGCGGCGACATCCTCGTGCTGGGTCCCCGCGTCCTTGGCGTGGGCATCTCCGAGCGCACCCAGCCCGCCGCGATTGACTCCCTGTCCCACCGCCTCCTGTGGGGGGAGCCCCCCTCCGGCGTCGAGCGCGTCTTCGCGTTCTCCATTCCGCACAAGCGCTCCTTCATGCACCTCGACACGGTCTTCACCCAGGTCGACGTGGACACCTTCACCGTGCATCCGGCCATCCTGGGGACCCTGCGCGTCTTCGAGCTCGCGCGCGGGGCATGCGCGGGCGAGGTGCGCATCCGCCAGCTCGACGGCACCCTCGACGCGATTCTCGCCCAGGCCCTGGGCGTGGGCGGCGTGCGGCTCATCAAGTGCGGCGGGGGCGACGAGATCGCGAGTGCGCGCGAGCAGTGGAACGACGGGTCCAACACGCTCTGCGTTCGTCCGGGTCGAATCTTCGTCTACCAGCGCAACTCCGTGACCAACGACATCCTCTCCCGCGCCGGCCTCGAGCTGCTTGAGGTGCCGTCCGCCGAGCTCTCGCGCGGACGCGGCGGCCCGCACTGCATGAGCATGGCCTTCTGGCGCGACGAGCTCTAGGCCCCGGGGCTGGGATACAATTTCTGGTGGCGCTTGCGCCAGCACACGACGACGGGCGCCGAGCGCCCACAAGGAGGGACCATGGCATCCAGCCTTTCCGGACGCAGCTTTCTGAAGCTCCTCGACTTCACCCCCGAGGAGATCCGAGGCCTTCTCGACCTCGCGGCCGACCTCAAGCGCGCCAAGCGCGCGGGCGAGCCTCATCGCTACCTCGAGGGCAAGAACGTCGCCCTCATCTTCGAGAAGACCTCGACGCGCACGCGCTGCGCATTCGAGGTGGGTGCCCGCGACCTCGGCATGCACGCCGTCTACCTGGACCCCTCGGCCTCGCAGATCGGCAAGAAGGAGTCGATCGAGGACACCGCGCGCGTGCTCGGGAGCATGTTCGACGGCATCGAGTACCGCGGGTTCGGGCAGGAGCGCGTCGAGACCCTCGCCACCCACGCGGGCGTGCCGGTCTGGAACGGCCTCACCACCGAGTTCCACCCCACGCAGATGCTCGCCGACGTCCTTACCATGCAGGAGGAGTTCGGCGAGATGCGCGGGCGCAAGGTCACGTTCATGGGTGACGCCGGCAACAACGTGGGCAACTCGCTCATGGTGGTCTGCGCCAAGCTCGGCATCGACTTCTGCGCGTGCGGCCCCGCCGCCCAGATGCCCGATTCCGCGCTCGTGGGCACCTGCCGCGCTCTTGCCGAGGAGTCGGGCTCCAAGATCGAGCTGACCGAGGACGTGGCCGCTGGGGCGCGCGGGGCCTCCGTCATCTACACCGACATCTGGGTCTCCATGGGCGAGCCTGCCGAGCTGTGGGGCAAGCGCATCGAGCTCCTCTCGCCCTATCAGGTGAACGCGCGGCTCATGGGCGAGGCCGCCCCCGACGCGATCTTCATGCACTGTCTGCCGAGCTTCCACGACCGCAAGACCGACGTGGGCGAGGAGGTCTACCAGAAGTTCGGCCTGCCCGAGCTCGAGGTCACCGACGAGGTCTTCGAGGGACCACGCTCGCGCGTCTTCGAGGAGGCCGAGAACCGCCTGCATACCATAAAAGCGGTGATGTACGCGACTTTGAGGGACCCGCAGTAGGATTTTTTGGGCCGAGGGGGACTTGTCAATAGATTTTCTTCGCACCTCCGAGTATCAGAAGTCACTTCTCCAAAGAACGTGCAGGTAGAGGGCGCGTCGTTTTTGGCGCTACTTGGGGTATTCGTAAAAATCTATTGACAAGTCTCGTTTTGACTGAGACGGGCCCCAGGGGGCCCAAAAAAGCGGGCTCCGATGGAGATACCGGGGCCCGTCTGTCCTGCTCCGACGACTAGGAGGACGATACGCTCATGTTCTCCAGCGTCTTGCTGAAGTCCTCGTAGAGGGTCTCATGCAAAAACGGGGAATAGCTCGTCGGAGAGAGCACGCGCGAACCCCTACGCCCGTCGACCTCGTAGGAGACGCCGCCGTCGGGAAGGGTCGGCTCCTCGGGTGCGGACGAGAGGCTCACGAGGTTGTCGTCGACGTCCCAGCGCGGCCCCTCTGAGTCCTCGTTCTCGTCCACGCCGTCTTGTGCTATCTGGTCCGTCGCGTCGTACCCCGCGAGCGGCAGGGGCTCGGTGCCGCCCTCGCCCAGGACGTAGGTGTAGCTCACGATCGACTCCCCGTCGTTCCAGAAGGCGTAGTAGGTTCCCGTCGCGCTGCTCCTGGCTCTAGGGGGGGGAGATGGTGAGGGACGGCCCACTCCAGCGGGTGCTGTCGAGCAGGCCGGGCAAAGGGCTGAGCGCGGCGACGAGCGCAAGAGCCACCGCGACGATGACCCCCACGACCAGGCCCGTCCTTGTATGAGTCGACCTCTGCGCCGGGTCGGGGACCTCGGATGCGGAAGGGGTCGAGGTCCCGGGCGGGAGGGGCGGCCCCATGCGGGGCGCGGCGGGAGCTGCTGCGATCCTCTCCCGGGGCGCGCCGGCCGCGCCGGTCGGCGCCGGTGCGGTGGTCGGCCTTCCGCACCAGGGACAGAACTTCGGGTTGTCCTCCAGCGTCTTGCCGCAGTGGGGACAGATCATGTGCAGGCTCCCTTCGCGGGCTCCCCCGAGCTAGTAGGTCATTCCCATGGCGTCGCGGACCTCGTCGAGCGTCGCGGCCGCGATTCTGCGGGCGCGCGCGTTGCCCTCGGTAAGGACGTCGCGGACGTAGTCCATGTCCTGCTCGTAGCGGCGGCGACGCTCGCGGATGGGTGCGAAGTAGTCGTTTACGACCTCGGTGACGTAGCGCTTGAGCTGGCCCGAGCCGCCCATGCCGATCTCGGCGGCGATCTCGGCGGGCTCGCGCCCGGTGCAGATGCCCGCGGTAGTAAGCAGTGCGGCGACGCCGGGGCGCCCCTCGGGGTCGAAGGTGATGTTGCGCTCGGAGTCGGTCTTTGACTTCTTGATGAGTCGGGCGGTCTCGTCGGCCGTCATGCACAGGGAGATGGCGTTGCCGTACGACTTGCTCATCTTGCGCCCGTCGAGTCCCGGCAGAAGCGGAGTAGAGGTGAGAAGCCCCGTGACCTCGGGAAAGACCGGCGCGTAGCGCTCGTTGAAGCGCCGCGCGATCTTGCTCGTGATTTCGACGTGGGGGAGCTGGTCGCGGCCCACGGGGACGACGTTTCCCTTGCAGAAGAGGATGTCGCAGGCCTGGTGGACGGGATAGGTGAGGAGGAGCCCGGTGAGCGCGTGGCCCGATGCCTCCTGCTCCGCCTTCACCGTGGGGTTCCTCTCCATCTCGGACTCGGTCACCAGCGAGAGGAACGGCAGCATGAGCTGGTTGAGCTCGGGGACGGCGGAGTGAGTGAAGACGAGCGTCCGGTCGGGGTCTATGCCGCAGGCGAGGTAGTCGACGACCATGTTGTAGACGTTGTCGCGGATGTGCTCGGTGGTGTCGCGATCGGTGATGACCTGGTAGTCGGCGATGACGATATTGGCGTGCACGCCGAGCGCCTGGAGGCGCACGCGGTCGACGAGGGTGCCAAAGTAGTGTCCCAGGTGCAGGCGTCCCGTGGGCCGGTCGCCCGTGAGCATGGTGTAGGCCCCGGAATTGACCTCGAGGTCGGCGTGGACCTCGTCGCTGCGCCTGAGCGCCGCCTCATAGCTTCCCTCGTTGGGCATGCTGGCTCCTTCGTGTGACGCGCGGTCACTCCCGCGCGCGTTTTTCGCAACGAGGTCTATGGTACGGCAAACGACGTCTCCTGTGGGAAGCTCAGCGGCAAACCCTGCTAGAATGAGATGGCTGAAATCCGAGGGAGGAACGCTCATGGCAAGCTCATACGGTACGGACGCTGACAAGCGCTCCCTCAGAGACGCCTACCGTCGCATGCGCGAGGACGTCCCGCAAGCGTCCCGGCGCGGCGCCGACGCGGCCATTTGCCGCATCCTCGCCGGCTTTCCCCCCTCTGCCGAGGCGCCCCTCGTGCTCTCCTACGTCTCGTGCGGCTCCGAGGTCGACACGCGCGCGCTGATTGAGGGGCTGCTCGCTCGGGGGCGTCGCGTCGGCGTGCCGCGCTGCGACGTTAGCCGCCATCAGCTGGGGTTCTGCGAGATTCTCGGCCTCGACGAGCTCGCGCGTGGCGCGCACGGCCTGCTCGAGCCCGCCGCCGACGCGCCCGCGCTGAGCGTGTCCGAGCTCGGCGGCTCCGCCTGCCTGGTCCCGGGTCTCGTCTTCGACGCCCAGGGTCAGCGCGTGGGCTACGGCGGCGGTTACTACGACCGCTTCCTGGCGTTTTATCCGGGCGAGAAGATCGGCCTGGCGCGCCTCGCGCAGATCTCCTCCAACCCGCTCCCGCACGACGCCCATGACGTGGCCGTCGACTTCATCGCTACCGAGAGCGGCGTCTGGAGCTGCCGGTAGGTTGGCGCGTCCTGCGACCGAACCTACCGCGCGCCGGTCGGCCCGCGTCCTGCGACCAGCCTCGCCCCGCTTCTGCCCTCCCTGTGGTCACCCTCCCACGATTGGGGCAAGTTTTTGATGTCCGATAACGGCCGCAGCGCCGTTACGTTCGTTTTTATCGAAAAGTGCTGGGTTTTGTGGACGTTTGAAACACTGAGAAGGGCTGAACATCAAAAACTTGCCCCAATCCAAGAAGGGGCGACGGCACGGAGAGGGGACGGGCGACGGACCGGAGTGCCCCTCAAACCCGGAGCCCTAGAGCCCGATCCTTTTGGCCAGGTCGAAGAGGGCCCTGCGGTATCCCTCGATGCCCATGCCCGCGATCGTCTCGAAGCACGCGGCGCGGATGTAGGAGACCTGGCGAAACTCCTCACGCTCGTCGATTTTGGATATGTGCACCTCGACCATGGGAAGAGCGACGGCCTTGGCGGCGTCGAGGATCGCGACCGAGGTGTGCGTGTAGGCACCGGGGTTGATGACGATCCCGTCGTAGTCGTCGTAGGCGTCCTGGATGGCGTCGACGAGGTCGCCCTCGTGGTTGGACTGGAAGCAGGAGCACTCGGAGAAGCCCGCCTCGAGTGCCGCCTCGCGGCAGGTCTTAAGCAGGGCCTGATAGGTGTCGTGCCCGTAGATGTCGGGCTCTCGGATGCCGAGCATGTTGATGTTGGGCCCGTTGATCACGAGCACGCGCGCGCGGAGGCCTCCGTCGTCCCCGGAAGCGTCCGGCTCGTCGGAGGGGGCCTTCTCGCTAGCGGGGCCCATCTTGTCGAGCA